>CALARR010000032.1 GCA_937889015.1 uncultured Planctomycetales bacterium | reverse complement strand
CGCCGCAGGCGGGGCGGTATTCGCTGACCACGTATGCCGCCACCGACGCGCTGGGAACCGAGCAGATGCGCAAGGCGAAGAGCAAGTTCGATTCGCTGTACGCACGGATCCAGGTGGGCGAAGCGCGTCCTACGCGGCGCGTGGTGTATGTGCCGTGGGCCAGTGCGCAGATGTGCCATCAGCGTCTGGGCGCCTTTGAGTTGAGCGGCAAGCCGCAGCAGATCCGGTTGTGGCTGCCGGCGGGCGTTCGGCTCGATCGGCTGGAACTGGCGCCGTACCGCGCGCCGGCGGTGCCGAAGGAAGCGGCCGATTATCGACCGAAGATCGTTCCGCCGGCCAGTCATCCGCGGTTGTGGGTGAATCCGGCGACGCTGGCCGAGGTGCGTTCGCGCCTGGAGCATCCGGAACACAAGCCACACTGGCAGCGCGTGAGCGATCTGGCGAAGAAGCCGTTTGTGTTCAAGACGGACGAGGATCGCGAGGTGGCCTTCAACACGCCGCTGGAGCAGGCGGCGATTGCCAAGGCCTTCTGCTACCTGGTACGGGACGACAAGCGGGCCGGCCGCGAAGCGGTGGATCTGATGCTGGCCTATTTGTCGCGCGTCGAGTTCGGAAACCTGCTGGACATCACGCGCGAGGTGGGGGCCGCGATTTATGCGGGGGCGTGCGTGTATGACTGGTGCTACGGCCTGATTACGCCCGACGAACGCCAGACGCTGCGCCGGCACCTGATGCGTTTGGCCGACGACATGGAATGCGCGTGGCCGCCGTTCAAGCAGTATATCGTCAATGGCCACGGCAACGAGGCGCAGATCAATCGCGACCTGCTTTCGATGTCGATCGCGATTTACGACGAAGACCCCGTGCCCTACCAGTACTGCGCGTATTGCGTCTTGGAGCAGTTGGTGCCGATGCGGCGATTCGAGTACCAGTCGCCGCGGCACAACCAGGGGATCAGCTATGCCGCGTACCGTTTTGGATGGGAAATGCACGCGGCGTGGCTGTTGCGCCGGTTGTGCGGACAGGAGGTCTTTGACGCGAACATCAAGACGGTGCCCAAGTATTGGCTGTACATGCGGTTGCCCAACGGCGAGATGCTGCGCGACGGCGACGGCGTGCCGGCAGGCAAGGGCTACTGGAGCTATGCGCGGACCGCGCTGTTGTGCTATGCCTACAGCGGCGATCCGGTGGTCAAGGGGGAATTCGTTCGGCAGGGCGGGTTGCGCGGGGGCGATTCGGTGTTGTTCCTGCTGCTGAACGATCCGGCCCTCAAGGCCCAGACCAACTTGGACTCGCTGCCGCTGAGCATCGACTTCGGGCCCGTGCTGGGAGGGATGGTGGCGCGCACTGGCTGGAACATGGGCGAGGATTCGGCCGATGTGGTGACCGAGGTCCGGGGCGGGGGCTACCACTTCGGCAACCACAAGCACTGCGATGCCGGCGCGTTGCAGATCTACTACCGCGGGCTGCAGGCCGGCAGCCTGTCGCAGTACAAGTTCTACGGCACGCCGTATGACGTCAATTTCGGCAAGCGGTCGGCGGCCCAGAGCATGATGCTGGTGCTGGACCCGGAGGAGAAGTTTGCGCGCGGACTGGCCAACGACGGCGGGTCGCGCTTTGTGGGCGCCTGCCCGCGCACGCCGGAACAGGCGACGACCGATCCGCTCTTTGCCTATGGCAAGGTGTTGTCATGCAGTTTGGGACCGGCGGCGCAGGTGCCGCTGTTCAGCTACTTCAGCGCCGACCTGACCAGCGCGTATTCGCAGAAGGTGGCCGGGTATGTGCGGCGATTTTGCTTCTTGAACCTGATGCGGCCGGGCAACCCGGCGGCGATGATCGTGTTGGACGACATGCGCACGTCGCGCGCGGAGTATCGCAAGATCTGGCAACTGAACACGTTCCAATCGCCCAAGACTACGCCTGAGGGCGTGACGCTGTGGAACACGTCGGGCGGAGCGAAGGGGCAACTCGACGTGCGCATGCTGTGGCCCGGCAGCGCGGCCCGGACGATGGAAATTCTGAGCGGGGCGGAGGCCAACAGCGTGTTTGGCCAGGCATTCACGCCGCCCAGTCCGACCGCGGCGGAGGCCAACGGACACCGGATACAAGTCTCGCCCAAGAAGGCGCAGGCGCACGACCGGTTCTTGGCCGTGATGCAAGCTTACGACACGGAACCGTTGCCGGTGGAGCATGGGGAGTCAGCGGCGGCCGTGACGGTGCGGATTGCGGACCGGATTGTGGTGCTGGCGAAAGGGGCCGAGTTGGTGAAGGCCGCGCTGGAGGTGACGGTGCCGCAGGGCTCCGGCCCGGTGCAGGTCTGGTGCGCGGGACTGGCGGCGGGGCGATGGCGGATCACGGCGCCCGGCGTGGCCGAGCGAGAGGTGGTCGTGGAAGCCGGCAAGAACACGCTGCACGTTGAGGCCTCTGGTGGCCGGTATCGGATTGTGCCGCGGCAGTGAGGGCAGGGGGGAAGGGGCAGAGGGACAAAGGGACAAAGGGGCAGAGGGGCAGAGGGGCAAAGGCACGGAGGCACTGGGGCAGAGGGACAAAGGGACGCTGCTTCGGTCAGTCCATTTGTGCGGAGGTTCCTTGCGCGGTTTGCCGGCTGGCGGTCTGCATGCGGTTCCAGATGCTCTGTTCGAACAGGGCGACGCGTTTCTTTTCCATGGGCGTTCTGGCCGCTTGCGCAGCTTCTTTCATCAGGGCCTCGAACTCGAGCATGCGTGCCCGGGTGCCGAGTTTCTTCCAGGCGATTTGCGGGGTCTGGTAGCCATAGTAGGTGGCAGGGCTGCTGGCGTAGGTGGCGGGATCGCAATACGTGTGCTCGATGGCCTCGTAGAGCTTGCGCATTGGTTCGGCGGCCGACCCGTAATAGAGCGGGAAGAACTCGTCGATCAGCTTGTTGCCGTCCAAGGTCGGATCGTCGGCGAGTTTGAAGGCCAGGTACAGTTCCAGCAGGGTGACGATGGGCGCTCGGCCGGCACCGCCTTCCTGTCTCGCGTCGCGCGGGAAATAGGCCGGCTCGACAAAGATGCCCCGGAAGCCGCGGCGGTGATAGTCCTGCATCTGCCGGACCAGGTGATGGGCCATGAAGCCGGGAAAGAAGGGATTCGCCGGGCCGGGGCGGTGGAAGTAGAGCCAGAGGTACTTGGGCCGCTGCTGGGTCGGCCGAGGGGGTGCCGCGGAGGCCTGGTCTGCCCGGCCTTGGGCTGGTCGGCCGGGGCCAGTTGCCGTGGAGAGGCCGAGCGGTTCTTCGTCCCATTTGTCCAGGAGTCCCCGGACGGCGCGATCCATGGCCGGCACCGGGCGCAGCGCGGCGTGGATGCAGAAGGTGACGGCGACATTGGACTCCAAGGGTTCTTTGGTGGGCGGATAGTAGTTCTGGTGATAGGCAACCACGGTCAGATACTTGCCGGGATGGGTTTGGGCGACTCCGCGCGCAACCTTGTTCACAAAGCCGAAGATGTAGTCGCTGGCCTTGTCGTCCCAAAAGAATGCATGGTCGCGCCATTGCTTGCACGGGGGCTCCTGGTGCAAGAGGGCCTGGCATGCGGGGCAGCGGCAGAACTTGTCTTGGCCGCTGGAGTCCATGGGCACCAGGGAGAAGAAATCTCCGGCCCCGACTTCGCTGGGCTGCAACTTGCCGGTATCGAAATACGCGCGGGCGCGTTGGATCACGTGCTGAATGAGGTCCGGGTTGGTGTAGCACAGGTTGGGGTAGTAGGCCCGGTACTTCCGGCCACTGCCGGTGAGGGCCTTCGCAGTCGCGCGCAGGTCCTGGTCATAGCCTTTGGCGAACCACTCGGGCGATGTCTTCAGGTGCTGGTCGTAGTAGCCGTAGAAGGAGTGATTGCAGGCGTAGGCCTGGATGCCGAGCAGGCGCTGGCGATGCATGAAAAGCCGGCCGTCACGCTCGGGCAGTCGCGGGCCGGGGACGTCGCTGAGGCTGGCGGGCATGTCCGCGGCACGATACATCTCGCGGTACTTCATGGCCGGGCTGCGACGCACCTCAGTTCCTTGTATGGAAAGCGTCTTTGAACCGGTCCCGCTGGGCCGCCCGACGTGGCTGGGATGGTTTTGGGATCCGTCCTTAGAACCGGTCCCAGACCCTGTCGGCGGTTCGGTTACGCTGGGCCGCTTGACGTGGCTGGGATGGTTTTGGGGTAGGCTATTTGCCTGGGGGCAGACCATTCCCACGTCGGTCGGCAGATACCAGCGCACGCCGCAGAAGCGCTCCAGGAAGTCGTACACGGCGTAGGAGGTGGCCTGGTCGTCCAGCTTTCCGGGAAAGGTGGCGGGATCGGCGTAGTCGAGCGGCTGCCGGTCATCCTGCTTGTCGCGGCCAACAAGAACGAGCGTGTCGGGCAGGAAGCGGATCAAGTACTCTTGGGCGGCGAAATCGTCGTTCTGCAAGCCGAGCTTCTGGGTGGCAGGGCTGTGGCCGACGAGTACCCGGGTTCCAGAGACGGCCTGGGGGCCGCACACGACGGGCAGCCTGGTTCCGGTGATCTGCTCGATGTGCCAGTTCAGTTCGGCGGCCGCGAACTGGGCCGCGCGCGTCGGCGCCTGGTCCATGACGATCGTCGCCTGCGGTGCGCCGTCGCGAACCAAGTCCAACGGCTGCGCGTGGCTTGCAACAGACGCCCACGCCAAGAGGGCCGCTGCGGGAAGCCACCGTGGGATGGACGTGTGGGGCATGACTGGTTCCTTTTAGGCACAGAGGCAGAGGGGCAAAGGGGCAGAGGGACAAAGGGGCTTTGGACCGCCGTTCATTGTATCAGGGTGGCCATTTGTTCGCGCGGCCTGCTGGGGCAGTTATGGGGCCCTGCATGGCCCATGAGCCGATGGCCAGCAGGGGCGATGCAGAACGCATCAAGCGTGCGGAGATTCAGGGAGGTCGTTCTTCGGGCAGGGGGGATCGCGATCGGGCTTTGCTCGCCCCGAGCGCGGCGATCAGGTAGACTAGTGCTTCATGGCAGGCGATCACGCCGTAGGATCGATGGGAACCGCGCGGACTATTCCTCCAACAACCCTGCCGGGGACCGAACCCATGACGACCAGGATTATTGATCTGTGCATTGTTCATGGCCCCAGCCGACCAACGGAAGGCCGGGAAAACCGGGCTCCCGCGACCAACCTCCGGTCGGTGCCCGGTCCTCGGTTCATTCGCTATGCAGGGCCCAATAAGAACCGGACTCGATTCGGAGCGCACCATCGTTTGCCGGGCTGCAGACACGGCCGCGTGTGGCGCGTGGCGACGTGGGGCGCGGCGATCGTCGCAGGGCTTTTGCTGGGCGATGCGGCCGGCGCGGCCGAGGCGCAGGGCTTCCAGGCGGGGGCCGCCGCGGTGGACATTACGCCGGAGAAGTTTCCCCTGTCGCTGCGCGGCTCGTTCACGCCGCGCCCGACCGACAGTGTGCACGATCCTCTGCATGCCCGGGCCCTGGCCATGCGGAACGGCGAGGGGCGCGTAGTGATCGTGATTGTGGACAACCTGGGGGTCAGTCGCGAGACGCTGGACGAGATCAAGGCGCGCGCCGCGGAGGCCACGGGCTGGAAGACGGAACAGATGTTGATTGCCGCGACGCACACGCACAGCGCGCCGTCGATTTCCGGCAGCGGCGGATCGGAGGCGGCCGTGGCCTGTCGCGAGAAGGCCGCGGCGGGGATCCTGCGGGCCATCACCGACGCGGCGGCGGCGTTGCAGCCGGCCACGGTGGCGTGGGGATCGGACGCCGTGCCCGAGGAGGTGTTCAACCGCCGTTGGTTCCTGAAAGAGGGCGTAAAGCCGGCCAATCCGTTTGGCGGGACCGACCAGGTGAAGACCAATCCGCCGCGAGATCTGCTGGTGAAGCCGGCCGGGCCGACCGATCCCGAGGTTTCGGTGCTGGACATCCGCACGCGCAAGCGGCAGCCGTTGGCCGTGCTGGCCAACTACGCGTTGCACTACGTGGGGGGCGCGCCGGCGGGGAAGATCTCGGCAGACTACTTTGGCGCGTATGCCCAACTGATGCGGTCGCGCGTGGGGGGCAAGTCGCCGGAGAACTTCGTCGCTATGCTTTCCAACGGGCCGTGCGGGGACATCAACAACATCGATTTCGCCGGCACACGCGCGCCGCGCGCGCCTTTCGAGCAGATCCAATTGGTGGCCGGGAAGGTGGCCGACGCCTCGTGGCGCGCGGTGCGCGATGCCGAACGCCATGCGGACGTGCCGATCGGCATGCTGCAGCGGGAAGTGGAATTGGTTTATCGCAAGCCGACGGCGGAACAACTGGAGCACGCGCGCCAAGTGCTCGCGATGCCGAAAGAGGAAGCGGAGAAGTTGCCCAGCCACGGGCTGAACTACGCGCAGCGGATCATGGGGGCCGCCGAGCGGCCGGAGAAGGTTGCGGTCCTGGTGCAGGCCTTGCGGATTGGCGATCAGGCGATGGTGACCATGCCTTTCGAGGCGTTCGTGGAGATCGGGCTGGAGATCAAGAAGAAGAGCCCCTTTGCACGCACCTTCCTGATCGAACTGGCCAATGGCGCCTATGGCTACCTGCCGACGCCAAGGCAACACAAGCTGGGCGGCTACGAGACCTGGCTGGGATCGAGCCACGTCCAGGAAGACGCTTCCGAGATCCTGACGCGGCACTTGCTGGAGATGCTGAGGGAATTGGCCCAGCCGTAGCGCGACGGGCGTGAGGCGGCCGGCGATGCCGGACTGCGACGCCGGACCTGGGCTAAGACCTGCAACGCCTTGGGCGTGAAACATCGCCAGGCACGTGTCGGGAACTGGGGGGGCGGACAAAACGCGGGTGAGAAATGTGGGCATCGATGCGAGGGCCGAAGGAATGGCCGAGCCGCGCGGGCGCAGGGGCGCGACCGGCTACACCTTTCCCACCGGGGCCAGATAGACGACGAACTCGTCCGCGCCGTCCGCCTGCAGCAACTGGTCCATCAACTGCTGATGGTACGCGGCCACCGCGCAGGTCCCGGCTCCAATCGCCTCGCAGGCCAGATACAAGTTCTGGCAGACGTGGCCGGCGTCCAGGGCGATGACCTTGTGGGCAGCCAGGTCGTACCGCCATTCCATGCGGTAAGGAATCGCCGTCCAGATGAAGACCGTTGCCGCCCGGCCGACGAAGGCTTGCCCCAACGTGGCCTCGGTCAGCTTGCGCGGCATCTGATCCACATGGAACAGGTGCAACAGTTGATGTTCCAGCGGCAGGTAACGGTAGAGGCCAGGCTCCAGGCCGGTGACGCGCTGCACCGCCAGGTAGGTCTCGAGGGCATGCCGGTTCCCGGCGGAGGGAACGGTACGCAGCACGGTGCCAGCATCATCCCGCTCGCGCACGCCCTGCGTGGCCCACAGCAGCCAGGATAGTTCATCGCGCGTGAGCGGTTCGGGCCGGAAGTTGCGGCGGCTCTGGCGGTTGCCGATGGCTGTCGCCAAGTCGACGCGCTCGATGCCCTGCCAATGGCCGACCGGTGGCAGGTCGAGCTGTTTGGCGTCGGGCGGATACGGTTTTTCCACGGGCGGCGGTGCGACGCCCTGGTGTTGGTCGGTCTGCGAGAAGTCGATTTTCTGCCGGATGGTGTCCTTGAGATACTCGCGGTAGAGGTCCATGGGGCTCTGGGGCATGTCGGCGACTCCGGGCGAATGGATGCGGAGGGGTTCCTTTTGCGAACCGCGAAGAAAGAAATCGAAAGGCGATCCACGGGCGAGGGGATGCGACCACGTTGCCGGTGCCGGCCTGGAGGCACAGAGGCACTGAGGGGCAGAGGCACTGAGGGATAGAGGCACTGAGGGATAGAGGCACAGAGGGACTGAGGCACAGAGGCACTGAGGGGGTGGCGGCCCTCGCGATGTGGAGTCTATCGTCTGCCTGCTTCACGCTACGGCCCTTGGGCCTGGCTGGGATCCCACACGACCACGCCCATGTGATAGCGGTCGTGGTGCGCGATGCGGCGCGCGTAGTAGGCGGTGAGCACGCGGCCGTCGGGAAGCTGGACGCTGCTGGGGTAGCCGCCGTCCTCCTCGAAGTCGACGACGCGGGAGGGGTCGCTCCAGGTCTGGCCCTGATCGCGGCTGAAGCGGACGTCGACTCCCTTGGGAGTCACGCGGTTGCCGTACGACAGCAACAAGCGGCCGTCGGCCAGTCGGGCCAGGTGTCCTGGATGCTGTTGAGCGTCGGTGAGCTTCTGCCGGCGCGTCCAGGTGCGTGCATCGTCGTCGGACGAGTAGAGGTCCAGGCCGCGATAGCGCGCGGCGACCAACCACTTGCCTGCGCCTAGATGGAACAGGGCGGGTTCGTGGATGATGGCCCCCTTGTCGATCACGGCGGGCTCACCCCATGTCTTACCGTCGTCGGGGCTGCGGTAGACAAAGGTCCCCCCGGTTCCGCCGCTGTAGAGGGCCACGCGGAGGGCGCCGTCGCCGCCAGCGAGGATGTCGCCAAAGGGGACACAGATGCCGTCGGACGAGGTCTTGCGGCGCGCGGCATCGGGCCATGGGGTCGCGCGGAATGCCTCGCGGTCAATGGACCAGGTCTTGCCGCCGTCGGTGGAACGGCTTACCCACGGGGGCAGGATGTGGCCGAGCGTGGGGCCGGAAAGCGGGCCGGACCAGCCGGAGGCGATCACCAGCAGGTCGCCGTTGTTGGCCAGGCCCGCGGCTACGTTCATGCGGTTGGAGCCTTCGCTTTCGCGCGGGGCGGGTGTGCCGCGCTTGGTCCAGGTGGCGCCGCCGTCCTGGCTGGCCCAGCATTCGACATCGCCCGGCATGCGGCCGTGGCTGGGCTGATTGAAGATCGTGGCGATGATGGTTCCGTCGCGCAACACGGTCAGGTTGGGCCAGGCGCAGACATTATCCACAGCAACGACCGGCTGGGGTCGCTCGCCTTGGGATGTCTTCACGCAGGGCGGATTCGTCTGGCCGTTGCCGGGCGTAGCAACGCAGGCCAACAGGGCGGCAGTGGCGATCAGGATTGCTCTGGGCATGGCGAAGTCTCCCGAGTGAAGGGGGGGAAGGCACAAGGCACAGAGGGTCAAAGGGACAGAGGGTTACGGTCGCCTGGTGTTGGATCTGAGCTGGGATCATTCTACCGCACGCAGCGAGCGGTTTTCTACGCAAGAAAGAGCCACCTGGCGGGGGCGCGGGGGTGCCGGCCAGTTTGGGGCTGCTGTACCACAACGATCACGCGCGACCATTGGTCGGCGGCCGTTGGTCGTTGGGGCCTGAGAGGGGGTTTCACGCGGAGACGCGATGACGGAATATCGCATGGCGCGAGGAGAGGGGCACGCGTGCGATGCGATGTGGGGCGCGTTGCATAGCAACAACGCAACGCACAACATCGGGCGTTGCTAGGGGTCCGGGCGAGCGGCGTGTCGCAAGCGGTTTGGCGGCAGCGAGATGCGTGCTGGACCGCGATCGCAAGTCGCGCAGCTCTGGTGGCGGGGTTGTTGCATCCGTTCAGGGGGAAGAGGGGGCTTGCACTCGGCCGCTCCCCCCGCTGCGTCTTGATGACGTTGTGGTTGTTCCTGCTCGACTGCGGCCGGAGATCCTCGGGCCAGTCAGGACTGTCTTGGCCGAGGGGCCTTCAGAGGCTCCGGGAGGTCCACCTTGAAGCCACCCCATTTCTGAATGGGTTCGTCGCCAAGGCGCGAAGCCGCCAAGACGCAAGCAAGAGGAGTTGTTGATCTCTGCATTGTCGATGGCCCCGGCCGACCAACGGAAGGCCGGGAAGACCAGGCTCCCGTGACCAACCGGCGGTCGGTGCCCGGCCCTCGGTTCATGCGCCATGCAGGATCCAATCGAACCGGAGAAACGCGTGTCCTCCTGCCTTCGTTCCCGTTTTGCCCCTTTCCCATCTCACCTTCTTAGAGCCGGTCCCCAAACCTGTCGGCAGCTCAGTCCTGCTGGGCCGCCCGGCCTGGCTGGGGCGGTTGTGGGATAGGTCCTTACACAAAGGGCCTTTGCGGAATCGCCACAGCCAACTTCACTGGGCGAACTGGTGGGCGCGGTGGCGCGCTGTGCGGAGGACGGCCTGGTAGATGTAGGGGTTGTTTTCCTTGGCGTTCTGATTGGCCTCGGACCAGCGCGTGTAGCCGAGCTCGCGATAGGCCACGTCGTCGACCTTTCCCAGTTCCACGAGCAGGTCGCGGATGAAGGCCCAGCCCTGCAAGCGGCCGTCTTGCAGGACCGGCGCTCCGGTGGAGTAGGTCAAACGTTTCAGTTCGGGGCGGATGCGGTCGGCAGGCAGGTCGCCCTGGGGATCGTCGATCGCGGCCAGGGGATTCCAGAAGTCGAGGGCCGCGGCATACGAGCTTTGGAAGACCTGGCTCAAATGCGTTTCGCTTGGCGGCCAGGGGCCCGTGTAGCGCACCTGGCCCAACGCGCCCGCGCCCAGGGCGCGCTCCGACCAGCGCGCCGTGCCTTCGCTGTACCAGGCGTTTTTGAAGTAGGTGGCCCCGTACTGGATGATGTGGAAGAACTCGTGGGCCGGGGTCAGGTTGGCGGGGGCCTTGATCGAGGTGGCCACGTTGAAGCAGAGGACCTGCGTGCCCTCTGGGTCGCTCGGCCGGCGAAAACGCTGCAACTCGTCGTAGGCCACGCCATTGGACTTGAGCACGCTCTTGTCGAGCAGATGCACGTCGAGGAAAGCGGCGCTGCTGAAGCGCTCGGAGGTAAACGGGTCGGGGAAGCCCAGCGTTTCGACGAACAGGGCATAGGCGGCCCAGGTCTGCTTGGCGATGTCTTCGACCTGGTCCGGCCGGCCGCTATGGTCGACGTCGGTCGGATCGACGGCATGCAGGCCGTCGGTGGCGTAGAAGATGCGGATGCGGCCGAGGCGATACTCGATCTGGGGACGTTCGCGCGCCGCAGCCGCGGCGTGGGAGTCCTCGGCCGCCAGCGCCACGAGCAGGAGGGGCAGGGTCCAAACGTGTGCGGTGCGCAGCATGGGTCGGCGGTTCCTGGGGCAGTGTTCTCGTGTCATGAGGAGAAATGGGGTAGGGGAAAGACGGGAAAAGCGGAGCCAGCTTCTGAGCAGACCCGTCACGGCCCCTTCGCGCTTCGCGCGCGAGGGGCATAGTTCAAGACGTGCGTCTGAGACGCCATCGGTCTGTTGCGCCAGGATAACAGCGCGCGCTTTCCAGTTGAACCGGTGGCCCTGCTGAGCTATTCTGGGGGGATGTGCCACCCCGGGATGCCGCTGGAGGTGGGGTGGGTCTTGGGCTGCTGGGCGGTTCCCACTCGGACTGGCGCCCGGTGCGTCTTGTCGCTGGGGATCGATAGGGTCCTGCACAGCCCATGAACTGCGGGCGACCGTCGGAAGCCCCGTTTCCCGGGGCTCAACGCCGCGAAGTGTCGCACGATCAACAACGGAATCCACCAGAATCGCGATGTCCGAACTTCCTGACCGGCTCAACGTAGCGACCGTTCTGGTCGACGATCACCTGGCGCAGGGCCGGGCCGAGAAGGCGGCCATCCTCAGCGGCGACGAGACCGTGACGTATGCCCAGTTGCACGAGGCCGTGAATCGGTTTGGCAACGTGTTGCGCGAGTTGGGCGTGCGGATGGAAGAGCGCGTGTCGCTGTTGCTGCCCGACAGTCCGCCGTGGGTCTTCGTGTTTTTTGGGGCGATCAAGATCGGGGCCGTGGCGATCCCCATGAACACGATGTTGGCCAGCAAGGACTACGAGTACCTGCTGAACGACAGCCGCAGCCAGGTGCTGGTGGTGCATGCCAGCCTGCTGGACCGGATCACGCCGATTCGCGAGCAATTGCGATGGCTGAAGCACGTGCTGGTGGTGGGGGGCGAGGCGGAGCATTGCCTGAGCTTCGAGAAGCTGCTGCAGCAGGCGGACGCGGCGCTTGAGCCGGCCGACACGAGCAAGGACGACATGGCCTTCTGGCTGTACAGTTCGGGGACGACGGGGTTTCCGAAGGGGGCCATCCATCTGCAGCACGACATGCTGGTGGCCGCCGACTTGTACGCGCGCGACACGATGGGGCTGCGCGAGTCGGACGTGTCGTTTTCGGTGGCGAAGCTGTTCTTCGCGTACGGGCTGGGCAACGGGCTGTATTTTCCCTTGCGGACCGGCGGGACCACGGTGCTGCTGCCGGATCGGCCGGTGCCGGAGAAGATCTTCGAGACCGTGGACCGCTATCGTCCGAGCGTGTTCTACGGCGTGCCCACGAGCTACGCCTCCTTGCTGCACGAGGCGGAGAAGACGGGGCGGACCACGCTGGGCGGCGCGCGGATGTGCGTATCGGCCGGCGAGACCCTGCCCCGGCACATGTACCTGGCCTGGCGCGAACGGTTTGGCGTGGAGATCTTCGACGGCATCGGTTCGACCGAGATCCTGCACATCTACATTTCCAACCGGCCGGGGCGGGCCCGACCGGGGAGCACGGGCGAGATCGTGCCGGGCTACGAGGCGCGGATCGTGGACGACGAGGGGCGCGATCTGCCGCCGGGCGAGGTGGGCACGCTGCTGATGAAAGGGGACAGCATCGCCGCCGGCTATTGGAACAAGCACGAGGCCAGCAAGCAGACCTTCCGCGGCGAGTGGATCAACACCTACGACAAGTTCATGCTGGACCACGACGGGTACTTCTGGTACTCGGGCCGGGCCAACGACATGCTCAAGGTGAGCGGGCAATACGTCTGGCCGACGGAGGTCGAGGCGATGCTCCAGGAGCATCCGGCCGTGCTGGAAAGCGGCGTGACGGGGGCGGCCAACGACGAAGGGCTGCTCAAGCCGGTGGCCTACGTGGTGCTCAAAGACGGGCACGAGCCCACGCCGGAACTGGCCAAGGAGCTGCAGCAGTTCGTCAAGAAGAACACGGCCCCGCACAAGTATCCGCGCGCCGTGGTGTTCGTGGAGCAGTTGCCGAAGACGGCCACGGGCAAGATCAAGCGGTTTGAGCTGCGTCACCGGGCGGCGCAGGATGGATTGCTGCGGAAGCGGTGAGCCGGCGCGGCGGCCATGTGCAACGCGTCGCGCAGATGGGACATGATGGGGCGCCATGCCTGCACTGAAGCAAGTCGTCGAGCAGAATGATACGCCCCACGGTCGCCTGTTCGACCTGTTCATTCAGGCGCTGATCCTTCTTTCGATGATCTCCTTTGCGATCGAGACGATTCCCGATTTGGGCGACTCGGCGCAGAGGTGGCTGGACGTCTTCGAGGTCTTCTGCGTGGTCGTATTCAGCATTGAGTACGGTCTGCGCGTGATCTCCGTGCCGGCCGGACTGGTGGCGTCGGCGCTGGCCAAGGCGCGGCAGTTGGAAGACGATGCCAAGTGAGGAAGAGGCACGGAGGCACTCTTGGGCGCTGGTTTCTCGGTGGTTCGGCTCCCCCCTTTGTCTTTCTTACATGAGAGCTTTGCCCCCCAACGGCCCATCCGTCGATGGTCCTGGGATCTGCCGCACTTGGTTGGGAAGCCGTTGCGTCACGCGGCATGTTCTTGATGCGATCCAGGGTATGTCGGGCCATCGCTTCCGGTCGTCACTCTGTAGCGGGTTGGTGCAGGCGCGCGGAACCTCGAGGCCTTTGGACGGTTCAATCAGAGTCGGCACGCGCGTGTGGTGTGTCCCGGAGATGGGAGACTGTGGGTGCCATGGCCACGCTCCCAGGCTGGCGTGGCCATGTAACACCAAGCTTCTGCGCATGCCCACGGCAAGCGGGCCCACGCCGAGCGTGGGCGTGGCATGGCACCCGGCGCGGCAATCATCGCTATGCGTGGCGGTTGGTGGATTGGGCTGTCGGTCTTGCTCAGGGCAGGGGGGGCTATCGGTGACAGCGACGCTTGTACTGGTGTTGGTCCTGGCTGGCGTGGACGAGGCGCGTGCACGCCCGTTTGAGAGTCCGGCCGAGGCGGTGCCGCGCGGCCGGATCGACGAATTGGTATTCGCCCGGCTGAAGGAGTTGGGCATTGCGCCGGCGCATCTCTGTTCGGACGAGGTGTTTGTGCGGCGCGTGTACCTGGACGTGCTGGGCACGCTGCCCACGGCGCAGGAGGCGCGGCGCTTTCTGACGGACCGCGACCCGGCAAAACGCCGCGCATTGATCGACGATCTGTTGCGGCGGCCGGAGTTTGCGGACTATTGGGCGTTGAAGTGGGGCGACGTGCTGCGGATCAAGGCCGAGTTTCCCATCAATCTGTGGCCCAAGGCGGCCGAGGCTTATCATCGCTGGGTGCGGACGTGCATCCGGGAGAACATGCCTTATGACCGCTTTGTGCGCGAGATGCTCACGGCCAGCGGCAGCAACTTCCGCGTGCCGCAGGTGAATTTCTATCGGGCGATGCAGGCCAAGGAGGCCGAGGCGATCGCGCGGAGCGTGGCCTTGAGCTTCATGGGCACGCGTGCCGAGAAGTGGCCCCAGGAGCAGTTGGCGGGCATGGCCGGGTTCTTTCAGTACCTGGGTTACAAGTCGACCAACGAGTGGAAGGAGGAGATCATCCTCTTTGATCTGGGGCGGTCGTTGGAGGACGCGGCGGCGGGACGCGTGGCCACGGCGATCCTGCCCGACGGGACTGCGGTGCAACTGTCGGCCGAGCAGGATCCGCGGCGCGTGTTCGCCGACTGGCTGATCGATGGGCGGAACCCCTGGTTCGGGAAGAACATCGTCAACCGCATCTGGTCGTGGTTGTTGGGGCGGGGGATCATCCACGAACCGGACGACATCCGGCCGGACAATCGGCCGGTGAATGGGCCGTTGCTGACCTGCCTGGAGCAGGAACTGGTGGCGGCGCGCTACGATCTGAAGCACATTTATCGGCTGATTCTGAATTCGACGACGTACCAGCTTTCGTCGATTGCGCGGAGCGACCGGCCGGAAGGGCGGGAGAACTTCGCCAGCTATCCCTTGCGGCGGTTGGAGGCCGAGGTGCTGGTGGACGCCTTGTGCCAGGTGACGGGCACGTCGGAGAGCTACACGAGTTCGATTCCCGAGCCGTACAGCTTCATTCCCGAGGATCTGCGTTCGATTGCCCTGCCCGACGGCAGCATCACCAGCCTGTTCCTGGAGTTGTTCGGTCGGCCGGCGCGAGACACGGGGCTGGAATCGGAGCGGAACAATCGCGTTTCGGCGGCGCAGCGGCTGCACATGCTCAATTCCAGCCACGTGCGGCGGAAACTCGAGGAGAGCCCCAAGTTGCGGCAGTTGCTGCAGCCGGGCAATCCGCGGGAGACGCTCACCGGGCTGTACTTGACGATCCTCTCGCGCTGGCCGGTCGAGGAGGAGATGCGGATCGTGGGCGATTATGCGCAAGCGGAGACGGTCGGCCGGCGCGAGGTCTTTTTGGACCTGGCCTGGGCCCTGATCAATAGCATGGAGTTTCAGTATCGACACTGAGTTGCGAAGCTCGCGCTTCGTGACCGGAAGCAGTTCGTCTTCAGGAAGTGAACGATGTACGCACGTCGATCGTTGTTCTGCGCGGCGATGGGTGTGACGCTGATCGGCGCGGCGCCGGCGCTGGCGCAACGCCCGCCTTTGGCTCAGCAACCGCCGCACCTGGCCTATCTCTATCCGGCTGGCGGCCAGCAAGGCGTCACGCTGCAGGTGACCGCAGGCGGGCAGTACCTGACAGGGGCCAAGGGGGTGCACGTTTCGGGCGCGGGCCTGCAGGTGCGTGTGGGCAAGTATCACCGGCCGATGACGGTGGGCGAAGCCGCGCGCCTGCGCAACAAGATGGATGAGACGCGCAAAGAGATGCAGGGCGACAAGCCCGACGGCGCGGCGCCCGGCCAGGGCGGTTTCGGCGGCCCGGGGGCCTTTCGCAAGGTGGCCAAGGCGGCGGGCATCACCGAGGAACAGATGGACCAGATGGCCGATCTCCGCCGGCGCATGAACGACCCCAAGCGCAAGCTCAACCCGGCGGTCGACGAAACGGTGGTCCTGCAGGTGACGATTGCCGCCGACGCGCGGCCGGGCGAGCGCGAACTGCGGCTGGTGACGGAAACGGGGCTCTCCAATCCGTTGACGTTCCAGGTGGGGTCGCTGCCGGAGCTGACCGAGACCGAGCCCAACGACAAGATCCCGGACTCGATCGTGCGCGCGGGGCTGCCGCTGGTGATCAACGGCCAGATCCTGCCTGGCGACGTGGATCGCTTTGCCTTCGAGATGCGCAAGGGGACGCGGCTGGTGGCCGCCGCGAGCGCGCGCGAGTTGATCCCCTATCTGGCCGACGCAGTGCCGGGCTGGTTCCAGGCGGCGCTGACCCTCTTCGATCCGCAGGGGGAGCAGGTGGCCTTTGCGGAAGGGACGGACTCGCAACTCGATCCGCTGTTGCATTACGAGGCGCCGGAAGATGGGCGATACGTGCTTCAGGTGCGGGACTCGATCTACCGCGGGCGCGAGGACTTCGTCTATCGGCTGCGCTTGGGTGAAGTGCCGATGGTGACGAGCATCTTCCCACTGGGCACCGCGCAGGGCGCCGCGGTTGAGTTGGAGCTGAGAGGTTGGAATCTGCCCGAGCGGCGTCTGGCCCTCGACGCGCGAGACCGCAGTCCGGGCCTCCATTGGATCTCGCTGTTGCTGGGGCCGCAGACGGCGTATCGCGTGCCGTTTGCGGTCGACACGCTGCCCGAACGGCGGGAACAAGACGCCAACCGCGACGGACGTCGCGCCGAGGCGATCTCGTTGCCGGTGGTGGTCAATGGCCGGATCGATCGGCCGGGCCAGTGGGACGTGTATCGGTTCGAAGGGCAGGCCGGGCAGGAGATCGTGGCGGAGGTCTGGGCGCGGCGGCTCAATTCGCCCTTGGATGCGGTGCTCCGGCTGACCGACGGCGAGGGAAAGCACCTGGGCATCAACGACGATCACGAGGATCTGGGGGCGGGCCTGACCACGCACCAGGCGGATTCGCGGCTGTGCTTCACGTTGCCGTCGGCGGGAACGTATCACCTGCACCTGGGCGATGCGCAGCAGGCCGGCGGAGCGGACTACGCCTATCGTCTGCGCGTCGCACCGCCGCGACCCGATTTCGAGCTGCGCGTGGTGCCGGCCAGCCTCACGGCCCGGCCGGGCACTTCGGTGCCGATCAGCGTGCTTGCCCTGCGCAAAGACGGCTTCGCCGGCGAGATCGGGTTGCGACTGAAGCAGGCGCCGAGCGGATTCGGGTTGAGCGGGGGCCGGGTGCCGGCGGGCCAGGATCGGGTGCGTCTGACACTGACCGTCCCGTACAGCATGCAAACGGAGCCGCTGGCCATGCAACTGGAAGGGTACGCGACGATCGCCGGACAAGAGGTGCGGCGCACGGCGGTCCCGGCCGAGGACCTGATGCAGGCCTTCATCTATCACCACCTCGTGCCGGCCGACGAGTGGCTGTTGCACCTGGTGGGAGGCGGATACTACCGTCCCACGGTCAAGTTGTTGGGGACTGGGCCGGTGCGGCTGACGCCGGGCGGGACGACGGAAGTGCGTTTTGCGCTGCCCAGTCTGCCACCGGGAGTCAAGCTCCACCTGCAGTTGAATGAGCCGCCGGAGGGGCTGACCATTGGCCAGACCAGGATCACGCTGAACGAGGCAGTCATCGTGTTGCGTGCGGAGGCGGGAAAGGTGCCGGCGGGGCTGGAGGGCAATCTGATCCTGGACGCCTTGGTGGAACGCACGGCCGGGCCCGAGGCGGACCCGCCACGCGCGAACCGGCAGCCATTCAAGGTGGGCACGCTGCCCGCCGTGCCGTTTGAGATCACCGACCGCAATTGATGGCAGCATTCTTCAATGCCGCGGTTGCCTGGCTTGCGCATCGGGCTTGGAGGGGGCCGTGACTCATTCGGGCCAAGGTGATCGTGAAGTCCGTCAGGCTGTCGCTGTCTCGATCGGCGATGGCACGACAGGCGATGCGCGTGTCGCCCACCATGCAGGGCGGGGCGGGACTCTCTGGCGAGAAACCTGGAATCGTGCATCGTCTTGGTGTTCTTGGGGTTTCAGCGACAGAAGAGGCGTTCGTGGCCGGGGCCGGCTGTACGCGGGGCGGGGGTGGCACGTGGTTTGCAAAAACTGGATGTCACCACTCTTGCGGACAGATCATGCGAAAGCCTCGGCCACACAATGCGATGCACAAGCCGGGTCACGCCGGCACTGAACGGAAAGTGACTTCGGGCGCGGGCGAAGCGCGCGTGGGGCGACTGTGGTCCCAGGTCGGCGGCCGGCCCGCAGTGGTGCTGCTGGTGGTGTGGATCGTGTCGGCCGGGTATCTGTTCAGTTACTACCAGTTGGCCGGAGTGCCGCACGACTCGGGCAGCCTGGGGCATGCCGCAGAACGGGTGCTGCAGGGCGAGTTGCCGCACCGCGACTTCGATTCGCTGTACACGGGCGGCCTGGCCTTCTTGCACGCCATGGCCTTTCGCCTGTTGGGGGTCAAGTTGCTGACGATGCAGTGGTGCCTGTTGATCGCCTCGTTATTGTTTGTGCCGGCCGTGTATGCGATTGCCTTGCGCGTCTGCGCGCCGATCGTGGCGGGGGCGGTGACTCTGTTGGCTTTGGTGTGGAGCGTGCCGAATTACTTCGTAGGGCTTCCGTCCTGGTACAACCTGTTCTTCGCCGTGTTCGGCACGTGGGCGCTGATCAAGCACCTGGAGACCGGGCAGCGGCGGTGGTTGCTACTGGCGGGCGCGTGTGCGGGCATATCGTTGGCGATCAAGCTGATCGGGCTGTATTTCGTGGCGGCGGTGTTGCTGTACATGCTCTATCGCGAGCAGACGCTCTCGGAGGAGTCGCCGGGCGAACAGACGCTCGTCTACTCGTCGTCGGTGAGCCTGGGACTCATTGCCTTCATGGGGGTCCTGGTGAAGCTGGTCTCGTATTGGCTGGCGCCGATGGAGGTCCTGCACTACGTCGTGCCGGGCGTGGCGCTGAGCATGCTGCTGTTGTGGAACGAATGGCGCTGCGGGCACGAACACGGAAGCCGGCGGCTGCTGCGGATTGGGGGAATGGTCGGGCCTTTCCTGGCGGGCATGCTGCTGGCGGTGGGGCCGCTGGTGATCCCGTACCTGGCCACGTCGAGCCTGGACGCGTTGTGCGAAGGGTTGTTCGTGCAGCCGCTAAAGCGTTTTGGAGCGGCTTCGGCCGCCTTGCCCGACATGACCGCGGCCGTCGCCTTGCTGCCGATGGCGGGGTTACTGGCAGTTTCGTGGTTACGGTTGAGCGCTTGGGTGAGGGCGGCGGTGACGGTGGTGACGGGCGCGACGTTGGGGCTGTGGCTGATTGGGGGCCGCGAGGATTGGGCCTATCAGGCGGCCTGGATTTCGCTGCGCGGGGCGGCGCCCTTGGCGGTTCTGGCGGGAGTGGGGGTGTTGTGGGCCCAGGTGCAATGGTCGGGCCGGATGTCATCGAACCAGCGGCAGATGCTGTTCTTGATGCTGGCGATGGGGGCGATGGTGAGCCTGGTGCAGGTTCCGTATCCCCAAGGCGTGTATCTGCTCTACGCGGCGCCGGCGATCATCTTGGCCTTGTGTTTTGTCTTGGCCGGGCAAGGCTGGCGCGCCAAGGCGTTGGGGGCCTGCTTCTTCGGTTTCTATTTTCTCTTCGCCCTCTGCTGGGTTCGGGGTGGCTATCCCTGTTCGTATGCCGTGAATTATGTTCCGCTGGAACGCGACAGCCTGCTGGAAATGAAACGCGGCGGACTGCTGACGGACGAAGTCGCGGCGAAACTGTACAACATTCTGATCGGGGAAATTCGCAAGCGGACCGCGCCGGGCGATTTCATCTACGCGGCGCCCGACTGCCCGGAGGTGTATTTCCTTTCCGGGCGGAAGAACCCGACGCGGACCTTCTACGATTTCTTCGACGAAGACTATGGTGATCGGCGTCGCAGCCAGCGGATCCTCAAGCTGCTGGAACAGCGGCGCGTGAACGTGGTGGTGCTGCGCGGCTATACGGAGTTTTCGCAGGCCGTGTCGCCCGATTTGCGCCGGGCGATTGCGGCCCGATATCCGTACGTGTTGAACTTCCGGCTGCCGGGGGCGCAGCGTGCGCCCCTGCTGGAGTTGCGGTGGCGCAAGGTGCAGGCTCGGTCGGAGGATCTGGTTCGACCGAGTCCTCGCGGAGGATCGGCTCCGGACCACCGGTCCGGGGCCTGAGTGGGTTCTTCTCCTCGTGCTGATTGCGTCTCAGGCAAGTAATGCCGTGAGGCCGACCATCGGAAGGCCGTTTTTCCGGGTCAACGGCCGGCACAGCGACGGCATTCCTTTTCTGAACATCAATAATAGTGCAGGTTCCTGCCAACCAGGCCGTTCGGCCGCATGCTCGACTCGAGAAGCCGTATGCACAACGTGAACCGTTGGATTCCGCCGCCGCCGCACGTGTCCGAGGGGCCGCTGGGACGCTTCTCCACCTCCGGGCGATGCGGCGAGTTGTTGTCGCTGGTGATCCCGGTATACAACTCCGGAGACGGCCTGGCCGGATTGGTGCGGCGGATCCTGGGGGTCTTTCGCGGGAGCCGCCTGGAAATCGTGCTGGTCAACGACGGCTCCAGCGACGCCAGCGAGGAAGTTTGCCGGGCCCTGGCCGACCAGTATCCGGGGCTGGTGTGCCTGGTGCAACTGACGCGAAACTTCGGCGAGCACCATGCCGTGCTGGCCGGACTGCAGGAGGCGCGCGGCGACTACGTGGCCGTGCTCGACGACGACGGACAGAATCCGCCGGAAGAGATCCCCCGCATGCTGGCCGAGCTCAAGCGGCAACACCTGGACGTGGTGTACGGGCATTATCGCCAGATGCGGCAATCGCGATTCCGGGCGTGGGGCAGCCGCTGTAACGATCGCATGGCCAACCTCGTGCTGGGCAAGCCGCGCGAAATCTACCTCTCCAGCTTCAAGGTCATGACACGCTTCGTGGCCCAGCAGGTGGTTCGGTACCGCGGGCCGTTTCCCTACATCGACGGGTTGATCTACCGCGTGACGCGGAGCATTGGCCAGGTGCCCGTGGAACACCACGCGCGCCAGGCGGGGCGTTCGGGCTATACGCTGCGCAAGCTCGTCGGCTTGTGGGCGAACATGTTCCTGGGCTACTCGGTGCTCCCCTTGCGGCTGTCGGTGCTGGTCGGGTTGGCGGCCTCGCTGGTCAGCGGAATCCTGCTGCTGACGATCATCATCGAGAAACTGTGGATCCGGCCCGACATCGCCGTGGGCATCTCCAGCATCCTGGTCGGGCTGGCCTTCTTCTCCGGAGTGCAGTTGATCGTGCTGGGAGTGATCGGCGAGTACGTGGGGCGGATCTTCCTGGAGCAAACGGGCATGCCGCAGCACGTGGTACGCTACATCCACGCGCACCCGCGACGCGAGGTCGATGACGATGCGTGAACTGTATGCCGGCAAACGGGTGTTGATTGCGGGGGGCGCGGGCTTCCTGGGGAGCAACCTGGCGCTGCGCCTGGTGGAGTGGGGTGCCCAGGTGACCATCGTGGACGCCTTTGTGCCGGGCAGCGGCGGACGGCTGCAGAACATCGCGCCGATCCGCGCGCGCGTGGACCTGCAGTTGTTCGATTTGCGGCAGCAGGCGCGGCTGCAGGACATCGTGCGCCGGCAGGACGTGGTGTTCAGCCTGGCCGGCAAGTCGGGCCACCTGGAGAGCATGCTGGATCCGATGGCCGATCTGGAGATGAACCTGCGCGCCCACCTGTGCCTGTTGGAGGCCCTGGCGGCGGAGAACCGCGAGGCCATCGTGGTGCACACCAGCACGCGGCAGGTGTACGGCCGGCCGCAGTTCCTGCCGGTCGACGAGACGCACCCCGTGGCGCCCGTGGATGTGAACGGTATCCACCACCTGGCGGCGGAAATGTACTACCGCCTGTATCGCCGCACGCACGGAATCCGCAGCGTGTGCCTGCGGCTGACCAACACCTACGGGCCGCGCATGGACTTGCGCAGCCCGAACAGCGGGTTCGTGGCCAGCTTCGTGCGCCACGCGCTGTTGGGCGAGGCGATCTGCCTGTATGGCACGGGCCAGCAGCGCCGCGATTTCAACTACGTGGACGACGTGGTGGACGCCCTGTTGTGCGCCGGCACGGGGCGCGTGGACGGCGGGCCGTTCAACTTGGGCCATCCGCACCCTTGCAGTTTGCTGGAGTTCGTGAGGTTGCTGCGGCGTTTCGGCCGCTTCGAGTGTCGCTGCGTGCCGTTTCCCGAGGAACTCGCGGCGATCGACATCGGCGACTACTGGGGCAGCAGCGAGCGCTTCGGCCAGGCCACCGGCTGGCAACCGCGCGTCGAGTTGGAGCAGGGTCTGGCCCGGACCGTGCAGTTCTTCGAACAGAACCGGGAGCAGTATCTATGAGCGCCGCCGAGGTCAAGGCCTTTGACGCTTGCCGCGCGTACCACGCGCTGGCGCGCGAGATCCGCGCGGCCATCGACGCCGTGCTGGAATCGGGGCAACTGATTCTGGGACCCCAGGTCGAGGCCTTTGAAGCGGAATTCGCGCGATACGTCGGGGCGGCGCAAGGCGTGGGGGTCGGGTGTGGCACGGCCGCGTTGAGCCTGGCGCTGGAGGCCTTGTCGATCGGTCCGGGCGACGAGGTGATCACCGTGGCCAACACGGCCGTGCCCACCGTTTCGGCGATCCGCGCGGTGGGCGCCACCCCGCGCTTCGTCGACGTGCGGCCCGACACGCTGCTGATGGACCCGGACGCCGTGCAGGCGGCGATCGGGCCGCGGACGCGCGCCCTTGTGCCGGTGCACCTGTACGGCCTGGCCGCGGAAATGGCGCCCTTGGCGGACCTGGCCCGGCGTCACGGTCTGGCCCTGGTCGAAGACTGTGCCCAGGCGCATGGGACGCGCTACGGCGCGCGGCACGTGGGAACGTTCGGACAGGTGGGCTGCTTTTCGTTCTACCCGACCAAGAACCTGGGGGCGCTGGGGGACGGCGGCTTGTGCGTCACCGATGATCCGGCGCTGGCCGGCCGACTGCGCATGCTGCGCAACCACGGCTGGGGAGCGGATCGTGTGGCGGCGTGCGAAGGGATCAACAGCCGCTTGGACGAGATCCAGGCGGCCGTGTTGCGCGTCAAGCTGCGGCACTTGGACCGCGCCTTGGCGCGGCGGCGCGATGTGGCCCGGCAGTACACGGCCGCCCTGTCGGGCCTGGACTGCCGATTGCCGTTGCACACGGCCGGGGCGGCGCAGCACAGCTTTCATTTGTACGTGCTCCGCGTGGCGTGCCGCGCGGCACTGCTGGAGGCGCTTCGCGCAGCGCGCGTGGGGTTCGGCCTGCACTATCCGCAGGCCATCCATTTGATGCCGGCCTACAAGTTTTTGGGCTATCGGCGCGCGCAACTGCCGGTGACGGAACTGGCCGTGCAACAGGTGCTGTCGCTGCCCATGTACCCGGAACTGCGGCCCGACGAAGTCCAGCGCGTGATCGCGGCGACGTACGCGGGGCTGGGGCAGCGGTGGGGCGATGCCCTGGGCTGCAGCGAGGCCATGGCCTCGCTGGAGGTGGGCGAGCATGACGCGGCTTGTTGATCCTTGCCTTGATAATGGTCCCGGTCGACCCACCGGAGGCCTGGAAGACCGGGCTTCCGCTGGGCGCCCTCGGTTCATGGGCAATGCAAACCCCAACCGCGTGGACCGTGGAGACACGCAAGGCGACACGCGCGGCGCGCAGACAGCCAATCGCGCCACACCGCATGAGGCGATTGACGGCGCAGCGAACTACGGCTTGGAACGCGAGCATTGGTGGTACCAAGGGCTGCGCGACGTGTTGACGCGCGTTCTGATGCGGCCGCAGTACAAGGCGCTGCGCGGCGGACGCGTGTTGGACGCGGGCTGCGGCAGCGGCGAGAACCTGCGCTTGCTGCGCGACCTGCTCGCCCCGCGCTACCTGGGCGGCTTTGATCTGTCGCCCCGCGCCGTGGCCCATGCCAGGGCGACTCTGCCGGGCGCGGACATCTACGCGGGCGATCTGTGCTGCCCGGATATCCACGTCGAGGAGTTGGACCTGGTGCTGTGCTGCGACGTGTGTACGGCCGCGGCCGGCAGCAGCGCCAAGATCCGTGGCGCGTGTCGCACGGGCCTGGGACGGTTGCGCCAGCGTTTGCGCCCGGGTGGGCTGCTGGTGCTGCACGAACCGGCCGGGGCCTGGCTGTACAGCGGACACGACGTGGCGGTGGGCAACCGGCAGCGGTTCAGCGCGGGACAGTTGGGCCGGCTGCTGCACGATCTGGACTTGAAGGTCGAGTTTCTGAGCTATCGCGTGTGTACGCTGTTGCCGGTGATCGTCGCGGCGCGTTTGCCGAGCCTGCTCCGGCTGCCGGCCGCCTGCGAAGCGACTTCGGACGTGCGGCCCTGCGCGCGTCCTTTGAATCGCGCTCTGGCCGCATTGTTAGCGGTCGAGAATCGGCTTTTGGCCGCCGGCTGGCGTTGGCCGTGGGGCAGCTCGCTCCTGGCGGTGGGACGCGCCTGATCGGGGAACTGCAGATGGACGCGAGGCAGAGGAACAGAGGCAGAGAGGCACAGAGGCGTAGAAGGACAGAGGCACAGAGGGGCTGGTTGGGGTTCTGAAAGCTGAGGGCTGAGAGCTGAAAGCCGAGAGCCGCCACGATGCTGGAGCTTTGTGGCGAGGTGAAGGGGCAGAGGCACAAAGGCGCCTGCGGCGGTCGATGAGCCGTACTTGGCGCGTCGGAGAGATGGTCCGACGTCGCGCCTGTGTGGATACCCGGGGCTCTACGCCTCAGGCTCTGTCAGTACCCTTACGCGATTCGCTCGCATTCCAACCGGGCCGCCCGCAGCGGCTTTCAAGGCGGAGCCGCCTTGATGTCAGGGGTCTGGATCGTCAATCGAAACGACTTCCGACCCATGTGCGCCGTCCCCGACATTGAGCTGGCGTGTCTTGTAGGGCGTCGCCGAGCGCAGCGAGGCACGCCGCATCACGACCATCGCGAGTTAGGCCCATCTTCCGTCCGTGGTCCCCTCTACGTGTTCGCATCGGCCCCAAAAAGCCTCTCGCCAAGGCGCAAAGATCGCCAAGGGGGCAGATCCATCGTGCGCGCTCCTCAGTACGCGTGGCGGACTTCGCTCAACACGCCGCTGCTGTACATCTTCTTGACGATTCTGAAATTCCGGCCGTCATAGCCATATTCGGCCACCGTGCTGGACGTGCTGGTGTCCACCACCTTCACCAGCCGGTTCCAGGCGTACGAGCAGCCGACCTTGAGTGTGGTCGAAGTGTTCACGGGGCCGGCGTGCTCCTTTGAGAAGGCGGAATCTCACGAGTCCTGTATGCTGTCCCCAGATCCCACAGAAGATCACTTGGGCAAGTCCTTTCTGTCGCCAGAGAATTGAGGAGAAGATGGCTCTGCGCTTTTCTCCGTCGCAATAGGCAATGACTTTTTAGGGACTTCTCTGACCAACAGTTTGCGCAATGCCTCCCGGTCGATACTTGGGTCCAGCGTTCGCACTTCGCCGCCAACCGTCACATAATGCACTCCATCCCGATGGTGGCTGCCAATGCCGATGATGCCCTTCTTGGGTTGAATGGCGTCCAATGCTTGCTCTAACGTCAGGTCTCGCGGCTCCATCCACAGAATATCGGAGTTGATGACTTCAATCACAAGTATCTTGTCTCTGTCGGAACCATCGGCAGCCTGTTTCGCCGGCTCACGGCCCGGCCACATGGTATTCGCGCCGACTACCGCAACGTAGTTTGTGATCGTCGGCGATTCACTATCAGCAGACGGGCATTGGAAGTGCCTCTGCGATTTCTCACTCTCGGCAGCAAGAAGTCTGGAATTCTCTGGGGTATCCCAGCGTTTGGTGAAATCATAGGTGGACGGAAAAGTGTACCAGAGACGGCCAGGAACTATCACCGTGCGCCAACTGTTGATGGGTTCTCTGGCCTCGTCGCAGAAGTGAGCAGGAGGGAAAACTCCGTATTGCGTGTGATAAGTGTGCAACGCCAGCCCAATCGCTTTGAGATGATTCCCGCACTCCATATTGTGAATCCGCTCACGCACGTATTTGTACGCTACGATAGACAACGATGTGACCAGTCCTAGCAGTAACAAGACGAGAATACACCACCGCGAGGACTGTTTCCAGCCGGCACCAGAGCGCCCAGTGTGTGCGGAATTCGGTTCCGTCTCCACGCGATTATCCGTTAGATTCGCCACGTTTGAGCCTCCCAAGGCAACTCACACACCATCGCGGTTCAGCAAGGTCAATCCGCAGCAAATGAGCGCTGCTAACCAAAACGGTCTCCAAGGCGTCGATCTCCAGGGAATTCAGCTAAGAAGTCTACTCGATCATCGAAGTGCCGCAATCCTTGTTCTGACCAGTCATCTTGCCTTCGCACCTGCGCTTCTCACAATTGCCGACAATATCGGCGTCACTTAAACCGCTGGTTGGGGTCCCAGAAATGCTGCCTAGCCAGTTCCACCCACAACCTGCTGCAAACAATCCTTGTTGGTTATTGCAGTTTCCTCTCTTCGATTGTTCAAGTGTGTTCTCGCCATGATTGTGCTGCCATTGCTCACGCGCCCAGCCCAAGCATGATGCACAGCCACACCCAACGGCGCGGGCAAGGTGTGCGGCTGCAATGCAATGTCTGAGTTCAATGTTCTCGCCACTGTTGGGATTGCCATTGATTAGCGCCGCCTGATGCGCCCCAAACCCCTGGGCAGTCAGTGCTGGACCATTGGCGTCCCACAACTCCAAGAGATGGCCAAAACAGGCTCCTGAGCAGGCCATCGCGGCGAACACCGGTAGGCTAATAAGTCCGGTTGGTTGTCGCGGAACTGGTTTTGGAACACGAAGTGGGCTGGGCGAGTTGTTTGTTCCCGGCACAAACTGCTCTCCGTTCGGATCGGTGCGTATTGGCGGGTTCTCGCCACAGTAGGCGTAGAGATTTCCGTCCGCCGGTTTATGCTGCACCGGATCTCTGGCCAAGAACCTTCCCAGATGCGAGCCGAGGTAGCGCTCTCGGTAGTACAGGAACCCAGTCTCGGAATCGTACTGGCGCCCCGTGTAGAGCGTCTCCCAGGCAAACGACGACGCTGATCGCGTCACGAACGCTGCATCCAGGAACGTTGGTGTGCCGTAGGCGGTGTAGATGTAACGCTCTTGCACCGCGCCGGACGTGTCGGCGATGGCCACCACGTTCCAGTTGGCGTCCTGCATCGCGTAGAGGCGTTCTTCCAGGCCCGAGCCGGTCTTGCCCAAATTGCCGGTGGACGTGTTGCTGTCGGCGCTGCGGTCGCGCAGGACCAGGTCGTCGATGTAACGCAGGCCCCAGACGAACTGGGCCGCAGGACTTAGGGATTGGGGATTCGGGAGGGGAGCGGCCTCCACGCGCTCCTCCAAGAGCTGCCAATCGCCGCTATAGTACGCGTGGCGGACTTCGCTCAACACGCCGCTGGCGTAGGTCTTCGTCACGATTCTGAAATTCCGGCCGTCATAGCCATATTCGGCCACCGTGCTGGACGTGCTGGCGTCCACCACCTTCACCAACCGATTCCAGGCGTCATACGTACACGCCAGCGAAGTCCCCTCACCCCCGGCCCCTCTCCCGCCTTGCGGGCGAGGGGAGGGAATGGTGGTCATGTTGCCGGCCCGGTCGTGGGCCGGGGTGGCCCAACTGCCGCCCGTGATGGCCGTGATCTCGTTGACCACGTTGTGCGTGCGCGTCTGGGCCAGGTCCGGCGTGCCGTCCCCGTCGGCGTCCTGGTCGTAACCGGAGTGCAGGATGCGGCCGTTGGGATAGACCGTCTGCGTGCGCCGGACGTGATTGGACGCGCCGGTCGCGTACGCGTAGCCGACCTTGAGTGTGGTCGAAGTGTTCACGGCGCCGGAGTGCTCCTGGTATTCGGAAGTCACTTGGCCGAAGGCATTGTACTCCAGAAGGGTGTGGCACGCAAGGGCATGGAGCAGGCACAAAGGCATGGAGGCATGGAGGCACAGAGGCACAGAGGCACAAGGCACAGAGGCATGGAGGCACAGAGGTAGAGGGACAAAGGGGCAAAGGCACACAGGCACGGAGACGCCTGCGGGGTGTGGGGCTGGTTGGGGTTCTGAAAGCTGAGGGCTGAAAGCTGAAAGCCGAGAGCGCCAGGACGCTGGGGCTTTGTGGTGAGGTGAAGGGACAGAGGCACACAGGCACAGGCGAGAGCTCGGCTCTGCTTTCCGCCGCGTAGGCCGTTGCCGAGCCGGACCTCTGCGCCCGATCCCGAAGGACGTGGATCACGAAATGCCGAAAACACGAAACTGCCATCTCCCTTCGTGCTTTCATGCTTTCGTGATTCTTCATCTGCTTCCTTCGGTACCAAGGCTCACGCACAGAGGCACGAAGGCGGAGGCGGGCAAAGGGGCTGGTTGGGGTTCTGAGAGCTGGGGCGTTGCGAAGCTGGAGCTTCGCAACGAGGAGATGAAGCTGAGGGCTGAAAGCTGAAAGCCGAGAGCTGAAAGCTCCGAGCTACGAGCGGAAAGCGGCATCTAGCGCCAGGCCAACTCGTGTTGCTTGGCCTCTTTGTGGCCGACGGTGTGCAGCGTCACCGCCATGCGGTTGGGGTGCAGATCGGCGGTGAGGAACCCGCGAGGCTGCTCGGCGTCTTTCCACGCCGACACGGTGGGCACGTTCACCAGATGAATGCCCTCGTGTTTCTCCAGCCCCCAGCAGTGCGTGTGGCCGTAGATGTAGGCTTTGACCTGCCTCCGCGGCGTGATGACCTCGTAGAAGGCGGCCGTGTCGCGCAGATCGCTCCGCAGCGACGGGTTGTGATGCCCGACGACCAGCGCCGGCTTGTCGCGCCGCGCGTCGAGGGCCTCGGCCAGCCAGTGCAACTGCGGCTGGCCCAACACGCCCAGATTCCGGTCGTCTTCGTGCAGCGAATCGAGGAAGAACCAATTGGCCAGCGCCGTCTCGTAGACGTACACATACTTGCCAAGCGATTTGGCGCGCGCGTCGGCCAACTCCTTGGCGTGGGGAAACTCATCCATGAAGGGCCGGCGCGCATCGTGATTGCCCATCGCGAAGCGGCAGCTCATTCCGGCCTCGGAGAGCCGAGAAATCCACTCGTGCAGCGTCCTGTAATCGGCGTGATTACCCCATGAAATGGCATAGTCACCGGTCACAATCGCGCGCTTCGGCAGATCCTTCAAGGCCAGGATGTGCTTGATGGCCCGGGCGAACTCGACGGCCGGCCGCACGCCGTGCTTTTCGGAGTTGTAATGCGGGCCGATATGGATGTCAGACATGAACAGATAGCGGAAGGACTCGGGACCGGGTCTTTCGATTTCGTGGCCCAAAGACCGCAGGGACTGCGAGGCCCCGGCGGCCAACGCCCCGGCGAGAAACTGGCGGCGGGAGATCGGCGGCAAATAGATTGGCATGATAGTGCACCCTGTGAGCGGCACGCGCCGTGTGCCAACGCGACCAGGGAAAGATAGCTTATGGGGGCCTGCCTGGCGAATGAACCGAGGGCCGTGCAGTGCCCGAAGGTTGGTCGCGGAAGCCCGGTTTCGCGGCGCCAGGCTTCTGCCGGTTATGCCGACCTTCCGGGCATCGACCGCACCCAACTGTGGGCTAGATTTGGATGGCCAAACGGCTTATTGATGCCGGCGCAGCCCATGATCGCAGCTCCGGCCGGATTCCCGCCGAATACGGCTGAAATTCGGCGATCCCGCGGCCGCGGAACGATCGTGGGCAATGCGGGCCTCAATAGGACCGGCCGAACAATGACTTTCCGATCTCTCCTGTGGCCATCTTGCTCGGTCAGTGGAAGAACATCTCGCGGAGCGAGATGAGTACGAAGATTATTCTCCGGCCGGTCCTCAGCGCCGGTCCCAGAACCTGTTGGCAGTTCGGTGCTCTTGGGCCGCGCGACGTGGCTATGATCGTTCTGGGACAGTCGCTAACAACCGTCAACCACAATCCCGCACTTGCACAGAGAAACCCGCCCGTGTTTACAATCCGTCCTTGCATTGGCGTCGCAGATCCCAACACGATTGACCATGCCGCAAAGACACTCCGGGCCGTGCGGATCGCGGCTTGGGTTTTCGCGGTCGCGATGTGGCTGGCGTTGGCCGGCCCTGCGTCGGCTAAAGACAAAGGGCCCCATAAGGACACGCTCGACCTCGAGCAATTCATCGCCGATCGCGAGCTGTGGCACCTTAAACCGGAGGAGCTCGTCGAGCGCAGCCATGAGAAGCTGCACCAAGGCATGTACGAGGCCGAACTGATGTACGCCAATCGCGGCGACAACGCCTTCGAGTTTGCCGGCGTGCCCATCGAGGAATGCGTGGTCCGGTTGCACGAAGGGAAGTTGAAGAACTTCTACGTCTTGCTGCACTACACGAAGGACAGCCACCAGGCGAAGAACATCAAAGCCGAGTATTCCAAGGCGAAGGCCGCCTTGAGCGCGATCTGCCGCGAGGCGGGCCGGTCGCACGAATTCTCCTGGCCCAGCCACGAGAAAATCGCGATCTGGGAGTGGAAGACGCACGCCGCGCGCGTTCGGCTGTATACGAACGAAGGGCTGCCGTTCGGCTACGTGTCGGCGCTGGTCGAGCGCGGCGATCTGCCGGAGCGCGACATGGAGGAGCGGCTGCGCGTGTCGGCGAAGCATCTGCCGGAGAAGATCGTGGACGGCAGCGGCGTTTGCCTGGCCGTTCCCATGCGGCATCAATTGCGCGGCATTGGGGCCTGCTGGTCGTCGACGCTCTGTCGCCAGTTGGCCTATCTGGGCTCCGAAATCGAGCCGCAAATGGCCGCCCAGATGACGGCGCCCAAAGAGGAAAAAGAACTTCATCGCGTGGGCGAGAAGCTCGGTTTCCACGCGAAAGCGTTTCATTTCTTCAACGAGAAGACGGCGTGCCACAACGCCGTGCACTTGCTGTTCGCCTACAACGACCTGGCCGCATCGCACAACGTCCCGCGGATCGAATACAAGGAGACAGCGACGCAAATCCTGTTCTACGAGGCCTTCACGAAGATGGAGCCGCATGTCTTCAAGGCGATTTCGCTGGACAAGCACGACCACGAGAAATACGTGGAGTTTCGCAAGGTCATCATGGCGTATATCGACCACTCCATCCCCTTGAGCTGGACGGTGACGCGCTGGAGCTCGAAGGACGGCAAAGACGGCGGCCGGCACCGCCGCATGATCGTCGGCTACGACGCCCAGCGCGACCTGGTCTTCTTCAGCGATCCCTGGGGATTCAACAAGGAAAAGGAGATCATGCCGCTGCGCGCCGCGCTGACCATGACCATCTGGATGCAAGCGCTCTATCCCGCGTCGATGCATCACGCGAAGTTGCCGTAAGGGTCTCGAGTGCGCCGCAAGGCATCCCGCCGCTGTGACTGGAACGGACGGGAGGGACCAGGAAGGACACGAAGTCAGAGGTGGGTGGACGGATTGTTGGGGTCTGGATGGTCGATGAACCGCAGTTGGTGCTTCGCGGACGCGCCCTACGGATCTTGGTGCGTGCAAGCACACACCCTACGGATTGGAAGATGAATCGAGGGGCATTTCGGGCGGTGGGGCGGGGATTTCCTCGATCGGGTCCGCGAAGGACTGGCCGGGGCGGATGGGGCCGGGGTCGATCCACATGCAGCGGTGGTCCAGGCGCATGGTGCCCAGGTCCAGGTCCAGGTTCAGACGCTGGTTTTCGTAATCGATCCAGGTGCCGACAAAGTCGTTCTGCGCGTTGAGCAGGGCGCTGAGGGCATCCACGAGGTCGCGGGCGGTGGTGGGGCCGAGTTGCGAGGTTTCGCCGGCGCGGGGCGGACGAATCAGGCGCAGGCGGGCCAGTTCCACCTGGTTGATGGCCAGGTGCACGGCGATGCGGCGGATTTCGAAGTTCAGTTGGTCGAGGCGGATGGTGCGGAGCGTGGTGCGGAGGACCTGGCTGACGCGATCTTCGTAGCCGTAGTAGGCGCGGCGCGCACGCTGATAGTCGATGAGGGCCTCGCGATACAGGTTGCGCTCGGCGAGGCGGGTCAAGGGGGCGTCGAACTCCACGCCCACGCGGAGCCGGCCGGTCGTGCTGCGGAAGCGGACCGGGTTGTTGTCCTTGGTGGCGATGTCGCCGCTGAAGGTCACGTTCAGGTTGCTCTTGAGGGCATTGGCCCGGACTTCGATTTGCCGCCAGACATCGACCAGGGCGGCGCGGGCGTTCATCCAGTCCAGGCGGTTGGCGCGGGCGATGTCGAGCGCCTCGTCGGGATCGAGTTCCACATTGACCAGGACGACCGAATCCAGACGTGCACGCGCTTGGAGGAGGGACAGAGCCTCCAGTTGGTGGACCATCTCGCCGGCCAGGGCGTCCATGCGCGCGACGGTCGGCGTGGATTCGGGGGGCAAGGCGGCGCTGGGCAGGGGCGCGGTGGGCAGCGCTTCGCCCAGGCGGCCCATGTCCTCCAGGATCTGGCGGAAACGGCGCGAGGCATCGACGAAGTCGTCTTCGAGCGTCGCCGTGCGGCGGTCGAGCCCCTCCACATCCACCACGCTGAGGTCCACATCGCCGCGGCGGAACTCTTCGCGTTTGGCCAGTTCTTTCATGGCGGCGCGGCGTTCGGGGAGGTTCTTGCGGAGGGTCGCCAGGTCGCGGTCCATGATTTCCAACTGTTCCACGGCGCGCGTGCGCAGAGATTGCAGTTCGCTGGCCCAGACGTTCAGTTGCGCGGGATCGACCGTCTCGGGGGCCTCGCGGAGCTTGTCCAGGTAATCCTGGGCAGAGGCCAGCAGGGCGGTGACCCCCGGATCGATCATGTTGAAGCGATCGAGGAGCGGGTCGTTGAGTCGCACTTTGAGTTGGGGGGGCAGTCCCAGCAGGATCTTCAAGGCGTCGAGGCGATCCTGGTGGTTCTTTTGCAGGCCCACCAGGCGGCTTTGGGCGTTGTACAGGGCCTGGCGCGTCTGGTCGACCTGGAAGCTGTCGATGCGGTTGGCGGCGTAGACGGCTTCGAGCAGGTCCAAACTGTCGCGCAGGGCGGCGACGTTGACACGTTGGTAGCGGATATTCTGACTTTCGTTCATGAGGGTCAGAACGCCCACGGTGGAGAGGGACTGCACGCCGGTGGCGGTGGCCGCCGCGACCGTAGCCGCGGGCGTGAGATTGGGAATGGTCAGGCCGCCGCGGACCGGCCCTACGGCCAGCGCGCGGCCGTGGATCATCTGCACGTAGAACATTTGCCGATAGCGTTCCATCTGGCGGATATTGGCCAGCATGGCGCGTTCGGCCTGGGTGAGGTTTTCCAGGACCACGGCCCGGCCGCCACGGCGCAGCAGGGGCTGCACGAAGGTGAAGTCCATGAGGGTGCGGGCGGTGTAGTCGTCGGGGCCGGCGAATTGCCAGACGAGGCTATTGGCCACGTTGACCACCAGTTCACCGCCGGAGGCGGTGAGGCGTTTCATAGCGACGTCGGTTTCGTGATCGAGGGTGCTGCTGGGCCGGCCGTTGTTGCCGGGGTAGTCTTTGCCTTCGGCCGTATAGAAGAGGCTGTTTCCGGCGAAGAACTGGGTATCGAAGCGGAAGCGTTGATAGGTGACGTCGAGGGCGGAGAGGTAGAGGTCTTCGAGTTCGGTCTGGTAGTCGCGGGAGTTGATCATGCCCAGGCGCACGGCGACTTCGCGGTCGAGGGCCAGAGAGCCGTCGGAGTCCAGCGGCAGGTAGCGCATCCAACAAGGGCTTTCCACATTCCGCGTGTCGCCGTTGCAGTGCCAGCAGGGCCAGCCCTTCTTGCAGTCCACGCAATGCATCAGCCGATGGGCCGTCGGGTCGTCGGGAGGCATGGGCGGGGCATCGGGATCGTAGGGATCGCACATCCGCGACTGGGGGTCGGGATCGATGCTGTAGTCGTCCATCTTCCAGCGCGAGTCGTTGCTGGCGCAATCGATGGCGCGATAGACTTCGCAGTCGGCCTGGCGCCGGTAGTAGGGACGGCTGCAGCCGGCGGCCAGCAGGGCGGCGAGCAACAGGCCGCTCAGCGACAGCCGCAGAAGCGGTCGGACCGACGACGGCGCAGGGTGGGGAGGCAAGTGGCGCATCAGGCGGCTCCTTTGTGCGGGGCGCGCGACGATGCGTCGGCCGGCGCGATCAACAGGGTTTCGGAGAGCCGATCCAGGAGGCGGAAGGTCTGGTCGGCATGTCGCGGGCCAAAGGCCTCGTCCAATTCGGCGGCCCATGGGGCCAGCTCGGCCAGCACGGATTGCAGCAGCGCTGCACCGGTGGGGGTGGCCTGCCAATGCTGGCGGCGGCGATCGGTGGCCGAACGCTGCCCGCTGAGAAGTCCCTTGATCCGCAGTTGTTCCACCAGTCCGCTGACGTGAGCGGGGGAGACCGAAGCGGCCAAGGCGATCTGATTCTGGCTCAAGCCGGGAGGTTCGGCCCCCTCGGGGGAAGTGTGGCCGTTTGCGCCTGATGCCTGGCTGGCCGGCGGCGTGGCGGCTCTCTGGCGGCAAGAGAAGAGGACCGTGAACTCAAGCGGAGTGAGGTCATGCTGGGCGGCGGCCTGACTGACGCGTTCGCGGAGGGTTCGAGCGCAAACGGAGATACGTTCACCCAATTCGACCCATTTCTCGGCGGCGGCGCTGAGCGGGGGATGGGGGCGTGGCCAACGGCGAGGTGCGTGGTTGCGAGCGGCCATGCGGGTTTGTCTATGCCAGCCGGGGGGGTAGTGCTTGGAAGAGCAAGGTGATGGCGGTTCTGGACGAGCGGGCCTGGAATCGGCCGCCCGTTGGTCGGTCTCACGGCGGCACTGGCCTGCGAGGCAAGCGGTCGGCCGTCGTGAACGGTTTTGCCCTGAATCGTTCAGTCCTTAACCTTTCGGATCGCAAAGGTTGGGACTTGAACGATTGTGCAGAAGATTGGGGTTGGGCGTGTGGCGGCCGTGCAGGAAAGCGTTTAGCGGGGAGGAGTTAGAGGGTTTTTGGGAAGCTGGCAAAACCTTGACACCTGGGGATGGTCCGACTACCATCGAGGTATCTCCTGGCCGCTTCTCTTTGCCCGTCTTCGAGGCGTTATGAGCATCTGGAACAAGATCTTGATTGGTCTGATCATTTTGGCCGGCGCCGGTTTCTTCTATTGCGCGGCGCGTGAAATGCGGACGCAGCAGGCGTGGCAGACGGCGGCGGCCAAGCACGAGAAGCGGCTGAAGCAGTTGCGCGCGGAGAACGCGCGATTGGTGGACGGGGGAGAGGAAGAGGGTCCGAGCCTTCGCGCGTTGCAGGCGGACATTCACAAGTGGATGCTCGATCGCGGGCGCGTGTGGCACAAGGTGGCGGTGCGGGCGGTGGATGCCAAGACCGGGAAGGTGGCGATCGAGATCGAGACACCCGCGCCGCACGGGATTGCGGACAAGACGATTCTGGAGGCCTTTGACGAGGCGGATTTCGAGAAGGGTGGGCGATACCTGGGCGAGTTCAAGGTGACGGGGATTGCCGAGAAGCGGATCGAGATGCAGCCCACGTTCAGCATGAGCGAGCGCGAGCTGCAGCGCCTGACCAAGAGCAAGGACAAGGGATCGTGGATCCTTTTCGAGCTGATGCCGGTCGACTCGGCCGAGGCTTTTGCGGGCTTGCCGGAAGAGGAGTTGCGAGCGGCGGTTCCGCAAGCGAGCGTGGCCGAGTATATGCGGGATGGCAAGCCGGCGCAGGATGACGACCCGGCGGAGCGGAAGGTGAAAGGGGTTTATCATCGGGCCTTGCGGAACTATGAAGTGGCGTTCCGCGACGCGCATCGTCGCCGGACCGAGTTGTTGGACGCGATCGAGTCGGCGAAGCGCGATGCGGCGCAGGTGGAAAAGGCCAAGGTGGAAGCCGAGAAGCAGCTTGCGGACTATAAGGGGCAGATCGGCCGTCTGACGAAGGACAAGGCCGAGGCCGACCGGCAGCGCGAGGCGGTGACGGCGCACGGCCAGCGGGTCGAGGAAAGCCTGGCGCAGGCGCAGAAGCTGATCGAGCAGCAGATGGCGGCGAATCGGGCGATCGCCAGCGAGACGGCCCGGTTGCAGTGGGAAGCCACGCGGCGTATCGATCAGCGGAGCAGCGCGGTAGCGGGAGGGACGCTGGGCAAGTGAGGCCAGCGTTGGTTTGGTCGCCGTAGCCGCGGCGGGAGATGCCTTGCCGCGGGCCTCGTAGCCGGTGGTGGGACGCGTGCCGATGCACGCGGGGCCGCGTGAGCGGCGATCAGAAGAGGCACGTCGCAGAGCCCGCGCAGCCGGGCGTTCGAGGCGGCGAAAACGGATTTGGGGCCGGCTCGAGAGAAGCCCGCCAGACTTACATGGGCATGTACGACCGGGACTATTATCGGGACGAGCGGGGCGGCTTTTCCCTGTCGTTTCCCAGTAGCGTCATCGGCCGGTTGGTCCTGGCGAATGTGGCGTTGTGGCTGGCCGACGGACTGTTGTTCAACCAGCAGCACCTGCTGACGTCGTGGTTGGCGGCCAGCGCCGACGATCTGTTGCACCCCTGGCTGTGGTGGCGCTTCATCAGCTACGGATTTGCGCACGACCCGTCCAACATCAGCCACGTGCTGTTGAACATGTTCGGGCTGTGGGTCTTCGGGCGGGACCTGGAGCAGATTTACGGTCGCAGAGAGTTTTTGCGTCTGTATCTGGCCTTACTGCTGGTGAGCGCGGTGGTCTGGTCGGTGGTGAATCTGCTGCTGCGCATGCCGCACGCCTCGGTGATTGGCGCATCGGGGGCCGTGGTGGGGATGATCGTTCTGTTTGTGCTGCACTATCCGCGGCGGACGATCTTGCTGATGTTCGTCCTGCCCGTGCCGGCCTGGGTGCTGGGCGTGATCGTGGTGGGGGGCGACCTGCTGGACGCCTTGCAGCGTGCGCCGGGGGACAACGTGGCCTACGGCGTACACCTGACGGGCGCGGCTTTTGCCATGGTTTACTTTCGCTTTCGTTGGAACCTGGGCGAGGCGGCCGGTGCGTTGCGCGGGATGTTGCGGCGCGGTCCCAAGCTGCGCGTGTACGGTGGCGATGACGAGGCGCAACAGCCGTCTCCGAGCGACGGCCCGGATTCCGGCGACAGATCGGCCGAGGAGGACCTGAGCCTGCAGGTTGACGAGATACTGGCCAAGATCCATCGCGAAGGGGAGAGCAGTCTGACGCGTCGCGAGCGGCGGATTCTGGAGACGGCCAGCCGCGAGTACCAGAAGCGGCGGCAGGGGGATCGGCCGTAAGGGTCGAGCCGCGACGGCGCGCTATCGTTGCTGCCGCTCTTTCTCGGCCAGGCGCTGCAAGTAGAACTTCTGGACGTAAGCCACGCAGGACCGGCCGTTGGCAGCGTTGCGGCTGCAACAGGCTTCGGGCGATTTGGCTTTCTGCAGCAGGGCCTTGGTCCGGCGGGGCGCGCCCTCTTCGATGTCGTGCTGGATGTCGCTTTCGGTCAGGCCGAAGCAGGCGCAGATCGGGGCCTGGGGATCCTTGGGGTACACGGGCCGGAGCAGGTCGCGCACCAGCACGACGCGTTCGAAGGAGTCGAAATAGGCCACTTCGCACTGGGGCGAAGGACAGAAGGCGGCCGATGCGGCCACCTGTTTGAGTTGCGACTCGTTGAGATAGGTGCGCAGCGTTTCCGCGGTGACCGGGTCGCCCTTGCTGCCGCAGCGCGGGCAATAATCGGCCGTGTGGTCGGGTTCGCGGAGAAAAGCCTTGTTCATGGGCGTGTCTGGCGGGCCGTTTGCCCGGGGCTCGGCGGCGGGAGATTGCGGGGCGGCAATCTTCGGCCATTCTTGCCGTGGAGCGGATCATTGACAGTCGCGGAAGCGATATGGTTATTATACCCTTTAGGCGGAGTGCGCGCGGCTGGGGGGCGGGGTGGAATGTGGTGTCGCCCCCAGGTTGGCGGCGCGGGGTCCCGGACGACGGAGAATCACCATGCCGGAACTGGCGATTGCGGTCTGTCTGCTGCTTCCTTGCGATGCGCCCTTTCGGCCGGGCGAGCCGATGCCCCTGGTTCTGCCTGAGGCGTGCCGTGCGGAGTTGGCCCCGGTCCAATCGCGCGTCTACCGGATGGCGATGCAGCACGCGCGCGGTTTGTTGCGCACGGTGGAGCGCTGGACGGCGGAGCCTTCGTTGTTGTTGCTCACCGAGAGCAAGAGCACGGAGCACTATATCCGACCGAACACGGGCATGGTCGAGGGGTTGGCCTTTTTGTGCCGTTTCGGGCCGTACGACAAGTCGGTGGTGGGGCAAACGCGAGCGGACTTGCTGAAGAAGGTGTTGACCCCGATGCTGCGGTATCTGGTGGTCACGCATGTGACCGGTTCGCGCAAGACCAGCGACGGCAAGCCGTGGGGCGATGCCTGGCAGTCGGCGCATTGGGCCCAGGCCATGGGGCGTGGGGCGTGGTGGGTGTGGTCGGACTTGCCGGAGGACTTGCGAGCGGGTGTGGTGCGCGTGGTGGCGCACGAAGCGGACCGTTTTGCCGACGCCGTGCCGCCGCATCGGATTCAGCAGGACACGAAGGCCGAAGAGAACGCGTGGAACAGCCAGATCCTCTCGGTGGCCGTGGTGCTGATGCCCGACGATCCGCGCCGCCCCGGTTGGGAGCGGGCCTTTCAGCGTTGGGCCTTCTCGGCCCTGCTGCGGCCGGCGGACGAGCGGTCGCCTGCGCGCGTGGACGGTCGGAGCGTGGCCGAGCAATACACGGGGGCGAATCTCTACGACGATTTCACCTTGGAGAACCACGGTTTCGTGCATCCCGACTACATGACCTGTTTCAGTCTGTCGTTGGGTTGTGCCTTGGATTATACGCTCACTGGCCGGCGGCCGCCGGAAGCCCTGCTGCACAACGTGGCGGGCGTGTACGAGAATCTGAAGTGGTTTTCGCTGCCGGACGGCGGTTTTGTCTATCCGAGCGGGCAGGATTGGGCGTTGTTCCGCAATCCGGCCTGGACGTACGCGCATTTGCTGATGGCCGTTTATGGCGGAGACGGCGACGCCTGGTCGCTCTCCCTGCGGGGCCTGGCGACGGCGGAGAAGATGCAGGCCGGTTCCAGCCAGGGGACGGTGTTCCGTGCGGGCGAGTACTTCTTCGCATCGACCCAGCACGACGCTTTTCGCAAGATGGCGCACGAGTGGCTGCTGCTGCAGACGGCCGGCGCGATCGACGATCGGCCGCAACCCAAGCTGGGCGTGCGGCGGTTGGACGCGGGCAAGTTGATTCTGCGGCGCACGCCGCAGGCCATTCACACGGTGAGTTGGGGGGCGCGGATCATGGCCCAGTGCGTGCCTTACCGCCTGGACCGCATCGTCTCGCCCGACATGCGCAACGGGATCGGCGAGGTGCGTGTGAAAGGCAAGTCTCGGCCGTTGCCGGTGACGGTGCGGTCGGCGGACGTGACCGACGGGGCGGACACGTTTCGGGTGAGATTGGTGGTGGATCATGGTGAGCACGTGCGCGCGCACCTGGAATATGTGTCGGAGGCCGACGGGGCCTGGATCATGCGCGAGCGGCTGGAAATGCTGGAGGAGGGCGCGCTGGAGCAGATCCAGACCGGCTTGATCGGTATTCTCAACAATCCTGCGTGGGTCTACGAGCGCGGCCGGCGGACGTTGAGCATGGATGGGCAATCGCAGACGGTGCCGGCCCAGAGTGGGAAGCAGTGGGAAGGGCAGGCGCGGCGGATTGAGATCGACTCGATTCTGCAGATCGAATCCGAGCGGGCGATGAACTTCGTGTACGCCGCGGCCAAGGCTGCCGATCGCGGCCGGGCCACCGACAGGCTATACCTCAACGCGGTCGCCGTGCCCGAGGCCTGGCAGACGGGACAGACCCTATCGGAGTGCGAGGTGCGGGTGCGTTGCCGGCCGTAGGCTCTGCCGGGCGCCGGCGCGTTGGATTGCGGGCCTGGGGGTGTCTTCGGCTGGGCCTTGAATTACAATAGCCAGTCGCTGGGCCGCGAGGGGGCTGCGTGCCCGGCGATTCTTCCCCCGCCCCGATTCCCAGGAGGAGATCATGCCTGAACGTGCCTTGCGAGCGTGGTTCTGGAGGAGTGTGGCCCTGGTGGCCTTGGCGGCGGTGGCGGTGCCGGCCATGGCCGATGTACGACTGCCGGCCGTGGTCACCGACAACATGGTTCTGCAACGCGACATGGCCGCGCCGATTTGGGGTTGGGCCGACGCCGGAGAGCAAGTGACCGTCAGCATTCAGGGCCAGAGCAAGAAGGCCCAGCCGGACGCCAGCGGCAAGTGGCTGGTGCGGCTCGATCCGTTGCCGGTGGGCGGCCCGCACACGATGACCGTGTCCGGCAAGAACTCGATCACGATCCAGAACATTCTCGTGGGCGAGGTGTGGCTGTGCTCGGGCCAATCGAACATGCAAATGACGGTGGCTGCGAGCAACAATTCCGAGGCGGAGATTGCCGCGGCGAAGTTCCCCAAGATCCGCCTGCTGAGCGTGCCGCAGGTCGGCACGCAGGAGCCGCAGAAGGATTTCAAAGGCCAGTGGGTGGAGTGCAGCCCGGAGAGCGTGGGGCGGTTCAGCGCCGCGGCATATTTCTTCGGTCGCGAGCTGCAGCAGAAGTTGGGGATTCCGATCGGGTTGATTCACTGTTCGTGGGGCGGTTCGTCTTGCGAGGCGTGGGTCAAGCGGTCGATTCTGGAGGCCGACGCGCAATACAAGCCGCTGTTGGAGCGCACGGATGCGACGGCGGCCAACTGGGACCCGGAGAAAGTGGCGGCAAACTACGCGAAGCAGGTGGAGAACTGGAAGAAGGCCGCGGCCAAGGCCAAGGCCGAGGGCAAGGACGCGCCCAAGCCGCCGCGCAAGCCGACCGATTTCCGCACCGGTCAGCACCGCGCGGCCAATCTTTACAACGGCATGCTGCTGCCGCTGATCCCCTACGCCATCCGCGGCGCGATCTGGTATCAGGGCGAGAGCAACGCGGGCCGGGCGTACCAGTATCGCGATCTGTTCCCGAAGATGATCAACAACTGGCGTACGGACTGGGGGCAGGGCGACTTCCCCTTCTACTTCGTGCAACTGGCCAACTACAAGGCCGTGAAGCCCGAGCCGGCCGACAGCGACTGGGCGGAACTGCGCGAGGCGCAGACGATGACCCTCAAGCTGCCGAAGACGGGGCAGGCGGTGATCATCGACATTGGCGAGGCGGGCGACATCCATCCCAAGAACAAGCAGGATGTGGGCAAGCGGCTGGCGCTGTGGGCCCTGGCCAAGGACTACGGCCAGAACGTGGTCTACAGCAGCCCGATGTACAAGGCGTTCCAGAAGCGCGGCAAGGAGCTGGTGATCAGCTTCGATCACGTGGGCGGCGGTCTGGTGGCCAAGGACTCGGCGGAGCTGAAGGGCTTTGCCGTCGCCGGGGCCGATCGCAAGTTCGTGTGGGCCCAGGCGCGGATCGAAGGCGAGAAGGTGGTTGTGAGCAGCGCAGCGGTGGCGGATCCGGCCGCCGTGCGCTACGCCTGGGCGGACAACCCGATCTGCAATCTGTATAGCAAGGCGGGGCTGCCGGCCTGCCCGTTCCGCACGGACGATTGGCCGGGGATCACAGCCGAGGCGAAGTGATGCGGTGTAGGCGTGGTGCAGGCGCCGTCTGAGACACGACCCGCGGCCGAGGCACGCAGAGCAAACCCTCTGCGTGTCTGCCGCGGGTTTTGTGATTCTTGAAGTGATTCTTGAAGTGAGCCCGGATGATTCACGGCCCCTGGTGTCGGGATCGCACCGTGCGCCATCGAAGCGGAAAGCGCAAGCGAAGGTGTTTGGTCACGGGTCCCTCGCTGGCGCTTCGGGCTTCAGGGCGAATTGCCGTTGCTCCCTTGCTGGCGATTCGGCCTTTGATGGGCCGCGGAATAACCCGGGTTGGGGCCGAGGCGATCGGCGCTTCCGCGTCAGCGGCCCGGGGCGCAGCGCAGGGCGTCGCGATGGAGAGGGAGGCACAGGTTCGGTGCGGGTTTGGGGCAATAGGTGTCCGGGCAGCACGAGGGTGGGGGGCAGGGCACGCAGGGCAATGGCTTGGGGCAATAGGTGTCCGGGCAGTAGCAGAGGCCTGGGCAACCGATGCAGGGTTGCGGCCTGGGGCAGTAGTCGTTGGGGCACCAGCAGGGCGAGGCTGCGCAAATGGCACAACACTGCTGCGCGCCGATCGCCCGAGCCAGGAGGCTGCGATTGCTGAGCGGCGCGCAGGGGCCGGTGTTCGCCGCGCAGGGCGGCTTGCGGCAGGTGTGGGTGGGTTGGCAATCCTCGGCGCAAAGCGACGGGCCCGACCCCAACACGGCGAGCAAGGCCGCGGCGACAAGAATTCGGATCATCGTGGTGACTCCCGAGCCGCACTGGGGCTCGTTACAGGGTCATGGGGCCGGCTGTGGTCAGGCTTGGGGCGGCGCGGGGACCGGTTGCGGGGGAGCCGGCGTGGGTTGCGTTGGGAAGGGTGCGGGCTGGGTCGGCTGGTCCGGTACGGGTCCAGTCTGCGCCACCGGGATCTCGCCCAGGCGTATCTGCCAGCCACCGCCGAGGGCGCGATAGAGCTGGATCAGATTCTGGTCCACGGCACCTTGGGCGATGGCCAACTGGTCCTGCTGTTGGGTCAAGAGTTCCTGGACGTCGAACACCCGGTTGAAGTCGACTTTTCCTTCGCGGTACTGTTGCGAGACCAGTTCCACGGATTCGCGCGCGCTGTCGGTGCTTTGCAGCAGCCACTTGACTTGCTGCTGCGTCTTGAGGAAGCCGACGATGGCGTCCTCGGCCTCGGCGTTGGCACGCAACACGACGTTCTGGTACTGAATAGCCAGTTGGTAGAAACGCGCTTCCTGGGCGCGGACCCGGTTGGCCAGCCGTCCGTAGTGGAGGATATCCCAGCGGAACGAGGGGCCGACGCTGCCGGCGACGGAACCGGCGTCGAGGAGGTCCTCGAACTTGAGGGCGTCGAGGTAGATGGTGCCGCTGATGGAGAAATGGGGATACAAGTCGGAAACGGCCACGCCGATCAAGGCGCTCTGTGCGGCGACTTCGCGTTCGGCCTGGCGCACGTCCGGACGGCGGCGGAGGAGTTCGGCCGGGATGCCCACGGCCACTTGCGGCGGAGTGTTGGGGATGCCGCTGGCGCCGGCCAGCAGATCATCGAGGCTGCGTGGCGGAACGCCCAGGAGCACACAGAGTTGATTGACGGCTTGGCGCCGCGCGGCCTCGAGGTTGGGGATGGTGGCCTCGGTCTGGGCCACGGCGGACATGGCCTGCGTCACGTCGAGTCGCGTGGTGGCGCCGTGGCGGAGACGGTCCTCGGCCAGCTTCAGGCTGCCGCGCTGGATGTCGACATTCTGCCGGGCGTAGGCCAGGCGCTGTTCGGCGACGCGGACGTTCAGGTAGCTCGTGGCCACGTCGGACAGGAGCAGCACCAGGACGTTGTCGTAGCTTTCCACCGACACGTCGAGATTGGCGTCGGCGGCTTCGATGGCGCGGCGGAACCGGCCCCAGAAGTCGAGTTCCCAGGCGAGGCTGGTGCCGAGCGTCCAGTCGCTGTAGAAACGATCGGAGGACATGCCGTAGGGCCCGTTCTTGCTCAGTCCAATCCGCGAGTAGTCGCCGAAGGCTTGCTGCGATTGCGGGAACAACTCGCCGGCGGCGATGGCGCGCAGGGCGCGAGCTTCGAGGATCCGCATGCCCGCGACGCGCAGGGTCAGGTTCTGCTGATAGGCCGAGGCGACCAGGGAATCCAGGACGGGGTCGTTGAAGTTCCGCCACCAGGCCGCGTTGTCGACGCGTTGGGTGTCGAGGGTCGTGTCGCCGGCATCGATCCACTGGTCGGCCACGGGCACGGCGGGGCGGCAGTAGTTGGGCCCCACCTTGAAGCCGTTGGCGATGTACTCACGCCAACTGGTGCAGCCGGTGGCGCTTGCCAGGAGCAGGAGCGTGAGCAGTCCAAGCGAGTAACGACAGCTCCGTCGGACGCGTGCGTCCTTGGGCGGATAGAGCGACGTTTTGTGTGACACCCTCGCACAGGCTTTCATGGCCATTTCTCCGGCACGATCAGCAGAAGACGTTCTCTTGTTACGATCGTCATTTCCGGTTCGGTTGGGCCTGAACACCTTTGCTTGGCCGCAGACTTTGCGCAATCGTGTCGCTTGTCCCGCTAAACAGTGGGGGCGATGGCCGGCAATTGGAATTGGATTGCAGAGACCGTGTTGGATTTTGCACGGTCAAGGAGAGGAGATCGTGGGAAGCTGGGCGTGCTGTGCCGGCCTTCCGGTGGGGCGGCTGGTCCCTTGGCGGGTTGGAAGACGAGAGGAACGGACCGCGAATCTGGCGTGCCGGCAAGGGCAGGCTTCCAGGCCGCGCAACGTGCCCGGTCGGCTTGGGGTTCAACCGGCTGGCGTCAGGGAGTCGCTGGCGGCCTGGTGGGGGCCAACAGGAGACCGCTGCGGAGAGCCGTTACGGATGGTTGGGCGCGACGGCCGGCTGGTCGGAGGCGGGCGTTCGTTCCCGGCTGAAGATGCTGGAGACCAGGACGAAGAACAGGGGGATGAAGATCAGGTCGATGAAGGTAGCCGAGAGCATACCGCCGGTGACGGCGGTGCCGATGGCGGTCATGGCGCCGGCGCCGGCGCCGGCGGCCATGGCCAGCGGCAGTGTGCCGAAGAAGAAGGCCAGGGAGGTCATGATCACGGGACGGAAGCGGATCTTGACCGCCGCCAGCGTGGCTTCGATCAGTCCTTCGCCCTGCCGCATCTGTTCCTTGATGAATTGAATGATGAGGATGGCGTTCTTGGTGGAGAGGCCCAGGGTGGTGAGGAAGCCGATCTGGAAATAGACGTCGTTGGGGAATCCTCGCAGGTGGATGGCCGCCAACGCGCCGAGCACGCCCAGGGGCAACATCAGGAGGTTGACAAAGGGGATGGTCCAGCTTTCATAGAGGGCGGCGACGCAGAGGAAGATCACCAGGATGGAGAAGGCATAGAGGATCGGCCCCTGGGCCGTGGCCATCCGTTCCTGGTAGGAAAGCCCGTTCCAGTCAAAGCCGATGCCCGCCGGGAGCTCGGCGACGATTTCCTCCATGGCCTGCATGGCTTCGCCGGAGCTTCGGCCCGGGGCCGGCTCGGCCACGATGTTCATGGAGGGGAAGCCGTTGAAGCGTTCCAGGCGGGGAGAATTGGAGCTCCAGTGGCTGCTGGCGAAGGAGGCGTAGGGGACCATCTTGCCGGCGGTATTGCGGACGTAAAGTCTCTCCAGGTCCTGGGGCAACATGCGGTAGGGGGCGTCGGCCTGGACGTAGACGCGCTTGACGCGGCCGGCCTGGATGAAGTTGTTGACGTAGGCGCTGCCGAAGGCGGCGGAGAGGGTGGTGTGGATGGAACTGATGGGGACTCCCTGGGCGCCGGCCGCTTCCCAGTTGACGTCGACCCGGAATTCGGGGACATCGTCCAGGCCGTTGGGCCGGACCGTCATCGGGTTCAATCGCGGGTCCTGGCGGGCCATGCCGAGGAGTTGGTTGCGGGCGTCCATCAAGACCGCGTGTCCGACACCGCCGCGGTCCATCAGTTGGAAATCGACGCCGCGGACCATGCCCAACTCCATGACGGCGGGCGGCGGGGAGACGATGACCATGGCGTTGCGGTTCTGGGCGAAGGCTCCCATCACGCGATTGGCCACGGCCTTGGCCTTCAACTTTGGATCCTGGCGAAGCGCCCAGTCCTTCATCTTGACGAAGACCATGGCGTTGTTTTGGGCTCGTCCGGAAAAGCCGAAGCCGGGGATCGCCATGCACGACTCGACGGCCTCGGACTCCTGTTCGCGAAGGTGCCGCGACACCTGATCCGCGACCACCTTGGTCTGCTCCAGCGTGGTCCCGGTCGGCAAGATGATCGGGCACATGAGGGTCCCTTGATCCTCATCCGGCAGAAAGCTGCTGGGGAGTTGCAGGTAGACGTAACCGACGACGCCGACCAAGAGCAGGTAGACGAACAGGAAGCGGATTTTGCGCGCGAGCGAATAGCCAACCAGGCCCACGTAGCGGTCGCGGATCCAGAAGAAGACGCGGTCGAACCAGCGGAAGAAGGGACGCAGCAGGAAGAAGGCGTTCTCGGCCGGCTCGTGTCCCGCAGCCACGGGCTTGAGCAACGAGGCGCAGAGGACCGGCGTGAGGATCAAGGCCACGAGCACCGACAGCATCATGGAGGCGATGATGGTCACGGAGAACTGGCGGTAGATCACGCCGGTCGACCCGGGGAAGAAGGCCATGGGGCCAAACACGGCGGAGAGCACCAGGCCGATGCCGATCAGGGCGCTGGTGATCTGGTCCATGGACTTGGCCGTGGCCTCGCGCGGCGGAAGCCCTTCCTCGGACATGATGCGTTCCACGTTCTCCACGACCACGATGGCGTCGTCGACCAGCAAGCCGATGGCCAGCACCATGGCGAACATGGTCAGCATGTTGATGGAGAACCCGAAGGCTCCCAGCGTGGCGAAGGTCCCCAGCAGGACCACCGGCACGGCAATGGTGGGGATGAGCGTGGCGCGGATGTTGCCCATGAAGAGCCACATGACCAGGAAGACCAGGAGGATCGCCTCGAAGAGGGTTTTGGCGACTTCCTCAATGGCGACGCGGACAAAGGGGGTGGTGTCGTAGGGATAGACGACCTTCATTCCGGCGGGGAAGTAGTGGCTCATCTCTTCCAACTTCTTCTTGACCGCGTTGGCCGTCTTCAAGGCATTGGCGCCCGGCGCCTGCCGGATGGCCATCCCGGCGCAAGGTTTGCCGTTGTACTCGGGCTGGACGTCGTAGGATTCGGTCCCCAGTTCGGTTCGCCCCACGTCGCTGACGCGGACCACCGAGCCGTCGCGGTTGGTGCGAACGGGGATGGCGGCGAACTCCTCGGGGGTCCGCAGCAGGTTCTGCACCACGATGGAGGCGTTCAGGCGCTGCCCCTTCACGGCCGGGATTCCGCCGAACTGGCCGGCGGAGACCTCCACGTTGTACGCGCGCAACGCCGCGATCACATCCTCGATCGTCAGTTGGTAATCGGTGAGCTTGTTGGGGTTGAGCCACACACGCATGGCGTATTGCGTGCCGAAATTGTTGACTTCGCCGACCCCGGGCACGCGCGCCAGGACCTTTTCCAGGTTGGACTGGGCATAGTCGCGCAGGTCGTTGCCGTCCATGCTGCCGTCTTCGGAGACCAACCCCACAATCACGAGATAATTCCGCGTCGACTTGCTGACCGTGACGCCGGTGCGCTGGACGACTTCGGGCAGGCTGGCCATGGCCAGTTGGAGCTTATTCTGGACCTTGGCCCAGGCCAGGTCGGGATCGGTGCCCGGCTTGAAGGTCAACTCGATGCGCGACGCGCCGGCCGAGTCGCTGGTGCCGGAGAGATAGAGCATGTCGTCGAAGCCCGTCATCTTCTGTTCGATGATCTGGGTGACGCTGTTTTCTACCGTTTCGGCCGACGCCCCGGGGTAGTAGGACTCGATCGCGATCGAGGGGGGGGCGATGGGAGGATACTGGGAGATGGGCAGGTTGTAGATGGCCAGACCGCCCAGCACCATGAGGATGATGGCGATAACCCAGGCGAAGACGGGCCGGTCGAGAAAGAATCGGGATAGCATCGCGCGTCTCTACCGGCTTACTGAAGATTCGTGGGAGCGGTGGCCTGAGCGGTACCGGTGGGATTCGCTGCGGCAGTTCCACTGGCATCGAGCGGGATCACCTTGACGGGCATTCCGGGGCGGACCTTCTGCCTGCCCTCGACGACCACGCGATCACCTTGGGCAAGCCCTGAGGCAACGAGCCATTTGTCGCCCAGGGCTCGTTCGGTCGTCAGGGCGCGCTGCTGGACCTGGTCTTTGTCGTCTACGACCAGCGTGAGCGGGTTGCCTTTAGGATCGCGGGAGACGGCCTGTTGGGGGACGAGAATGGCCTGCTCACGAACGCCTTCCTCAATAATCGCTCGGACGAACATACCGGGCAGGAGGGTGGCGTCGGGATTGGGGACGACGATCCGCAGGATGACCGAGCCGGTGGTCGGGTCGACGGTCACGTCACGGAACTTGAGCGATCCTTCCTGGGGATATTCCGTGCCGTCTTCGAGGACGATCTTGACCTTGTCGGTTCCATTATCTTTGAGGCGGCCGTTGGCCAGGCTGCGCCGAAGGCGATTCAGTTCGACCGTAGATTGGGGGACGTCGACAAAGATCGGATCGAATTGCTGGATGGTGGCCAGGGGCACGGCCTGATATGCCGTGGCGATGGCCCCTTGGGTCACGTTGGAGCGACCGATGCGGCCGGAGATCGGCGCCGTGATTTTGGTATAGCCCAGATTGATGCGCGCCGTTTCCATGGCGGCTTCCGCCTGTTTGATGGCCGCCTCGGCTACCTGGACCGATTGGCGGTCACTTTCCACTTGGGCTTCGGCGACGCGCAAGCCGGCCTCGGCCACGTCGACGTCGGCCACGGACTGGTCGCGTTCCATGGCGGAGACGGCATTGGTCTTGAGCAGCTTTTCGTTTCGGTCTCGGTTGGTGATGGCGAGCTTGAGGACGGCCTGATGTCGCTTGAGGGCGGCGATGCTCGCGTTCAGGCCCGCCTGGACCCTCAGGGCCGCTTCGCGCATGGACACACAGTTGGCGGCGGCGTTGTCCAGGGCCGCCTGGTAAGGCGCGGGGTCGATTTCGTAGAGGATCTGGCCGGCTTTGACGTCGGAACCTTCGGTGAACAGGCGCTTCTGAATGAGGCCGTTGACCTGGGGACGAATCTCGGCGACGAGGAAGGCGGCGGTGCGACCGGGCAGCTCCGAGGTGAGCACGACCTGCTGCGGCTGAATGGTCACCGTGGAGACTTCCGGGGTGGGGGGCGCGGGAGGCGCCTTCGCTTCGTTGCAGCCCGTCAGGCTGGAACCTGCCACCAGGGCGGCCGCAGCCAACACATGCCATGTACGCCGAGACATCAAAAGACTCCAGTGCTCAGAGGTCGCTGTACAGAGTGGCTGTCAGGGCCGGGCGGAGCGGAAGAGGCTCCGGGAGCCAGCGACGAACCCTGTTTGTTCCGTAACGGTTCTGGTTCGTTTTGCTTGTATGCAGGGAAAGGCACATGCAGGTTGCGCGCATAGTCCTGGCGCGGCAGTTGGTCCTGCCCCATAAACCTACTTCAGAACCCGACGCACATCTGTGGACGCCGATGCGACATGGGGACGAATAAAACATGCGCCTTAAATAACTATATCAAGCGCATGTTTTATCGTCAAGCGAGAAGGGTTTTCATTTGGGCAATTCCATAGCAGGGCATGTCTTGTGCTGCTCAGATTGGGCCAATTGACGGCACGACATCCGAGGGGTCTAATGGGTCTTGATTCAGTTGAGTGCTTAAATCGAATGAGTTAAGAGACGGTCCCGGAACCGTTTCGATCAGGTCAGGTGGCCCAGCGGGATCGACACGCCGACAGGTTTCGGGGCCGGCTCCAAGTATCCTGACCGATTTACGGGAGTCCAGGTTATGTCCCCCGATGGAGTTAGTACGCACGATCGCATCCTGCGTGCGGCCACCGAGGTCTTTCTGGAGGTGGGGTATCGGAAGGCCACCTTTCGGGAGATCTGCCGGCGCGCCGAGGCCAACACGGCTGCGATCAACTACCATTTCCGCGACAAGGAGGGGCTGTATCTGGCGGTTCTCGAGGGGATCATTGCCGAATACCAGCAGCGCCGGGATCGCGAAACGCCTCCACCATCGATGCGCCCGGAAGACAGGCTGCGCGCCTACATCGGCAACATGCTTACGAACCTGTTGGGGCCGGGGGCTTCGATTGCGTTGTTCACGGTGATGTCGCGGGAGATGGCCGAGCCGACCAAGGGGCTGGACTTGATGCTGGAGAAGGTGATTCGCCCCTTTGACCGCGAGATGACGGCGATCGTGCGCGAGCTGTTGGGGCCGGAGGCCTCGGAGCAACAGCTCCACGACTGCGTGCAGTGCATCGTCGGTCAGTGCAACCATTTCCGGCGCGCGAATGCGGTGATCGCCCGATTGGGTTATTACGAGACCTACGACGCGCAGGCGATCCAGCGCTTGATCGATCAGATCACGCGATTCTCGTTGGCCGGGATCCTGGCCACCTGTCCCTGAGAGGGACGGCGCTGTGGATTGCGCGCGGTGAAAGTTTGCTCGGCCGCGCGGGAGCCACTATGCTAGTGCGTCTCAGGGAAGCAGTGCCGTGAGGCCGCCCCTCGGGAGGCTGGCCTTCCAGGGCAACGGGCCCGACCGCTACGGTATTTCTTTTCTGACATCCAATCGACCTTCCGGTTCTTGGCACGCAGGTCCTTTCGCCCCGGCTTGTTCCATGACGTTGACCTCCGCTTTGCTGGTGCTGTGTGTTGCGGCCGCCGATTTTCGCTCCTGGACCTGCGAGGGGCCGGGGCGTGTGGAAGGGGTGGCCGAGGTTGTGTCGGTGGACTACGACGCGCCCAAGCACGAGGCGCTCACGTTGCGCGCGCCGCAACCGGCGGCCTTGCCCGAGGGCGTGACGCGGATCCGGCTGTGGTGCGCGCGGTTGAGCGGGGATTTTGAGCTGGTGCTGTTGGTGCGGGACGGGTCGGGCCGGGAGCACGAGGTTCGCACGTTCAGCAGCCGGCCGTTGTTTCCGGCCCTGCGGCGCTATCAGATGGCCGACTGGTCCGTGTGGCGTCAGGTGGAGTCGGTGAATCTGGCGGTGCCGGCGGATTGGGAGCAGCGCGTGCTGGCCGAGCATCGCCAGACGGCGCAGAAGGGTATTTGGCCGCGGCCGTGGAGTCTGGCCGGGTTGAAGATCGTTCCGGCCAGGCAGCGGCGGGACAACGAGGCCCACGGGGACGCCGCGGCGATCGAGGCGGGGCGCGGCCGGTTGTGCCTGGCGGCGTGGGATGCGTGCACGGTCGATGGTTTTGCGGCGCAATCCAACTGGTACTTGGAGGGGCGCTGGCGCTGGGGATGGAACACGCGTCCCTGGCTGTTCTTGGACGACCTGACGCGGGGCAAGGGCGCGCTGCGTTGGTCGGTGGAGATCGCGCGGGGTTACCAGGGGGCGGTCGTGTGGCGTGCCGAGGAGTCTGCCGTGCTGGACCGGGACGACCCGGCGGCGATTCTGACGCAGCGGATCGAATTGCCCGAGTTGCCGTCGGGGCGGTATTGGATCACCACGCGCGCGCGGATGGATGCAGGGCCCTTCACGCTGCAGAAGATGCCGTTATGGGTGGCGGCGGGGCCCAAGCAGGAGAGGGCCGCGGTGGCCACGCCGTTTCATTGGGAGACGGGGCGAGCGGACCACGTGTTCCCGAGCGAAACGCAGGCCGCGCAGTTGGTTTTGCGCACAGCGGCCGAGTTGGCGGCCAGCAAGGGAGCGTCGTGCAGGGTGCAGATCGTCGACTGGCGAGGCCAGCGGATCCACGAAGAGACACGCGCTTCGGCGGAGACGATCGAAGTGGCATGTAGCGGGCTGCGCGAAGGGACCGACTACATGGCGGTGGCGGAGATGCGGCGCGGGGCGCGGGTCGTGGACCGCGCTGAACTGCACTTCGGGGTCGCCAGCCGGCCGCTGCCCGACGGGCGGCGCGTGCCCGACGGCATTCCGACTCGCGATGAGTTGCTTCTGTCGCGGAAGGCGGTTGCCGTGGCCGAGCACTTCGGCTCGTTGATGAGCCCGGCGCACCAGCGCGACGCATGGACGCCGCAGGGGTTGGGCGAGTTTGACACCTGGCTTCGCGAAGCGGCAGGGTACGGGTTCAAGTACGTTTCGTTCTACACGGGATGGGGCGAAGTCGAGCCGCTGCCGGGCGTGTATCGCTGGGACGAGATTGAGCGGCGCGTGCGCGTGGCCGAAAAGCTGGGAATGCAATTCTTCTTGACGCCGGCGCTGTGGGGCGATGGGCTGGACTATCCGCGTTGGCTGGAGGCGCAGCCGATGCTGGACCAGTTCGGCCGTATCAGCGGCGATGACGGGATTTGCACCCTGTCGTTTTGGGATACGGCGCGTCGGGCCGGTCACCGCCGTTGGCTGCAGGCGATCAGTGCGCGGTTCCTGGACGATGCCAACGTGATCGGCTATCGCACCAAGTCGCTGATCTATCGGGACGACAATCAGCCGGAGTTCGTGCGCGCCGACTATTCGGCGGCGGCGCGCACGGCGTTCGCCGCCTGGCTCGCGGAGCAGGGGTTGCCGGCGCAAGAGCCGGCCCGGCTGTTCCTGCTGCCCGGCTGCGGGATTGCGCGGTTTGGTCCGGACTTGTCGGCCGGCTGGCGGCGTTTCATGGATTTCCGCATCCACGCCTACTGCGAAGCGGTGCGCGAGGTGTTGGGGAGCATTCGGGCGGTGGACGGGCAACGCCAGGTGCACATCTATCGCGGGCCGCGGCCCACGGCCTGCGAGGCGGCGATCCCGCTGCTGGCCGACGGGGCGGAGTTTCACGACGAGGGGGGGCCGTTTTATTTTCAGCGCGCGGTGGAGAGCATGTGCCTGCAGGCGGGGGTGCCTTATACGAACGAAGGGCACCAGTTCACTCCGCCCAGCACGGCCATGGCCGATTCGACCCTGTTCTACGGTTCGTGTTTTGATCGCGGCTGGTACTGGCTGTATCGCTGGAACATTCACCGCGCGGAGGACAAGCGTTTCGCGGCCCTGCCCGACGTGCTGCGGTTCGTGCAGAAGTCGATGCCCGCGCAACAGGAATGGGTCGCGGCCGAAGGGCTGGCTCCGCAGGTTCTGGTTTTCGGCAGCCGGGCCGACGGATTGTTGAGCGATGGCCGGCTGGGGTTCTACGCCAATATTTCGGGCGTGGACGTATTCACCGGGCTGTTCGCCTATCACCAGCTTCCGGCCCACTTCGCCGATGAGTACTGCGAGTGGGTCGATCTGAAGCGGTTCAAGCTGGTGGTGGCGGTGGGCGAGGTGATGAGCCAGCGCGCGATCGAGCGGCTGGTGGAACATGCGCGCCGCGGCGGCAAGCTGTTGCTGGTAGGCGACGCGGGCCGGTTGTGCGCCGAGCGGCCCGACGAACGGGACGTGTTGTCCAAGGCCCTGGCCGGCGACGGCCACGTGCGCAAGTTGGCGGCCGATCAGGAACCGCCGGCGCCGGGGGCGGCCTATCGCGGCGGCAAGGCCTTTGGAGCCGAGGCGTTGGAGGAAGTGCTGACGTGGGCGGGGATCGAGCGGCAGGTTCGAGCCCTGCAGCCGGGGTTCGAGTGCCTGGTGAAGCAGGATCGGCAGCACGGCCGGCGGTATGTGGCCCTGTTCCGCCGCTGGCCGGGCGAGTACGAGAACATCTGGTTTGACACTGAAGTGGCGCGCCGCTGGCCGGTCACGGCCACCCAGGTGGCGGTGCGGGTTGGAGAGCAGAGTCGCTGGCTGGTGGAAAAGCTGCACCGCGAGCCGCGTTCGTTGGGGACGATCGAAGCACGACAGGGCGTTGTGGAGTTCCAGGCCGATCCGGCCTTGGCTGGCGAGATGCAGCTTTTCCGGCTTACGGCTGCCGGGACAGTCGATAATGGCACATCCGGCACCCGCAGTCGCAGAACGATCCCAGGCAATGCGGACCAATAGTGTGAGCTGTCGCGAAGCATGTTCTCCGAGGGAGGTGCGGCCATGCGATGGGTCCAAGCAATCTGTCTGGCTGGGGTGTTATGGGTGGCGGCCGATCCGGCTGCCGGGGAGCCGGGCGCTGCTTCGCGATATTGGGAACTGGGCTGGGGGCTGTATGGCGGCGAAGGGCTGGACGCGGCGCGTTTCGATTGGCACATGATCTGCTTCGGCAATGTGGGCGCCAACGAGAAGACGGTCGAGGCCTTGAACGAGATCCTCAGGCTCAACCCCCAGCACAAGTTCCTGATCCGGGTGTGGCCGATCATGGGCGCCGGCGATTGCGAGCAGAACCGGCACCAGGCCACGCTGTTCCACTATTGGTACAAGCCGGGGGTGCGCGAGAAGGTGCTGGCCGAGACGCGGCGCCAAGTGCGCTTGGTTTGCCAAGGCGTGTCGCGTCCGGAAAACGTGTATGGTTCGTGCTTCCTGGAGGAACTGCCCGGCCATTTCAGCAGCGCGCCGTTCGGCGGCAAGTGGAAGCCGGGCGACGACTTGCCCTGGGACATGAAGCGCTTCCGCAAGGAGATCGAGGCGGAGCTGGGCGAGCCGCTGAATTGGGCCAGCCGGGAGCATCGACTGTGGTGGGGCCGCAAGTACTGCCAGGCGCTGGAGGAGATCCACCGCGCGATGAAGGAGGCCAGCGGCGGAAGGCCCGTGTTCTACTATCAGGCCACGGCCTGGTACACGCTCGATCACCTGGATCTGCCGATCTTCAAGGATCAGGACCCGTATCTGCGGATCGTGCCTATTTCATACGCCGAGATTGTCAAGCCGGGCGTGTGCGACGGTATCTTCGGCTATCCGAACACGCCGACCATCTGGAAGAACCAGACGCAGACGGTGGTCCAACAGCGGCGGTGCCTGTTGTTCAGCCAGATGTCGATGCCGCCGGGGATGCGCGGCTGCCGTTTTGGGCAAATGGTGGAGATGGCGCGCTGGGAGCAGCCGGGCAACGTGGGTTCGTTTCTGTATGCGACGCACGGGCGCAAGACGCGCGCTCGGAACGAGCTGGAGTATCAGGACGAATCGTCTTTCTGGACACTGCCCGATCACGTGCGGCATTTCGCCTGGGAACAGAAGATCGGCCAGGCGATCGTGGACCGGGCATTGGCGCCGGCCGTGCGGTTGGTCTATGACCTCTCCAAGTCGCCGAAGAAGGATTCGATACGCGTGATAGCGCAGGTGACCAACCGGCGGGATGCGTCCTGGTACGGTCGGAGCGAGGAGCAGGCCACGTTGCGGAACCTGGCCATCTCGCTGACGGTGCCGGAGGGGTTCACGATTCTGCCCAGCCCCAGCACGCCGCCCACGATCAAGCTGGGTGACCTGGGGCCGCAACGGACGTGCGTGGCGGATTGGTGGGTACACGTGGGGCCGTTGCCGGCGAGGATTCCGGACGGGGGCGCGTTTGGAGCCGAGCTGACGTATGCCGAGGGGCCGTCGGTGAGCGTGCGCTGTAGCGAGCCGGCGGCCACGATCGCCGGTTTTGAGCCGCGGCCGATCGCGCGCTCGGGCGATGGCTGGGCCGAGCCGCTCTATGACCGGCCGGCCATGGAGTCGGTCGTGGAACTGGTGCCGACGGCCGAGGTGTTCGGTCCGGAGTTGGGCAACGCCACGCGCACGGCGCGGTATCGCGACACGTTGGGGCCGGGCCTGCGCTTGGTGATCGGTCCGGGGCTCAAGGCGCGCCTGTTCGCCCTGCCGCCGTTTGATCTGTCGCAACGGCAGTTCGGGGCCGGGCCCGAGGGGCCGCCGCCGGCAACGGCCGGTTATGTTGTGCAGCGGACGAAGACCGTGCCGGTGGCCCCTGGACAGAAGTATCGCATTACGATCACGGGCTGGGCGCGCGACGGCGGCCAGAGCATGGTGCAGGCGCATTTCGTGTGGAAGGGTCCGAAACGGAGGCAGCAGGAGACGCGCGACGTGACTTGCCTGGTCAAGCAGTTTGGCTCGGAGGAGGCTTCCGTCTCGCAGGAGATCGAAGTGCCGGCCGATGCGGGCCAGGACGCCAAGATGCAATTGCTGTTCTACCGGTTTCAGTCCAAGGGGGCTGTTTTCTACAAGGGCTTTGATTGCCGGCGTGCGGACATTGCCGAGGAGGGCGTGGATGTGACTGGGAGGCTGGAGGGTGAACTGCCGCGTCTGGAGCCGCCTTTCACGGAGTGGCGCTACCGCGACCTTTCCGACCCGGACGCCTATGGCCGGCCCAAGCTGACGGTGCGATTTCTGACCCCAGAGGAGGTTCGTTGATGAACGGAATCCCGGTTTTGAATGTGGAAGGCGAGGGCATTGCCCAGGCCTGGGAGAATTCGCTGCTGGCCTTGTTTGAGCGGGGCTGCCAACTGCAGACTCAATACGACAAGCCGGAGGATCCGCCCAGCAAAGACGCCACGATGATCGTGGTGGTGCGCGAGCCGCTGGCCGAGCCCATGATCCATCGCGACTTTCCGGGCGGGTTCGAGGAGTTGCAGGAATACGTGATGGAGGTCTGCGAGGGGATCAAGGACCATTGCGTGCGCGATCCGTCCGATCCTGGCGACACGCGCTGGGAATACACGTATCACCAGCGGTTGTTCGCCTACCAGGCGCCGGGGCTGGCGGCCATGGACCAGATCGAGCATGTTTGCCGCTGCCTGGCGCAGACGCCCTACACGCGGCGAGCGCAGGCCGTCACCTGGAAGGTGTGGGAGGACAATTCCTGTTACGATCCCGCCTGTTTGCAGAGCATCTGGTGCCGGATCACGGAAGACGGCGGCCGGCCGGTGTTGAGCATGAACGTGCGCTTTCGCTCCAACGACGCGTACAAGGCGGCCTTCATGAACATGTTCGCCCTGGTCAATCTGCAGGCGCAGATCGTGCGGCGGATTCGGGAACTGTCGGGGCGCGAAGTGGAGTTGGGCCGCTATTGCCACATGGCCGACAGCTACCACATCTACGGTTCGAACCTGCGGGAGTTCGAGGGGCGATTCCTGGGCGCGATTCAGCGGCGGACGTTCGAGCAGCGGACGATCCGCTATGAGGACGTGCGCGAGATGATGGAAGGGGCCCGGCCGGCGATCTTGGAGAAGGCGCGGAAGATGGGGCGCAACGGGCAGTGACGAACAGCGATCGCGTGCAAGACGCGCGAAGACGCAGGGCGTGTGGCAAGCAATCCTGTCAGGGCCGAAGACGAGTCATTCTGAGTGCAGCGGAGAATCTCCTGTGTCGTAGGGATCACGGAGATCCTTCGCTGCGCTCAGGATGACCGATGGGGCAACGGCCTCTGCCAACGAATCTTGCCAGGCCCGTCAGGAAGCGACGCGGCGGAGTCCAGCACGCGGTGGGACCGTCCCAGGAGGGGATCAGGGAAGCTGGAACAGGCTCTGGCTTTTGACGATCGCGTAGTCGTCGGGGAAGGTGTGGAAGGCCTGGACCAGGAGGCTGCGGTTGCGGGTTTCGAAGTTGATGTAGCTGATGGCGCCCAGGGCCATGCGGCCGCTGGAATTGAAGCGGTGCAGCATGCCTTGGCGCAGGCCATCGTCGGCCAGTTCCTGCTGGAAGGTCCAGAAGACTTCGGGGTCGACCGGTTCGAGTTGGAAGCTCATCTGGTAGGTGATGCCTCCGCGGCACTCGACACGATCGTTTCGCTGTCCCTTGAGCTTGTAGGACATCAGCCGTCGTCGTTCGGGCAGCGGGTGGTGGGCCGAGGTGGCGACTTCAGTGAGCGTCAGGCCCGCGTACCGCCAGGTGACGACGTGGCCGGCGGAGGTGATGTCGATCTTCGCTTCGTAGTCTCCGCGTTTCACGGTTTGCGACTGGCAGACGTGGAACAGTTCGGGGTGCAAGGGACGGCCATAAAGCTGAAACACCAGTTCCGCGATTTTGGGTCGAACGGAGATCACGGTGGCGATTCCTTCTAGTCTGGCTCGAATGAACCCGAACGGGTTTATTGATCACGTGCGGCGAGGGTCATTATAAACCTCGGTGGCGGTCGGCACCAAGGGTGTTTTTTTTCGGCACTGCGGAGGCGTGCAAATCGAGGCGCTTTCATCTTGACAAAGGTACGCCGGTTGCTAGCGGCGCATCTGGCACGCGGCTTGCTTGGTCACAGCAGACCGACCAAGAGATCGTAGAAAGCGTGCGCGCCGACCGCGATTCCGAACCCGCGGCACAAGAATAGCACAGAGAAAAACACGCCCGCGATGAAACGAAACAGGGCCCGAAACCAGAACAGGCCCTGCGACCAGAGGAGCGGTTCTCCGTGCGGCCCAACATAATGGGCGGCTGAGAAGAGCAGACTGGTCAACACGATCGCCAGGGGCAGGACCCACACGCGCGGGCCGGCGATCCACCGTAGTGCCAGCACCGCCAGCGAGAGGAGCATCAAGCGGAAGAGCAGTTCTTCGTAGATCCCTGCGCCCAGGAATCCCACGGCCGTGCGAAGCTGGGCGGCCAGATCGCAGGCGGGCGGCAGGCCTTCGCGGGACATTTGCAGCAACAGCATTCCCTGGATTTGCAGGATCAGGCGCACGCAGAAGCCCAGGGCGACGCTTTCGACGAGCATCCCCCAGAAGACGCCTTGGGGGAATCGCCAGGGGCGGCCGGTCGTATAGTGCCACCCCAGCAAGATGCAGACCGTCAGAACGGGCAGCAGGAAGTACTGCCCGAAACCCAAGGCCTCCAGCAGCCAGCGGAGCCAGGCGTCGGCTCCATTGCGGACCGCCTGGGGGCCGAAGAAGACCACGCCCGCCTCGTAGACCAACAGCACAGGGGCCACGAAGACCAGGCTCGCCAGGGGTTGGCGCGATTCCGTCCAGTAGCCGAGCCCATCGGCGACCGGTGGAGGAGCATCGGTGGAGTAAGAGGTATTGGACGCTAGCACTGCATGCACTGCTGCTACGGGGAGAGGTCAGGCGGCCTGCCGGGCGGGATCGGCGTCGAAGGGCACCACCAGGCGGAGCAGGATTCCGCCCCGTTCGATCAGCAACTCGCCACTGTCAGGCAAGGCCTGCACGCGCGTGGAAAAGTCCTTGTCATCCTTCAAAGGCTGTCCGCCGACCTGCAACACGCGATCGCCGATGGCCAGTCCGGCGCGGGCCGCGGGCGAGTCCGGGACGACGTGGGTCAGGACAATGCTGCCCGGTTCCGCATCGTCGCTGCGCCAGGTGATTCCCAGGCGCATGGGTTTGCCTTCCAGTTCGACCTGCAAGGGCAGGGCCTCGCCCATTCCGGAGCGGAAGACGTGCATCTGCACGCTGGCCGCCGACATGGGCAGGAGGCCGGCGAGTTCGCTACTGCGGTGGATGGGCCGTCCGGCCCACTGTCCAATCCGATCGCCCAGGCGCAGGCCGGCGCGGTCGGCGGGCGAGCCGGGCACGACCTGCGTGACGACGGGCGAGGCGCTCCAACGCACATCCTGGACCGAGGCGCCCAGGCGGTCGGCCAGACGCGGTTGCTGCTGCCAGAGGGCGCGTTCCACCTCGGGCGACTCGTTGCGTGCGGCGGGGCGGAAGGCGAAGGTGGCATCCTGTTCGGCCGCCTCGTAGAGCACTTGGAAGAGCAGGCGCGCCACGCGCTGCATGCCGTCGTGCACCAGGCGTTGCGGCTTGTCGCTGGGGCGGTGATAGTCTTCGTGCTCGCCGGTGCTGAACAGCAGCGAAGGGATCTCCTGCTGAAAGAAGCTGAAGTGATCGCCGTTGCCCTTCATGAGCCAGGAAAATTCCAGGCTCAATCCGGTTTCGCGATTTTGCTGACTGATGAAGGAGCGCAGGCCGTAGCCGCCGCGGCTGCCGAAGACCAGGATGCGGTCTTGACGCAGCCGGCCAATCATGTCCACGTCGATGGCCAAGACCACGCGTTGCAGGGGCAAGGTGGGGTGCGCGGTCCAGTGCTTTGAACCCAAGAGGCCTTTCTCTTCGGCATCCCAGAAGGCGATGAGGACGGATCGTTTGGGAGGAGAGGGCAGGAGGGTCAAGGCCTCGGCGACTTCCAGCACGCCGGAGGTGCCGCTGGCGTTGTCGTCGGCCCCATTATGGATGTAGCCGATGGGACCGAGGCTGTTGCGGCGGTTGCCGTAGCCCACGTGATCGTAGTGCGCCGCCAGGACGACCACTTGTTGTTTCAACTTGGGATCGCGGCCTTCAAGCAGTCCCAGCACGTTGCGGAAGTTGGGGGGGAACGACTGGGTGTAGACGCCGTCCTCAGCCGCGCCGGCGAACCCCAGTCGCTTGAGTTCGGCGACCAGGTAGTCGCCGGCCAGGTGTCCACCCTTGGCGCCGGCTTCGCGTCCTTCCAGGTCGTCGCTGGCCAGATAGTCCGCGTGCCGCGAGAGGTCGGGGACCACGATGGAATTCAAGGCGTGCGACAGTCCGCTGCCGCGTTCTTCAGCCAGCAGCGCGGAGATGCCGAGACCGACCCACAGCCCGAGCAGTACCCGAGTCCCCAGCCGAACCCTGTTCCAACGCGCTCCATCCGTGAGTTCCGGAGCACGGGCCGTACCGCGACCACCACGCGCACACGGTGCTTTCATACAGGTGCCTTCCCTCCATGCCTGCAGACGACTTGCGGCCCCCATTGACTCGTTGCAGCCGTCGCCGTCCTGCGTGCGGGGAGCCCAGACTGTCTGCTCCAAGTATAGACCGAACCGCGGTTCTGCGGCCAGACGAAACCGGGCGGCTGGGGCGCGCCGCCGGGCCGGACTGCCGGGCGCGGTTGAAGTGGGGGCGGGACTAGGTCATACTGCTGGCGGCGGCTGCCGGTGGCACACCTGTCGGGTCGCTGCCAAGAATTCCAGCGGTCTGGGCGAGGTTATTGGTTTCCCCACGTGAGATGCAGTCACGGGTCGGAGAGGGCTGTTGGACATGACCGGAAAAGAGCGGATTCTGTCGGCCCTGCAGCGCGGCATGCCGGACACGGTCCCCGTCTTCGAGTGGTTTGTGGATGCCGCGGTGGGCCGGGCCCTGGTGGGCAGCGACGATCCCTGGGATATCGTGGAGCGTCTGGACCTGGACGCGATCAACGTGCGCCCCGACTACCGCAAAGAGCAGCTTGACGAGAAGACGCTGGTCGACGAATGGCAGATCCGCCGGCAGTTGACGGGCGACTGCCTGCCGGCCTTGCTGGCCAGCCCGATCAGCGACATCACGCAGCACGGAGACTACCGGTTTCCGGATCCGGAGGCGGGGCACCGCTGGGCGAGCGTGGAAAAGACGTTGAAGCGGTTCGGCGATCAGAGGGCCCTGGTGCTGAACCTGCGCGATGGCTTTTCCGATATGCGCGACCTGCTGGGGTACGAGGGGGCCCTGATGGGTCTGCTGTTGGAGCCCGAGGCCTTTGGCGACCTGTTGGCGCGCGTGGTGGACTACAACCGGGCCTTGGCGGCGGTGGCTCGGCGGCGGTTTGGGCTGCAGATTGTGGCTACCACCGACGACGTGGCCAATGCCACGGGGTTGCTGATGCGTCCGGCGACCTATTTCGATCGGATCGCGCCCCTGTTCCGGCAGGTGATCCAGGGATACAAGGAGTTGGGTTACTTGTGCATCAAGCACTGCGACGGGAACGTGGACGCGGTGGTCGACTTCTGGATCGACTGCGGCATCGACTGCCTGGACCCGATCGATCCGGCGGCCGGCTACACTTTGGGGCAGATGAAGGCCAAGTACGGGCAGCGGATTTGCCTGAAGGGCAATGTGGACTGCACGGGGGCCCTGTGCAGCGGCACGCCGGAGGACGTGGTGGCCGAGGTGCGGCAGTGTTTGCGTGGCGGCGGACCGGGCGGCGGGCTGATCCTGTCTTCCAGCAACACGATCCACCGGGGAGTGAAGCCGGCGAACTTCCGGGCGATGCTCGACGCCGTGCGGCAGTATGGCAAATATCCGACACCGGGTTGAGGCTCATTACTTGGGCAACTCAGGTCTTCTTCTCGGTTGTCTCCCGTTGTTGGGCGGCTGCGTTCCATTCCCTGACGATTCGTGGCAACTCCTCAACGACTTCGTAGCCGAACAGCACCTCGTCCACGTAGCCCATGTGGAGCATGTCGACGATTCGGCAGAGATAAGACTTCCCGCATTCCCACCATGTGTAATGCGCGTCGACAAACAGGTAATGCTTCACATGAATTCCTTCATGCTGCCGAATGTCCTCCAACTCCATTCCATCCAGAAGAGACTCGTACACGCCATCTGCCACACGACTGCCGAAGGTCGTGGTGTAGTAGTACTCCTTGATTTCCCAGACTGCGATCGGATTCATGGTCGACGGGAATGCACCGTCGATTCGACGGGCCAGCGTTCGAAGGGGGGTGCCGTTTCTGGTGACAGTCGTTAGCGTTCGGGGATCATAGTCGCAGCCATGATCTGCGGAATGGGCCTCGATGAGCATGTTGATGATGCACGTGAGAAACGCATGTGCCTTCTTCTTTCCCTTCTGCTTGTTGTATGGCAGGGGGCATCGCTTCTGATGGGTCGGTAACAGTCTTCGAAACTCACTTCGCGCGCGATTGGCGTCCATCAACCGCGGTTCAACGAAGCTGTTCAGAACGTCAGCACGAAAGTGATAGTAGTCCAGTAGCCGTTGTCCAAGGGCAGTTGGCTTTCCGCGGACGTCTACCAAGTGCCGACCGCTGAGGTTAATACTCTCCAGTGCGGCGACCATCTCAGGAAGTGTCGGGACTCGAATCACGCCCTCGCCGCGGACGGTGTAGCCAACCTGTTCGCCTATCGTGCGCACGTTCGCCCAGAAGGTCTTGGGCTGTTCCACGAAACGCGGATCCGGTTTCATGTCAAAGTTTCTTCCAAACGCTGGACAAATTCTACAAGAGGGATACCGAGGACCAGGCAAACCTGTCGGACCTCCAAGATGTCCAACCGCCTTTCGCCGGATTCGTACTTGCTGACGAATGACTGCGGCAAGCCAAGACGTTCGGCCAAGTCTGTCTGGCGAAGCCCCGCTTCCGTGCGCAAGTCTCTCAAGAGGGCTTGCAGGCGCGTTTCGGAGTTCGGAGAATGGTGCATGGACATGCGAGCACTATACTGTTGCTTGACGAATATCCCAAAATCGGATATCCTGAGTGTGAGCACAGAGCCTCCGCAGCGAGTTGCCAGTGGCTTTGACGTAATCGCGGTTTGAGTGAAATGCCTGGCATGGAGCGACAGCATCTCTTGTTCGAGCAGGTGGCGACGCCCAACGTGCGGCCATTCAGGCTTCAGTTGCTGAAATGGATTGGGAACAAACAGCGTTTTGCGCACGAGATCATCTCGTATTTTCCCGCGAGATTCGACGTCTACTACGAGCCCTTCCTGGGAAGTGGGGCGGTCTTGGGAACCCTTGCTCCCAAGAAGGCCTTTGCTTCGGACGTCTTTCGTCCTCTGATGGAAATCTGGGCGACCTTGCGAGAATCGCCAGAACAATTGAAGTCCTGGTATACGGCTCGCTGGCAGACCATCAAGAGGCGTGGGAAGGTCGATGCTTACGAGAACGTGAAGGCCAGCTACAATGCCTCACCGAACGGGGCTGACTTGCTCTTTCTGTGCCGCTCCTGCTACGGGGGTGTGGTTCGTTTTCGACAAGCAGACGGTTATATGTCTACTCCGTGTGGCGTGCACGCCCCCATCCACCCCGACAGTTTTGCGAAGCGTGTGGATGAATGGTGCAAGAGAGTGGCAGGCACGACATTTGTCGTCTTGGATTTTGAGGAATCCATGAATCGTGCCCAGAAAGGGAGCGTTGTCTACTGTGATCCACCCTACAGTTTCACGCAGAGAATTCTGTATGGCGCACAGGCCTTTGGTCTGGAACGGCTCTTTGAAGCCATCGCGCGGTGCAAACACCGTGGAGTTCATGTTGCCCTGAGCATCGATGGGAGCAAGAAGTCAGGGGACCTGCTCTGCAATGTGCCGATTCCCAAGGGCTTGTTCGAACGCGAAGCACTCGTGAACTGTGGGCGTTCGATGCTCCGTCGCTTCCAGATGAATGGGCAGACGCTCGAAGAGGAAGTTGTCGCAGACCGATTGTTGCTGACTTACTGAAGAATTGTTGGGGATACGTGGTCTCCAGGGATTGATTTCGCTATGACTCCCAATCTTGTCCCCGCTATGGATCGGCGGCGGTTCTTGCGTGCGGCGCAGGGGGCTGTGGTCCTTCCGTGGCTGGTGGGACATGGGGTCGAGGCGGCGGCTCCGGCGGCGCAGGGCCTGCAGTTCCGCTATATCCTGGGATCGTGCCTGTACGGCTGCGGCGACGTGCGGGAGATTGTGCCCGAGGCGCCCAAGGTCGGGGCCGCGGCGATCGACATCTGGCCCAAGGTGCACGGCAACCAGCGCGAGCAGCTTGATGAGATGGGGGAGGCGGCGTTTGCCGCGTTGTTGCAGCGGCACGGCGTGCGGTTGGGCTGCATCACGCAATACAAGCTGGGGCCCTTCGGCCTGCAAGAAGAGATGCGCCTGGCCCAGCGGTTTGGCTGCGGGACGATCGTCACCGGCGGCAGCGGTCCCAAGGGCCTGAAGGGCGCGGAACTGAAAGAGGCGGTGCGCGCGTTCGTGGAGCGGATGAAGCCGCACCTGGAGGTCGCGGCGCAGACGGGCGTGACGATCGCCATCGAGAACCACGCCAACAATTTGATTGAGTTGCCCGACTCGATGAAGTGGCTGGTCGAGTTGTGTCCGTCGCGGCACCTGGCGATCGCCTTTGCGCCGTATCATCTGCCGCAGGAGGAGAAGTTGCTGAGCGACCTGATTCGCGCGTTGGGCGAGCGGATCGCCATGTTCTACGCCTGGCAGCACGGCATGGGGTGCCAGCAGAAGTTGCCCAAGGAGCAGGAACTGCTGCAGATGCCAGGGCGGGGGCCGCTGGATTTCCGGCCGCTGTTGGCCGCGCTGGCCGAGATCCGCTACGCCGGCTGGACGGAGATCTTCATGCATCCCGTGCCGCGCGGCGTGCCGATTCTGGACACGACCGCCGCGGTCACGGAGGAGATCAACCGGGCACGCCGGTATCTGGAGGACTGCCGCACGGGGGCGTAGCGACTTTCATCGCGCCGGCAGGCGCAGGTGGCCTAGTCTGTGGCTCCCACGTATTCTCGACCGTCACGGTCCTTCGTAAACGTAGACCAGCGACTCGAGGACGCGCCACTCGTTGTCGTCTTCTGCTCGACGGATGGCTTCCAGAAGTCCCTGTGTGGCCTCTGTGCGCGCCGTGGGAACCAGCACCTTTGTTCTTCCGACATGAACGCAGCACAACGTCTGATAGGCGAAGCCGCGTGAATCCGCCACCGGCCTGTTCAGGAACACGTTACCGTCCAGGAAATGGGCAGTGCGGTCCGCACTGTAGTTACTCGTGCACGCATGGGTGTCGAAGGCCACTCGATACTCAGAAGCATTGCCCGATTCCATTGGCTCGAAGGTCATGCGCGCGCTGCCGGATCTGTGACCATGCAACAGCCATCGCCCTGAGAGGTTGGCTGTCGTGACGATCCTTTCGCGCGGCACATCAAGAGGCTGGACGGTGTCTTTGCCAAACGAGTCAATACGATCTTCATACCACCGGTAGTCTCGCCACTCGTCATACTTGCGCCATGCGAAGGTAAAGAGACTGACGAATGCGACGGCACAAATGAACCATTGAGCGCAATTGATGTTCCTCTGCATAGCGGCCGACCTCCAATTGCAGTTCCGCAGTGACACGGACTTCGCCCGGGTCATCTGCCGTTTGGCGCGCGGTCAGCAGTGATCTGCGGTCGAATGACGCGGCAGCCGATTTGGCCCAGTTCGGTTTCCAAGCGCGCGAAGGTTTGCGCGTCGGGATAGGAACCGAGAATGGCCCCGCCGGAGCCGGCGAACTTGGCGCGGGCACCGCAGGCGCGCGCCACGTCGATCATGCGCAATTGATCGCGCGCGATGCGGCAGATCGAGCGCCGCAGATCGAAGTTGTCGTCCATGAGCTGGCCGAGCAGGGGGTAGTCGCCGTCGAGCAGGGCCTGGCGGCCGCGCTGGGCGATGCGCGCGAATTGCGTCATGGCCTCGACCACGGCCGGCTCGCCCTGGCGCCAGCGGCTGCGGAGGTCGTTGTGCACGACCTCGGTGGGCTCGCTCACGTCGGCGCTGAAGGCCAGGTACAACGGCGGGAGGAGGGCCGGGTCCAGGCGCTCGTATACCCCGCAGGTCAGCCCCTGGCACTCGTGCATCTTTTCGCGGGAGAAATCCATGTAGACCAGGCCTTCGTGGACCTGGATCACGCGGTCCTGCAAGCCGGCGGCGATGTTCAACTCCTCGGTTTCCACCGAGAGGACCAGCGAGGGCTGGACCTCCAAGGGGATCTCGATCTGGTAGAACTCCATCAGGCAGCGGAGCGTGGCGACGATGATTGCGCTGGAGCCGGCGAGGCCCACCTGGCGAGGAATGTTCGACTGGTAGCGGATCGAAAAGTTCTGCGCGTGCAGCGGCAGGTTCTGCTTGTGACAGAACTCGACGAACTTCTTGATGGTGGCCTTGACCAGGCGGATGCCGCCGTAGTAGCCGTGCAGGCGGACGTCGCGTGCCAGCTCGTCCACGGAACGGAAGTAGCTCTTGTCTTCCTGGCTGGGGACGACTTCCACGCGGTCCCACTCGTAGAGCGTGACCTCGGCGCAGAAGTTGCGGACGATGATGGAGATCGTCTTGCCGAAATAGCCGTCGGACGGATTGCCCAGCAGGCCCGCCCGAGCGAAGGCTTTGCGACGGATCAGGCGCATGGGGCGGTTCTCTTCAGCAGTCCGGTCAGGAATTGGCGTAAGCCGGGGCCGTAGTTGGGATCGGCCAGGGCGAACTCGGCAAAGGCCTGGAAGTAGCTTTCGAAGTTCCCGATGTCGAAGCGATTCTCACCGGCCGGGAGGCGGACGCCCAAGACTCGCCCCCCTTCCTGGATCAGCATGCGGATGGCGTCGGTGAGTTGGATTTCGTCGCCCTTGCCGGGCGCGGTGCGCTGGAGGCAGTCGAAGATCTGCGGGCTGAAGACGTAGCGCGCGGCCACGGCCAGGTTGCTGGGGGCCTCGCTGACGGCGGGCTTTTCTACCAGGTCGTCCAACTCGAAGACCGCGCCGGCCTTGCCACGCGGCTTGGCGATCCCATAATGCACCACGTCCTCCGCGGGCACTTCCTCAAAGGCCACCACGGCCTGCGCCTGCCGGGCCTCAAACTCGTCGATCATCGTGCGCACGACGGTCGACTCGGCGTTCAGGCCGATGATCGAATCGCCCAGGGCCACCAGGAAGCACTGTTGCCCCACGACCGGCCGGGCACAGAGCACGGCATGGCCCAGGCCCAGTTGACGCCGCTGGCGCGTGTAGAAGTACTCCACGTCCTCGCGCTCGAAGGCCAGTTCGGCCAGCAGCTCTTCGCGGCCGTTCTCACGCAGGCTGTCGATCAGCTCGGCGTCGATGTCGAAGTGGTTCTCAATGGCCGTCTTGCCGGGACCGGTCACGAACAGCAGCTTGCCGATGCCGCAGCGTGCCAGTTCCTCGACCACGTATTGCACCACGGGCTTGCGGCCCACGGGCAGCATCTCCTTGGGCTGACTCTTGGTCAGGGGCAGGAGGCGGGTTCCGCGACCGGCCACGGGCACGACGGCAATGTCCACGCTCATGAGCGACTCCGGCAAAGGATGAAGGGGGAAGCAAGGCGTGAAGCACAGCTCTCACGCGGGCCCCCCGTAAGCCTCACCGAGAGTATACGTGCGCAAATTGATGGCGAGAAGGCGGCCTTGCTGGGGCTTGGAGTTGCCCTGCCGCGGCCCGGGTCAGGGTTGCCGTCTGGCCACCCCCCTGGCTGCCGTGTCCGACGGCCGGTTGGTATGATGAGTCTTGGAGCCGGTCCCAGGACCTTTCGGCAACTCGATCCCGTTGGGCCGCCCGACGTGGCTATGGTGATTCCGGGATAGGCTCTTGTGCCAGAATCCGACCAGGGTTTTACCGCAGTCCCCCCAGTTCTCTGTTCTGCCATGACCGACGCCCAGACTTCCGTGGCCCAATTGCGCGAATTGGTGCGCCGTTTTGTCGCCGAGCGCCAGTGGGAGCAGTTTCACAGCCCGAAGAACCTGGCCATGTCGCTGGCCATCGAGGCGGCCGAGTTGATGGAGCATTTCCAGTGGCTGACGGCCGAGCAGTCGCGCGCGGTGGCTGAACAGCCGGAGCGTCTGGCTGCCGTGGGGGAGGAGTTGGCCGATGTGTTGTGTTACGCGTTGGCCATGGCCAACCAACTGGGGCTGGATGTGTCGGACGCGATCGAGCGGAAGATGGTCAAGAATGCCCAGAAGTATCCGGCCGAAGAGTATCGTGGCCTGTTCGGCCGGGATGATCCGAATCGCGGCGGGGGCCAGGCTTAGAGCCGGTCCTAGAACCTGTCAGCGGCTCAGCCTTGCCGGGCCGCTCGACCTGGCCGGGACGGTTTGGGGTAGGCTCTTGGAGCGAAACCTGACCGCCGGGCGAGTGTCGAGCCCGGGTTTTGAAGGAAACAACGTATGGACCAACCGGATCTTGATGCCTGGCACATGCAGCGTGCGCTGGAGTTGGCCGCGCAAGGGCAGGGCTGCGTCGAGCCCAACCCGATGGTCGGCTGCGTGATCGTGCAGGGGGCGGAGATCATCGGCGAAGGCTGGCATCGGCGGTTTGGCCAGGCGCACGCCGAAGTCGAGGCCCTGCGCCTGGCCGGATCACGAGCCGCCGGCAGCACGATGTACGTGACGTTGGAGCCTTGCTGCCATCACGGCAAAACGCCGCCCTGCACCCAGGCGATCCTCGCGGCCCGGCCGGCGCGCGTGGTCGTGGCGCAACGCGATCCCTTTCCACAAGTCGATGGGGGCGGGGTAGCGGCACTGCGCGAGGCGGGCATTCAGGTGGAAGTCGGACTGCTGGAAGAACAGGCGCAACGGCTCAACGCGCCTTACTTGAAGCTGTTGCGCACGGGCCGGCCCTGGATGCTGGGCAAGTGGGCCATGACGCTGGACGGCAAGATCGCGACGCGGTCTGGCTCCAGCCGTTGGATTTCCAGTCCGCCGTCGCGTGCGATCGTGCATGGATTGCGCGGCCGGATGGACGCGATTTTGGTGGGGGGAGCCACGGCCCGGGCCGACGATCCGCTGCTCACGGCCCGACCGGCGGGGGCGCGCACGGCCCTGCGCGTGGTGGCCGATCCGTTGGCGCAGTTGTCTTGGCAGAGCCAGCTTGTGCGTACGGCGCGCGAGGTCCCGGTCCTGGTGGCGGTGAGTCAGCAGGCGGCGGAAAGCGATTGCCGGCGGTTGAGCGCGGCGGGATGCGAGGTGCTGGTCTGCACTGGCGCAGGCCCGAACGATCGTTTGGGGCAATTGCTGGACGAATTGGGTCGGCGGCGGCTGACGAATGTGCTGGTGGAAGGGGGCGGTCGGATTCTCGGCGCGCTGCTGGATCTGCGCCAGTTGGACGAGGTGCATGTGTTTGTCGCGCCGCGGCTGATTGGCGGAGCCAAGGCCACCATGGCGATCGCCGGCGAAGGGATCGCGGAGATGTCGCAGGCCTTGGCGCTGGAATCGCCCGAGTTGCAGCAGGTGGGACCGGATATCTATCTGCACGGCCGAGTGGCGAAGGGGTAGCGCGGCGTGCGGGAGCGGCGGCCAGGATTGCCGCTACTGTTTGAGCCGGTTCCCAAATCCATCGGCAGTTCGGTCCTGCTGGGCCGCGCGACGCGGCTAGGATGGTTCTGAAGCAGGCTCTTCGTCGCCTTGCATCCGGTCCTTGGGGCAAAACAGCAAGAGGACGCTCTCGGCGCCGGTGCCGGGCATGGAGTAGCTCTCGAGTTTGCGCAAGCCGATGTCGTGCAAGAGGCCGAGGTGCCGGGCCTCGCCGCGTTCCTCGACCCAGGAGGGGCCTTTGAGGACCAGCATTTGCCCAAAACGATGCCAGTAGGGCTGGAACCACCGCAAGAGCTTGGCCAGCGGCGCCACGGCCCGGATCACCAGACTGTCTTGGCGGTGCTTGGCCAGGCGGTCTTCGGCCCGGCCGTGGAACACGGTCAGCCGCGATTGAGAGGCGGCTTTGTGGCCCTGAGGGGACGGCGCGGAGGGCAGAGCCAGTCGGGTCACGATGTCTTCCAGGACGCGCGCCTTCTTGCCGACCGATTCGGTGAGCGTGACCGACAGATCGGGCCGCAGGATGGCGAGGACCACTCCCGGTACGCCTCCGCCCGAGCCCACGTCCAGCACCTTCTCGTTGGGTTGCAGGAATCGGGCGAAGGCCAGGCTGTCCAGCAGATCGCGGACGACGAACTTCTCGAAGTCGGTGTGCCGCGTGAGGTTGATCTTCTCGTTCCAATCCCACAGCAGGCGGCAGTACTGCTCCAAGCGAGTCACCTGTTCGTCGGGCAACTCGATGTGCTGTTGGGTCAAGGCATCGTGGAGAGACATGGAATTCACAGGAAGAAACCGCACCCCTTTCCGCAGGTGGTCCCGCAGTTGCAGACCACGTGGCGGACGGATAGCATGGCCGAAGTGTCCGATTCCGCCCCAATTCCGCCTGATCTCGGGAGCCTGATATGCAGGACCATTTGAATCGCCGCCAGGTGTTGCGTCAAGCGTCGGTCGCTGGAATGGGGTTGCTGGCCGGGGGGCTGGCCACGCGCGCGGCGGCGCGGCCGCTGTCGCCCAACGACAAGCTGAACATCGCCTGCATCGGGGTCGGCGGCCGAGGCGGGGCCAACACCAAGGCCATGGCCGGCGAGAACGTGGTGGCCCTGTGCGACGTGGATCGCCTGCGGTTGGAGGCGATGGCCAAGCAATTTCCCGAGGCGCGTTTGTATCGCGACTACCGCAAACTGCTGGACGAAGAGAAGGCGCTGGACGCGGTGGTGGTGAGCACGCCGGACCATCATCACGTGTGGCCCAGCGTGACGGCCATGAACCGCGGCCTGCACGTTTACTGCGAGAAGCCGCTGACGCACAGCGTGGCCGAGGCACGGTTGCTGGCCGACACGGTGCGCCGCACCAAGGTCATCACCCAGATGGGCACCGGCGGACAGAGCGGGGCGGCGTTCTGGCGCACCGTGGCGGCGATCCGCGCGGGGGTGATCGGCCAGGTTCAGGAAGTGCATCACTGGACGAATCGGCCCATCTGGCCGCAAGGGCAGGAGCGGCTGGCGGGCGAAGACCCGGTGCCGGCGCATCTCGACTGGGACTTGTGGATCGGGCCGGCGCCCATGCGGCCTTACAAGGACAAGTATCCCGACGGCCCATTCCAGGGCAAGCCGGTGTATCATCCGTTTGTGTGGCGCGGCTGGTTCGACTTTGGCACGGGCGCCTTGGGCGATATTGCTCCGCATGCGATCAACGTGACGTTTCGCGCGTTGGACCTGGGCGCACCCAAGGCGGTCGAGGCCGAGTGTTCGGGCACGAAGGGCGATTCGTTCCCGAGTTGGAGCATCGTGCGCTTCGAGTTCCCGGCCACGGGGCAGCGCCCGGCCGTGAAGCTGATTTGGTACGACGGCGGCAAGCGCCCGGCCGGCGAACTGTTGGGGATCCAAGAGGTGCCGGACAGCGGCACGCTGTTCGTGGGCACGAAGGGAATGCTGTACAACAGCACGTTGCTGCCCAGCGCCGACTTCAAGGACTTCCAGTGGCCCGAGGCGCGGGAGCCTTATCCGGACGTGCACGTCGATTGGATCGAGTCGGTCAAGGCGGGCCGGGCGACGGGCTGCAATTTCGAATACTCGGCGCCGATGACCGAGGCCTACCTGTTGGGCAACATCGCTTTGCGCGTGGGTCAGCGGATCGAGTGGGATCCGGCGGCCTTCAAAATCACCAACTGCCCGGCGGCAAACCAGTACCTGAAGCGCGAGTACCGGAAGGGATGGGAGGTTGGTTGAGGCGGGCGAAGTCCGGAAGTCGGAATGCGGAGTGTTTTTCCGTCTGCCCCTTTGTCCCTCTGTCCCTTTCGGCGTAGCGAGTAGCATCTGTTGGCTGGGCGGAATGCTGAAAGCGGAGAGCTGAGAGCGGAAAGCGCGGGGCGTCACGGCGTTGGAGCTTTGACCGCACACGCTGACGGTAAGATCGCGAAGCAAGCGGAAGGGACGCGAGATGCCTGAGAATCATCTCCCACCATGCGACGGCATGTGTGCGATCTGTCTCATCGTCGCCGCGTTGCTGGCTGGTTGTAACCGCCAGGAAAACACCATACGGTCTCTGGGGGGGCATGCAGAGCCATACCACGTGGATGCATGCCTCTGCTTGCGTGCCGTATTTCCTGAGGCCACAGACGAGATCTTGCAGAGAGTCGCGGCGCTTGACGATGTCATCGAGCTTAACCTCGCGGGAAGTGCTGTTTCTGATAAGGGGCTGTCCTTTCTTGTGAAGATGGAGAATCTTCACATCCTGAACCTTGCTCGCACTCGGCTTACCGACGCCGGTACAGAACATCTCAAGCGCCTTGGGCAAGTCCGAGCCGGCCCAGCGTGTATCATGAGTTTGATCTTGGATGACACGGCCGTGACCGATGCAGGTGTTGGGGTGCTCGCGGCGATGCCAAACCTCGGTGAACTGTCACTCGCACGGACGAAGATTACTGATAGATCGCTTTGCTGTCTCAAGAGCGTGACTTCGCTCACGCGCTTGAATCTCGACGAGACAGCGATCACTGACGAGGGGCTAGCTTTCCTCGCCGGGACACAACTGCGATCTCTGTCGTTGCGAGACACAGGCGTCACGGATCTTGGAGTAGGATCTCTGCATGAAATGAAGGAGCTGTGGTGGATCGATCTGCAAGGCACGCGTGTAACGCGCGCTGGCATTCGCGAATTCGAGAAGGCAATCCCACGAATACAGATCGAACGCGACGAGACGACACAAAGAGCCAAAGGGTCAGTAGACCGTTCCGCGTGGTAGATCGCCCAATCACGGAGGCGACCTCATGCCGTAGCCTTCTCAGTCCCCGGCGTGCCTCGCTTCGCTCGGCGACGCCCTACACTCCTTGAAGATAGTGGATCACGAAGGAAGGCGGCGTCCCAGGCGTTCTGGGCCATTCGTGGTCGAAGTTGGTTCGATTGTGGGAGACCACGGGTAACCCGGATGGCTAAGCTGTGTGCACCGCCGGCGAGAGAAGCTGACGCCCATGCATGAGAATCCGGTGCGCGCGCTTGGTGGCTAAGCCCTGCGCCTGGCCGTTCAGAGTTCGGCACGCTTACGAGCTGGGGCGGAGCGCTGGTGTGCCGATTCGGTGGATCTGTTGATGGCCTCTCGTGCCTGACGGCACACCTGAGGCGCGTTCCCAAGCCAGAGCTTGGGAACGAGGAAAGAACACCTCCCGTGCCCGGCGGCACACCGATAGCCGAGCTATCGGTGTTACCCGGCGGTGGTGCTGGGATGGATTCTCAGCCGGCGGCCTGGTCCAGGGCCTCTTGGATCCGCAGCTTGGGCTGGATGCCGACGAAACGATCCACGACTTCGCCGTTCTTAAAGACCAGCAGGGTGGGAATGCTGTTGATGCCGTAGCTGGCGGCCGTTTGGGGGCTGTCGTCGACGTTGACCTTGGTGATCTTGGCGGAGCCTTGGTTTTCCGTGGCCAATTCCTCGACGATGGGGGCGATTCGGCGGCAGGGACCGCACCAGGGGGCCCAAAAGTCGACCAAGACCGGCTGCGAAGCCTGGAGCACCTCGGCGTCAAAGCTCTGATCGTTGACTTCGGTCACATTGCCGGCCATAACCTCAATTCCTCCAGTAGGTTAAATCGCGCTTCGCCCGTTGGCGCACGGGATACGATCGGCCTCGGGGCGGCTGGGTCTCAATGGTCAAGCCGAATTATAGCGGGCCGGGGGGAAGCGTCAAACCGGCGCGCAGGCAGAGGACAGGAGGAACCACCAAGGCACGACGGCACGAAGGAAGGACAGGGCGGTGGCCCAAAACAGACAGACCTCGCGGCCGTGGTCGGCACTGCGAGGTCCAAGGGGACGCATCGATGTTCGCGCGGCGCGTGCCTCGCTTGTCTTGTGGTTCCCACCGGCGGCGAGACACCGCAGATGGGTGGGCACGGACGGAGCTGCGGGGTTCACGCGGCCGGCGCGGCGTAATGCGCCGGATGCCCCGTGACCTGGAGAAGGCGGCCGCTCAGCCCTGTTCGGATTCGTCGGACTTGCGGCGATACTCGTCGCGTTCGCGGCGCGTGGCCTCGAGATCGAAGACCAGGTACTTCATATCCAGGCGCAACTGGCTCAAGGCATCCTGGACCAGAGAGAGGATCCGCCGGCGGCGTTTGGTGCTGTCGACCACGCGCTGCAGGGCAGGAGCCACTTTGCCGCGGTACTCGGCGGGCAACTCGGCAATGGCGGCGGCCAATTCGGCGACCTCGGCGGGGATCTCTTCGGTGGCGGGGTTGACGACGCGGACTGGATTACTCATGGATGTCTCCTCCGGTGCTGGTTGCTTGTCATTAGAGCACGGTCCATACCGTGAGGGCAATCAGACTACAAATTGGCGTCGCAAGTTGTGACCTGGCAAAGAGTTGCATTTTGGCAGCCAAGATCGAGTGGGCGCTCGGATGATGCCAAAAGGCGACGGGTTGATCTGGTCCAAAATCGCAAATCTTGATACAAGGCCATGTTACGTCGTGGAAACACGGTCCCGCAGCATGTTGCGTCGGGGCTACATGACGCCGTGGACCACGATGCGCGAGCCAAAGGACCCCGCGTTTGCCGACTCTGCTTTGCCGACGCAATGCGAGCCTTGCCCTGTTTGCCTGGCTGGCGGTCTGCGCGGCTTGGGGCGCAGCGCCCACCGCCTGGTACGAGGGTTTTGAAGGAGCGGAGGTCAGTTGGCGTCCGGCGGGTGGAAATGCCTCGGCGCATGTGGCGATCCACCAACGCGATCGGGGCCAGGCGCACACGGGGGAGTGGTGCGAGCGGTTTGCGATCTCGGCCGGCAGCGGAACCGCCGTGTATGTGGTCCACGAGGTGGGCCAGCCGCTGGTGATCGAGGAGTTGCTGCCCAGCGTGTGGGTCAAGTCGGACCGTTCCGGCTTGCAGCTCTTGGCGGAAGTGGTTCTGCCGCGGACCCTGGATCGCCGCACGGGCCGGCCTGTCTCGACCTTGTTGGCCGGAACGTCTTATACCCAGATCGGCTCCTGGCAGCAGTTGCGGATCGACGACCTGGAGCGCGCGTTGAGCCGGCAGATGCAGGTGCTGCGCGCGGAGGTCGGCCCGACCGCCGACGAACGCGAGGCCTATGTCGAGCGGATCGTGTTGAACTTGTACGGCGGTCCGGGGTGGACCAATGTGTGGATTGACGACCTGGACATCCGGGCGCACGTGGCGCGAACGCCCAGCATGGTGGACGCGGCGAGCGTGCCGGCGAAGTCGGGCGGTGGCTGGGTTCCGGCCGGATCGGGGACGAGCGCGGGTGCGCAGCCGAACCGCATTCGCCTGGCCGACGCCGCGCTGCTGATCGACAACCGGCCGTTCTTTCCGCGGCTGTTGCAGCACTGTGGCGAGCCGCTGGGCGTGGTTCGGCAACTGGGGTTCAACGGGATCTGGCTTTCGCGGCCAGCCCCCGTCGAACTGTTCCGCGAGGCGGAACAGTTGGGGCTGTGGATCGTGTGTCCGCCGCCGCAGGCCGGGGGCGCCAATCGGGCGGCGGGCGCGGCGAACGCCGCCTTGGAGATTGGCAGCGAATACGATCGGGTCTTGGCCTGGCATTTTGGGGAGGGACTGGACGCGAACGGACTGGAGGCCACGCGGCGGCGGATCGAGGAGCTGCGCACGGCCGATCGCCGCGGAAGCCGGCCGATGGTGGGCAATCCGCAGGCGGAACTGCGTGCCTACAGCCGGCATCTGGATCTGCTGGTGCAGTCGGCGCGGCCCTTGGGAAGCAGCCTGGAACTGGGCGATTACGCCACGTGGCTGCGGACCCGGGCTTTGTTGGCGCGGCCGGGCACGCCCTTCTGGACCACGATTCAAACGCAACTGGCGCCGACGGCGAGCCAGCAGTTGAGCCTGTTGGATTCGAGCCGGCCGGCAGTGACCCAGCCGGCGGTGGAGCAGCTTCGCTTGCTGGCCTATGCGGCCATCGCGGCCGGCAGTCACGGACTGTTGTTTGAATCGCACTCGCCCCTGACGGCCGACGACGCGTCGACGCGCGAGCGCGCCTTGGCGTTGGAGCTGCTGAATCTGGAGCTGAGCCTGGCCGAGCCCTGGGCCGGAAACGGGGCGTTTGCGGGCACGGTCAGCGCCAACCATGCGGATGTGAGCGGGGCCCTGCTGCGCGCCGAGCACAAGCGTCTGCTGCTGGCCGCCTGGCAGGGGGCGGGTTCTCAGTACGTGGTGGGGCCGGCCCCCAGGCAGCCGGTGGCCCTGGTCATCCCGGGCCTGCCCGAATCGATCATGGCCTATGACTTGCTACCGGGCGGATTGCGGCCCTTGCGGCGTGAACGGGTCAGCGGCGGCACGCAGGTGGTGCTGGAGGAATTCGGGCTGCTCCGGCCGGTGTTGTTGGTTCAGGAGCCGCAGGTGATCGGGGTCTTGGGACGTCAAGCATTGGCGGTCGGACCGCGCGCCGCGGAACTGCAGCGGCATCTGGCCGTGCGCAAGTTGCACGTGGTGCAAGAGGTGCTCGGTCAGGTGGGGCGCGCGGTGCCTTCCGTGCCGCAGATCAACGAGGGTCTGTCCAAGGCCAAGATCGCCCTGCAGCGCTGCGAAGGCCAGTTGGCTGCCAAGGAGTGGCAATCCACGTGCAGCTCGGCCGAGGTGGCCATGAGCGAGTTGCGCGGCGTGGAACGGCGCGTGTGGGAAGCGATGGTCAAGCCGCTTCCGTCGCCGATCAGCAGTCCCGCGGCGATCAGTTTCAGCACGCTTCCCTGGCAGGCGCGCCTGGCCGACCGTCTGGCGGCATCGCGCGCCGGAGAGAACCGGCTGCCGGCGGGGAATCTGGATGATCTGAACGCAGTGGTGGCGGCGGGGTGGGTGCATGTCGAGAACCGAGTGGAAGGGGTGCAATCGTCGGCCGACCTGACGCCCGTGGCCACGCATTGGGGACCGCGCGGAATGCGGCTGGTGGCGCGTGCCGAGGACGAGAAGAACTTGCCCGACGCGCTGCCGGCGGTGCCCGTGTCGATCCTCAGCCCGGAGGTCCAGGTGCGGCAGGGCGAATTGCTGTGCATTCGCGGCTGGGTCTTGGTGCGCGAGCCGATCAGCGCCAGTGCGGACAAGCTGCTGATCAGCGACACCCTGTGCGGCGAGGCGTTGGCCGAGCGGATCGGCAAGACGCCGGGCTGGACGGAGTTTGTCTTCTATCGCGTGGCTCCGCGCTACGGCTCGTTCCGGTTGAGCTTTGCCTTGTGCGGACTGGGGGAGGCGTATCTGGACGACGTGTCGATCCAGGCCGTGGAACCTGCCATGGGTGGAATGTCGCAGCGCGGGCCGGAGGGGCCGAGGTATTGAGGGGAGGCACTGAGGCACTGAGGCACTGAGGCATGCGGTTGGCTGCGCGTCGATGGCGGGGCGCGGTGCGTTATTGCGGTTCCGCCAGGCGCGACTTGAGCCAGGCGTAGATGCTATCGCCGATCTGCTTGTAGCCCTCTGCGTTGGGATGCACGCCGTTGTTCTCGGGGTAGCCGTCCCAAGGATCGAGATTGAGTTCCGTGGGGACGATGAAGAGCTTGTCCTTCTGGCGCGTGGCGAAGTGCTGCAACTGGCGCTGCACCAGTTGGTGCTGGATGCGTTTCCAGCCCCAGCGGTGATAACGGCCCTTGTAGTTGGCTTCGAATCCGGACTCGCGCGCATTGGGGGGCGTGGTCAGGCAGAGCCCGATTTCGGCCTGCGGCGCGGCCTGGCGCAGGGCGGCAAGCAGCGTGTCGGCATGCTGGAACATCTTGTCGATGCCGGCGTCGATGGCGGCCGGATCGTCGGGCTTCAGGCCAAAGCAGTCATTGATGCCGAGCATGATCGTCACGTAGTCGGGCACTTGCTCCTGGCAGGAGTCGCGGAAGTAGCGCGGCAGGTCCAGGGCAGGCTGGCCGTCGCTGCCGGCGAAGACGAAGGGGCTGTTGCGTCCCTTGCCCGATGGAGGCGCGTCGGGCTTGAAACGCGTGACGAAAGCGTTCCAGGTCCAGCCGCCGTAGCCTTCGTGTTGCACGCCTTGGGCTGCACTGGCCGGGCGGTTGGTGCCGAGCATGGTCCACTGGGGATTGCCGGGCAGTGAGAGCAGGCTCGCGATCTGGTTGGAGTAGGTGGTGGCTGCGGTGAGGCTGTCGCCGATGATCAAGAGCTTGACGGAGCGTGTTTGCCCGGCATTGGCTGGGATCACGCGGAGCGCCGTGCTGGCCTGGCCCAGCGTGCGGCCGCTGTTGTCCGACACGGAGACCGTCAGTCGATGCGGGCCGACGTGGGCCGCTTGGGGCTGGACAGTCCAGCGGCGATCCTCTTGTTGGCCGATGGGGCCATCGAAGCGGAAGCGGTAGTCCTGGGGCGTTTCGGTGAGCACGATGTTGTCGTAGTAGATGCTCATCGGCTGGCCGACCACCGCGTAGACCTCCGGCGGCAGGGTGAGTTGGAGCGCGGGGCCGGGCGCGGGCTTTGCCGCGCGCGCCGAAAGTGGGGCCAGCAAGAGGATCAAGGCGGCGAGTCGGATGGGTCGGTTCATGAGGGGGCCGTGGTCGGGTTTCAGGGGGCGGTGGTCTGTTGGAGCACGCGCTGGGCCGCTTGTTCGCCGCTGTGGATGCAATGGGGAAGGCCGACGCCGTGGAAGGCATTGCCGGCCAGGCCGAAATCGGGCAGGGCTGCGGCGTGGGCCTCGATGCGTTGCACCAGACGCGTGTGGCCCACGTGATACTGGGGCATGGTTCGCGGCCAATGGGCCACGTTGCGATAGAGGGGCTCGCCGCGGATGCCCAGCAACCGCGACAGTTCGCCCAGGAGCAGTTCTTGCAGCGGCTGGTCGTCCATCTCGGCCAGTTCCGGGCGGCGCGCCCCGCCAGCGAAGACGCGCAGCAGCAGCTTTCCTTCCGGGGCGCGGTGCACGTATTTCTGGCTGCTGAAGCTGCAGGCCAGGAGCGGGCTGTGTTCCACGGAGGGCACGACCATGCCCATCCCGTCCAGCGGATGCGCGACCTGCTGGCGGTCGTAGCCGACGGAAACGATCGCCGTGCCCGAGTGCTCGATTCCGGCCAGATCGGCGGCCAATTGGCCGTCGATGGTTTCCAGCAATCGGGCGGCGACGTAGGCCGGCGTGGCGAGGATCAGGGCGTCGAAGGGCTGCGGCGGCGCGGCGGCCGAATGCACCAGCCAGCCGCCGTGCGGTGCGCGCTGGATGCGTTCGACGGGCGTGCTCAGCCGCAGGCTGCCTGGGGGCAGGCGGTGGGCCATCGCCTCGACGATGCTCGACAGGCCGCGGCGCGGAGTGACGAACATGCTGTAGCGCGCGCCGCTGTCGCCGGCGGTCTGCTTGGGCTGAGCGGCCATGCGTTTGCGCATGGCGCGGATCAGGCTGCCGTGGGTCCGCTCCATGTCGCGGAACTGGGAGAGCGTGGCCAGGAGGCTGAGCCGTTCCATGTCGGCCGCGTAAACGGCGCTGACCAGGGGTTCCACCAGGCGGTCGAAGACCTCGCGGCCCAGGCGGCGGCGGACGAAGTGGGCCATGCTTTCGTCGTCGTCGTCGCGGCGCGGGGGGAGGAAGTACTCGACGGCGGCGCGGAGCTTGCCCCAGGGGCTGAGGATGGGCGTGACAGCCAGCGGCCAAAGCCGGCTGGGGGCCATCATCAGGAATCCGTCGGGCAGCTTGTAGAGCCGGCCGCGGCGGACCACGAACGTCTGGCGGTAGGCGGCATTGGTCTGGATCAGCTCGTCGCCCAGGCCCAGCCGGCGGCAGAGGTCCACGCCCCAGGGAACGGTGGTGATGAAGTTATCGGCGCTCTGCTCGACCTGGAAGCCGTGCTCGTCGAGCGTGTGGATCACGCCGCCCAAGCGGGCCGTGGCCTCAAACAGCACGGGTTGGCACAGGGGATCCAACTCGATCAGCCGGTGCGCGGCGGCCAGGCCACTGATGCCGCCGCCGATCACAGCCACACGCCGGGGAGATTGCTGTACGTCAGTCACGAGGGTCGATTGCTCCACCGCCAAATGATTCGATCATACTTTGGCCAAGCCGTGCTGCCCAGCGGTTGCGTTTGTTACGAAGACGGCATTCGTAATATACACGCCTGGCGGCAGGCCGGGGAATATTGACGGCCCTCCAGGGGGCGGGCTAGCATCACCGGTGGATAGGGCTACGCGCGTGGCTGGTTTCCCACCTCGTCCGTCTCAGGAGTACGTGGCATGACAGACAACAGAATCACTCGTCGGGATTTCGTGCGCGACTCGGCCACGATGGCCGCAGGGGTGGCCACTGGCCTGGTCGCCATTCCCACCGTGCATGCCGGCAACCCGGAGAAGGCCGACACGAGCAAGATCCTCAACTACAATCCCGACATGGAGTATCGTCGTTGCGGCCGGACTGGATGGATGACGTCGTGCGTCTGTCTGGGCGGGCACTGGAAGCGCGTAGACAAGGTGGTGCCGGGGCTGTTTCAGGGCAAGAGCTGGTTGAGTGCCAAGCTCGATCATCCTGACTTCGAGAAGAATCGTTACGACGTGGTCACGCGCTGCATCGAGCGGGGCATCAATCACATCGACGCCTGCACCGGCGAAGAGGTGCAGATGTATGCCAAGGCTCTCAAGGGGCGCCGCGATCGGATGCACCTGCACTACTCGTGGTATCAGAACGAGATCCGCCGGCCCGAGTGGCGGACGTTCGAAAAGCTCAAGGAGAGCTTCGACAACGGCCTGAAGACGGCCGGGTTGGACTATGTCGATGTGTGGCGGGTCACCTGCCACGAGCAGTCCAGTAAGCACACGGACGCCGAGTTGGACGCCTTGGCCAAGGCCCTGGATTGGGCCAAGCAGAGCGGCCGGGCGCGATTCACGGGCATCTCCTCGCACGATCGGCCGCACATCAAGAAGCTGATCGAGACGTATCCCCGGGCCATGGACGTGGTCGTGACGCCTTATACGGCCAAGACCACAGTGGTGGAAGACGAGAACGGCTTGTGGGCGACGATGAAGAAGCACGATGTGGCCTGGTTCGGCATCAAGCCCTTTGCCAGCGGTTCGCTGTTCAAGGGGGACAGCTCGCCCGCCAATGCTCACGAGGCGGCCGACAACGAGATTGCCCGACTCACGATTCGCTACATTCTCTGCAACCCGGTGATCACCGCGCCGATTCCGGGGATGATTACGCCGGCCCAGGTGGACAACATGGCTTTGGCGGTGGCCGAGCGGCGCGCGTTGGACAAGGACGAGAAGGCTCGGCTGGACGCGGCCGTGGATCGTGCCTGGGCGAACCTGCCGTACCACTATCAGTGGCTGAAGGATTGGGATCGGGTTTGACGGAACAAGGATCGAGCGTGACTCGGATTGCGGATCGCTGAGAGTCAACTTATGAAACAGGCATCGATGTGGGCGATCGCAGCACTCGGGCTGGCGATGGCCGTGATGGCTTATCGTTCCGGCGGCGCGCAACTGGCAGTCCAGGCCGGCGAGCCGGCGGGGAAGTCTGGGCTGCCGCCGTTGATCGTGGACAAGAAGGCCCCGCGCCTGGCGCCGCAGGCGGGGCCGGCCGCGAATCCGGCCGCGAATGCGGCCGCGGCGGAGAACGAGTCCTGTTACGTGTGCCACGGGGACTATCGTGAAGAACAGATGGTGGGGTGGCACCTCAAGGCCAACGTGAGTTGCGTGAAATGCCACGGGCCATCGCACGCGCACCGCGATGACGAAGATAATGTCACCCCACCGGACGTGATGTACGCTGCGGCCGAGATTGACGCGGCCTGTCAGAAGTGCCACGAGGATCACTTGGCGCCGGCGCGCAAGGTCATCGCCACCTGGAAGCAGCGTTGCCCCCAGAAGACGAACCCGGACGACGTGGTGTGCACGGATTGCCACGGCCAGCATCGCCGCCCCTTCCGCACCGTGCAGTGGGACAAGAAGACGCGCGAACTGATCGTGCGCAAGGAAGAGGTCAAGCCGTGAGGACGGTTGTCGGCTGCGCGCAATGCGCGGTCAGCTATGGGCTGAGAGCTATCAGCGACTAGCTATCCGCAGTCAGCGATCCGCTTTGTGCTTCTAGCGCACGACACGTCCGGACGCCGAGCCGCGCATCAGGGACTCGACCTCCGCACGACTGGAGAAATTGAAGTCGCCGGAAATGGAGTGCGCCAGGCAGGAGGCCGCCGCGGCGAAGGAGACGGCCGTCTGCGGGTTGCTCAACTCGGGCGTAACGCGCGCGAAGATCAGGCCGGCCGCAAAGGCGTCGCCGGCTCCCACGCGATCGACGATGTGCGTGATCGGGTAGGGCTGGTACTGGCCGTTGTTGGAGGGGGCGAAGAAGGCGCGCGTGGCGCGTGCATCGTAGAGCATGGCTCCCCAGTTGTTGTGCGAGGCCGAGATGCTCTCGCGCAAGGTGATCGCCACGTAGGAGACGTGCGGGAACTGGGCGACGATCTGGCGCGCCACGTCGGGGTACTTGTCGATCGCCAGGTGTCCGGATTGCACGTCGCTGCCCTGGGCGTGGATGCCCAGTACCTCGCCCGCATCTTCCTCGTTGCCGATCACCACATCCACATAGGCCAGGAGCTGGCGCATGGTTTTCTGGGCCAGTTCCTCGGGTTTGACGCCGGGGGCCCAATTCCAGAGTTTGCGGCGGAAGTTCAGATCGCAGGAGACGGTGACCCCGCGGGAGCGGGCTTCCTTGACCGCGGCCAGGGCCGCCTTGCTGGCGGTGGCCGAGAGGGCCGGCGTGATGCCCGAGATGTGGAACCAGGCCGCGCCGGAGAAGATGTCGGACCAGTGGTACTGTTCGGCGGGCGTCAAGGCGATGGAGGAGCCGTCGCGGTCATAGATCACGTTGCTGGGGCGTTGATTGGCGCCGGTTTCGAGGAAGTAGAGTCCGAGGCGGCCTTGCTTGCTGCGCACGATGTGGCGCGTGTCGAGGCCCATGGCTTTGAGGTTGGCCACGCAGGCATCGGCGATGGCGTGGGAAGGGAGGGCCGTGACGAAGGTTGCATCGCCGCCGAAATAGGCGATCGAGGCCGCCACCGAGGCCTCGGCCCCGGCAAAGGTGCAGTGCAGGGGGCCGGGCAGGGACTGGCGGAATCGCAGGAAGCCGCCCGGCGTCATGCGGCCCATGATCTCGCCGAAGGTCACGACACGGTTCATAGCTTATCTCCTGGTATGTTTGATGGTTAAGGATGCCGGGCCAGAGGCTTTTCCGACGCGCGCCCGATTCGGCGTTCATCTCCTTCCGACGCGCACTCGGGTCAGGGCGCCGCACCGTTGGGCACGGCCTGCAACGAGGCGTCCGCGGACCACAGGGGGACCCGGCAGAAGGAAAGACCCTTTGGAGCCGGTCCCAGAACGTGTCGGCAACGCAGTCTCGCTGGGCCGGCCGACCTGGCTGGGAGAGTTCTGGGACAGGTTCCTATTGTGAGGCAAAGCCCCTGGTCGTTCAAGACTTGTCATCCCTCGGAGGTGGCGGCAGTTGCTTGAGCCAGGCGAGGTTGAAGACGTAGTGGTTCTTGCTGCTGATGAGTTGGACCAGTCCGTCGCGGGTCTGGCAGGCGGCCAGATAGCCGCTGGGTTCGGCCAGGGTCTCGCTGATGGTGATCTGGCGGCGATCGATGCCGCTGGCGGTGCGGCTGGGGCCGCCGGGCGTGAGCAGCCGGCGCAGCGGCCAGGTCTGGCCCTCGTCGAACGAGACGGCGGCAAACAGTCCGTAGCCCGTGAATTGGCCGCCGGCCGCGTCCTTGAAGGGGAGTCCTTTGCGCTGGTTCCAGTCGCGCGACTGGTCGGTGAACGAGCAGAACAAGAGGGGGCCTTCGCGGAGTCGCAAGAACACGGCGCGCTGCACGCTGCTGATGGCCGGGAAGGGAGTGGACTGGTAGGTCCAGGTGGTGCCCCAATCGCTGGAATAGCTGGCGGGCGTGGTGAAGCCAAAGGGTTCCTGTTCGGCGGGTTCATTGAGCCGGCTCAGGGTCATCAGCCGTCCGTCGGCCAACTGCACGATGCCGGCGTGAATGCCGGCGTGGCGGACACCCTGGCCGCCGGGGCGGAAGTCGCTCTTGCCGCGTGTGGCGTCGGGGAAGGTCCAGGTCTGGCCGCCGTCGCGGCTGATGTTGAGGCTGGTTCTCTTGGTGTCCTGGGTGATGACGAGGAATCCTTCGCGCGTGCGGATCAGGCCGTTGCCGAACTCGCTGACCGGTTGCATGAGGCGCGCTTTGGACCAGGTGGCGCCGTTGTCGGTGGAGGTGCGAATGATGTTCTCGGTGTTGCCGCGCGCCAGGTGGAAGAGGGTGCGCTGGCCGTCCCACCACAGCTTGGGCGCGTGGTCGTTCACGTCGGCCCCATCCCAGAAGGGCGAGGCCGGCTCCCACTCGGTCGTCCCGCGACGCAGCCGGCTGGCGATGTTGTTCAGTTCGCTGCCGGCTTCATCCACGCACGAATACCATACGGCCAGCAGGTCGCCGTTGGGGCATTCGGCGATCGCCGGGCTGTGATTGTGCCAGGAGAAGAGGGGGCCAGCGGAGTCGGGCGGGATCTTGACGAAGGGGTTGGGCCCGGTGAAGACCGGCACGTCGGCCGGGGCCGGCTGGATGGTGGCCGGCGTCTGATGGACGCGGCTCATGTTCAAGGGAGGCGCGGCCGGCGGAAGGAGTTGCCCTGACGGCATGTCGGCCAGCACCACGCGGAAGCCCGTCTTGTCGTTGGTGGCCTCGGGCAGCCAGGCGGCGCGGTTGGCCGAGCGGAGCAGGCGTGTGAAGACCGAATGGCTGCCGCCGCGGATGACGCGGAAATCGCCGTCGCTGCGGCCCAGCGGGTCGGTCTGGTCAGCCGCTTCGTAAGGGCCGTACCAATCCAGGCACCACTCGGCGGCATTGCCGTGCATATCGAACAGGCCCCAGGCGTTGGCGGGCGTCTGGGCCACGCGCAAGGAGCGATTGCGGATGTCTTTGCGATACTCGGCGGGGAGGGGGGCTCCCTTGAAGAACCGTTCGCGCACGCCGGAATCGCCGAACCATTTATGGAATCCGTCGGGCAGGCTGTTGCCGGTGTGGAAGAGGGTCTCGGTGCCCGCGCGGCAGGCATATTCCCATTCGGCCTCGGTGGGCAGGCGATAGGGGCGTCCCTCTTTGGCGGAGAGCCAGCGGCAGAATTGCACTGCGTCGTGCCAGCTCACGCCGGTGACGGCCTCGTCGGCGTCGCCCTTGCCGCGGCGGTGCTCCGGCTGGAACTGGCGGTATTGTCCGAGGGTGACTTCGGTGACAGCGATGTGCAAGGGCGCGGTGATCGTGACGCGATGCACGGGGCGTTCGTCCCAGTCGGCGTCGTCGAACTTGGCGGGATGGCGCGTGACGTGATAGTCGGCCGGCGGCCCCGCTTGGCCCATGCGAAAGCTGCCGGGTTCGATGCGCACGAGTTTCATCCCGATCGAGTTGGTGAGTTGCTTGTCGTTCGCTGCGGCGATGCAGGGAAGGGCCAAGACGAGCGCGGTGGTGAGGATGGTTTTCACGCGAAGTACCTCAGTTGCGGGGGG
>CALARR010000031.1 GCA_937889015.1 uncultured Planctomycetales bacterium | reverse complement strand
GTATTCCGCAATTCGTCAACTCGACGCAGTGTGTTTTGCCATTCGCCGACCCGAGCAGCGTTCGGGCCGGCGAATGGGCTTTCTTGGGAGGCTGAGGGGGCGGAGTTGGACGAGGAACGCTGCGGGATGAAGTGGCTGCTGCCGGTTGGCGGTTTGGAATCGTCCCCGTTCGTTTGCGCGGCCGCAGTCAGCGCTGGTTCTTCGTTCTCCAGGCCTCATAGAACAGCACGGCGGCGGTGACCGACACGTTCAGGCTGTCGGCCGCGCCCAGCATGGGCAAACGCACCGCGGCGATGTCCGGCGCGTGCCAAGCCGCACTCAGCCCTTGCGCCTCGCTGCCTAGGGCAATGGCCAGGGGGCCACGGTAGTCGGCCTGGTGATAGAGCACCGATCCGTCTACGCGCGCCGCCAGGATGCGAAACCGCCGGTGCCGCAGCCAGGCCAGCGTTTCCGCGGTCGACGCCGCACACAGCGGCACGGAGAAGATCGTGCCCAGGCTGGCGCGGATCGCATTGGGGTTGTACAGGTCGGTGCGCGGATCGGCGGCGATCAGCGCCGCCACGCCGGCCGCGTCGGCGCTGCGCAACACCGCGCCCAGATTTCCCGGCTTTTCCAGCCCCTCGACCACGGCGATCAGGGCATCTTGGCCAACGACCAGATCGGCCAACGAAGGCCGCGGGGTATGCGCCACGCCCAAGACGCCCTGGGCGCGTTGGCCGAAGGCCAACTTCTCGAAGACCGCTGGGGTGACCTCCAGGACCTCGGCTTTGCTCTGCGCGAGGAGCAGCTCGACTTGCTCGCGCAGCACATCGCCCAGCAGCGGCGGGCAGACGTAGATCTCGGGGAGCGAGACACCGGCCTGGATCGCCCGGCCTAGTTCCCGGACCCCGTCGATGATCGTGCGCCCCTGCTGTTCGCGCTGCCCTCGGTCACGGAGCCGAGCCGCAGCTTTCACACGCGGATTGTGGATGCTGGTGATCATTTCTCAGAGGCTGCAAGAGTGCCGTAGTCAGACAAGTTGTCGCGAGTCCGCTTCCTATCCCCTCGCCCAGCGGGCCATGGTTCCACAGGGCAGCGTGCGACCGTCGGCGGTGCGCAGCAGGAGTGTCTCGGCCGTTGTGTGTCCTCCGAGGTCAGGGCCCAGGGCTTCTTGGAGCATGGCTTGGAGACGCATCGGACCGAACCCGGGCGTGTGACAAGTCAACAGGATGAACTCCCGTTCCGAGGCCGTCAACTGGGCGCACAGGTGCAGCAATCCGTCCAGGTGTTTGGAGAGTCGCCAGACTTCACCATGCGCTCCGTGGCCATAGCTGGGGGGGTCGAGGATGACGGCGTCATAGCGGTTTCCGCGCCGCAGTTCGCGGCGTACGAACTTCACCGCGTCTTCCACAATCCAGCGGATGGGCGCCTCGGCCAGGCGGCACTGAGCGGCGTTGCGGCGCGCCCAGTTCACGATGTTCTTGGCGGCGTCGACGTGCGTCACCTCGGCCCCGGCCGCCGCCGCGGCGAGCGTGCTGGCGCCGGTGTAGCCGAACAAGTTCAACACGCGCAGCGGACGGCGCGCCGCACGCACGCGTTGACCGATCCAGTCCCAATTCTCCGCCTGCTCGGGAAACAACCCGACTTGTCCCTGCGCGGTGCGTCGCAACTCGAAACTCAACGCCTGCCAGGTCACGGCCCAGGAGTCGCCGGGCACGCCGCACGGCGTCCACTGCCCCGCGTCGGGCGAATCTGCCGGTCCGCGTTCGTAGCGTGCGTCGGCATGTTGCCAGGCCTGCAGCGTCGAGGGCTCCGTGCCCTCGGCAGTGGGGCAGGGGCGATCCAGCAGCACCGGCCCGAATCGCTCCAGGCGGCGTGCGTGGCCAAAATCGAGAAGCTGGTACTGGTCGGGCAGGAACATCGGAAACCGTATTTTGGGCCGGTCCCAAAACCTGTCGGCAGTTCAGTCCTGCTGGGCCGCCCGGAGGTGGCTGGGGCGGTTATGGGATAAGTCCTTTGTATGCCGCGCATTGTCTCGGCCCAAGGGGAGACTGGCAAGGCCCCGTGAGTACGATTGTGGAGGTTGACCCTGCCCAGCGGACCGCCCTTTCACTACAATACCGCCATGAACGAAGACCTGCCCGACATGCTGCGATTGCAGAATCCGCCCCAACTGGACTGCGCCACCTTGGTTCTGGCTTTCAGCGGCTGGATGGACGGCGGCGACGTTTCCACCGGCACCGTCAACCGCCTGATCCACTTGCTCAACGCGGCCCCCTTGGGCGAGATCGATCCGGAGTTGTTCTACATCTACAATTTTCCGGGCTCGATGGAGGTGGCGGCCCTGTTTCGACCGGAAGTTCGGGTGGACGGGGGGGTGCTCAAGAGTTGCACCATGCCCAGCAACAACTTCTATGTCCACGAGCCGGCGAATCTGGTGTTGTTTGTGGGCAAGGAGCCGAATTTGCGCTGGCGGAGCTTTGGCGAGTGCATTTTCGGCCTGGCGCATCGAGTCGGAATCCGGCGTATTCTGTTCGTGGGGTCGTTTGGGGGTTCGGTGCCCCACACGCGGCAGCCGCGATTGTTCATGAACTGTTCCGACCCCGGGCTGTTGCCGGAAATGGGGCGGTTCGGATTTCGTCCCAGCGTTTATGAAGGGCCCGGATCGTTCACCAATTACTTGATGGCGCAGGCCGAGCCGCAGGGGTTGGAGATGATTTCTCTGGTGGCCGAGATCCCCAGCTATCTGCAGGGGACCAACCCGATGTGTATCGAGGCGGTGACGCGCCGTCTGGCCAAGATCCTGAAACTGCCCCTGGAACTGGATTCGCTTCGCAGCGCCAGCACCGAGTGGGAGTTGAAGATCTCCAGTGTCGTGGAGGAGAATCCAGAGCTGACCGCGACCGTGCGTCAACTGGAGGAGGCCTACGACAACGCGTTGCTGCAGGAGACGGAAGAGAGCTAACCCGCGTCAAGCAGTCGCACGCCGCAGCCGTTTTCTTCGGGAAAGCGCACCACGCCCCGCTCGATCTTCGCGCCGCTGGCGATGTCTTGGGCCAGGAGCAGTGCCCCGTCCATGTCGACATAGTCCAACATCGGCAGCAACTGGGCGATGGCCGAGATGCCCACGCTGGTCTCGGTCATGCAGCCGACCATGGTCTTTAGCCCCAACTGTCGGGCGTGCAGCAGCATTCGCCGAGCCGGCGTCAGCCCGCCGCATTTGACCAACTTGACGTTCACCCCGTGGAACGAACCGCGGCAACGCGGCACATCGGGCTCCGTCTGGCAACTTTCGTCGGCGACCAAGGGGAGCGGCGAGCGGGGATAGAGCCAGGCCATGCCCGGCCCATCTCCGGGCGGCAGGGGCTGCTCGATCAATTCCACGCCCAGCGTGGCCAGGGCGGTTGCGTTGCGCAGGGCCTCGTCGGCTTTCCAGGCGCAGTTGGCATCCACACGAAACAGGGCATCACTGTGTCGCCGCAGCGTCTGGACGATTTGCAGGTCGTGGGGCGTGCCCAGCTTGATCTTGTAGATCGGCCAGTCGCCGAATTCCCGCATCTTGGCCAGCATGACCTCGATCGTGTCGATGCCGATCGTGTAGTCGGTGAGGGGGCAGTGGTCCAGGCTCAGGCCCCACAGCTTCCAGACCGGCTTTCCGCGTAGTTTGCCCCACAGATCGTGGGCGGCCATGTCCAGGGCGCACTGGGCGAAACGATGGTCGCGAAGCACCGGATCCAACTCCGTCCACAGCGCGGCGGGGTCCTGCAGTCGGTGGGATTCGATCTGCGAGCGGAGCGATTCCAGGACGCCGGCCATCCCTTCGTAGCTAGCGCCGTAGTAGTCCGACTGGCCCGCCTCGCCGTAGCCGCGCGCTCCGTCCTGCTCCAGTTCCACCACGAGGGTCGTGTAGAGACTGCTGGAGCCGCGCGCGATGGTGAACACGTGTCGCAGAGGCAGATCGAACCGCAAGAGTCGCATCTTCATCGCAGATGGCTACTTCTTCAGTTGTCGCTTCAGGTCCAGGACGGCCTGGACCAGTTCCTCCGCTCCGTCGCGGATGACGTCGCAGGCGGGCAGGCCCAATTCACGCCGCACGCGATCGCGTTCCAGGGCCGCCTGGTCGGCGGAGAGTTTGACGCTGTTGATCGAGACGCCGATCACGCGGCAGGGATGCATGATGCTCGCCGTCCACTCGTAGTAGTGCCGCAGGCGATCCAGTGGAGGAAGCGGGAAATCCTCCATGCCGTAGATCGCCTTGCGTCCTGCCTCGTAGCACAGAATCAAGCCGTCGGGCACGCAGCCGTGCAATAGGCCCAGCGTGACGCACGAATAACGCGGATGGAACAACGTGCCTTGGCCCTCGACGACGATCACCTCGTGATGCTGGTTGGCCAACACGAGTTTTTCGGCCGCCCCGTTCACGAAATCGGAGATCACGCGATCGACGGGACACCCATCGCCTTCGATCATGATGCCCGTTTGGCCGGTGGCCACGAATTTGGCATCGACCGCCGCGCGTTTGAGCCCTTCGACGATCTCGACGGCCGTGAGCATCTTGCCGACGCTGCAGTCGTTGCCGATGGTGTGGATTCGCAGGCACCCTTCACGAAGCCCTTTGCGCTGGGCCACGTCGCGTTCGTCGTTGTCGCGCACGTCGACCAACTCGGTTCCATGTTCGCGCGCGGCGGCCACGAAGGCGTTGTCGTCTTTCAAGAGGTCGTGGAGTCCGGAAACCACGTCCATCTTCCGGCGGATCGCTTCCAAGACCACGGGGCGCCAGGCCGCCGGGATCTTTCCGCCCGGCGGGGCAATGCCGATCATCAGGATATTGGCCTGGGGCGCGTCGGCCAGGCGCGCAATGACGGGAATGGAGCCGCCGACGCCCAGCACTTCCTGGCATGTCTTGCCGGCGCTGGGGCTATCGAGCAGGGCGACCACATCCTGGGGTTTGTAGCGCAGCATGTTGATTGCCGTCTTGGCCGTGTGCGCATCGCCGTAACCGTCGGTCAGAAGAACAATTCGTCGCGGTGACTTCATCGTGGTCTCAACAGGGTTCGTCTGGAAATCTTGATTTTCAGAAAAGGAATGCGACGTGGGGCAGGCGTTTCTCCCCTGTAACCGGGATCGAGCCGGTGGCGCGCGTGGCATTTCTCTTCTGAGGCCCAACCATGGGAGCGCCGGCACTGGTGCCTAGCGCGGCGCGGTCCACAGAATGCGTCAGTATACGACCGGCGCGGGCTCAACGCGAACAGGGCGCCACTTCCAGCTCGCGGTACACGGATTGCACCACTTCCGCGTCGATGTGTTCCAGGCCCTGTCCGGCCCCGGCCAGCAAGGCCAGATCGGCCAGGCGGCTCACGCGGCGGGGAATTCCGCCGGTCAGCTCGTGCAGCCGTGCCACCGCCTCGGGATCGAAGACGGCACGCCGGCATCCAGCCTGTTCCAGTGCGCTTCTGAGGTAGCCCTCGGTCTCGTCGAGATCCCAAGGCGTCAGATCGATTCGCAGGTCGGTCAGCTCCGTGAATGCCACTCCGAGATGCATAACACGATCGGGCCTGGCGGTTAGAACCAGGGTCAATTCCGAGCCCGTGGCCGAGGCTTGGCGATCCAGACGCAACACCTGGTCCAGCACGCGTGGAGCGGCCTGATCGGCATCGTCGAGCAGGATGACGGTCGACCACTGCTGAAAACGATGCTCAGCCAACCGGTCATTCAGCATGCGCCAGAGTTCGGGCACCGACGTGGGGGCTGGCGGGTTGAGCCCCAATTGCACGGCCAGTTCCCAGAGCAGTTCGACCGGCTCCAGGCCTTGAAGCTGCGTGGCGGCCACGTGACCGCCAGCCTGCCGCAATTCGTGGGCGAACACACTCAGCAAGAGCGACTTGCCGGAGCCTGGCGCGCCCAGCAATAACCCCAGACGTCGCCGTTGTTCCACCAGGAAGTAGAGTCGAGCCAGGGCTTCCTCATGCGTCGGGCTTTGGTAGAACGCCCCTCCGCGACGCGCATCACCAAACGGTTGCGCCTGCAAGCCCCAGTGTGATTGATACATGGCTGGTTAGTCTCCAGACCGGGCGTTGCCCAGGCTGCGCAGATTTCCCATGCTTTCGGATCCGCACCGGTACCTTCCGGTGGAGGATCTGACAGAACCACGGGGCGCGCGAGCAACCGGGCCGGAATCCACGTTCGATTCCGTAGCGCTTCTATTTTCGGTACAATCGCTACGCCAGCTTGATCTTTCGTGATCCGAAAACTCTTCCAACCATGACCGAACGCTACTTTGTCGACCAGGCCCTGACGTCGGGCCGCGCGTTGCTCACGGGCGCTGAGGCGCACCACCTGCTGCACGTGATGCGGGCCCAAGTGGGACAAGAGGTTATGCTTTTCGACGGGAGTGGTGTGGAGTACTTGGCCGAGGTTCGTCGGCTGGGGCGTACTGAGGCGGAGTTGGTGGTGCTCGAAAGCCACCGCGTGAATCGCGAGATCTGCTCGGCGGTGATTCTTGGCATAGCCCTGCCCAAGGGTGATCGCCAGAAATGGCTGATTGAAAAGGCGGTCGAATTGGGCGTATCGCGGATCGTCCCCTTGCGGACCACGCGATCGGTCGCCCAGCCCGTGCGTCAGGCCCTGGACCGCCTTCGGCGAACCGTGATTGAGGCCTCCAAACAGTGTGGGCGCAATCGTCTCTTGGAATTGGCGGAGCCGGCTGATTGGCAGGACTTTGTGTCGGCCTGCCAAGACATTCCCCAACGCTACCTGGCCCATCCGATCGGTTCGTCGCGACCGGGTTGCGCATCGCAGGGACCGGGGTTCGTCGCTGCCGAGAAGGCGGTGGTCTTTGCCATCGGTCCCGAGGGGGGCTTCACAGGGGACGAAGTAGCCTGGGCCGCCGCGCAGAGCTGGCGGTGTCTGGACTTGGGACCTCGCATCCTCCGCGTGGAGACGGCCGCACTGCTGCTGGCTGCCCTGGCCGCCCAACATCAGGCGCACACCGAGGCCTGAGAGCGCGCCAGTTGCCGGATCCTGCGTTGTGAAGGGCATGCTGGCAACCGGGGGCCAAGCGGGCGCGTCTGGTGACGGTTCTTGTCAGGAGCCGCTTCCCTGGTTTCTGGGCTCCGCGCCGCAAAGTCACGCTGTCTTACCCGTCTTCGCGCAGATTTGTCGCTAGATTCACTTCGATCGCTGCAAAGCAAAGACTTTGCCCGCCTCGATGGCCTCTTCCAGCCGATGAATAGGAACAAGTGCCGCCCTCAGGCCAAGGGTCTGGTTTGGCAGCGCTGGATGACAACAGATCTGAAAAGAACGCAAGTTTGCGATCCCCGTAAGACGTACGGACGTGCAGGTGGGGCGTCAGCCCGCCTTTCCGAAATCAACGCAAGGGTGCAGTGCCATGTCCCACACTTTGTGCAGGTCGATGCTCGTGGCCGGTGCGATCGCCATATTGCCCCTGGGCACCGCGCGCTCGGCCGAGTCGGTGGCCCAGGTTCCGGCAGTCCGCCTTCTGGAGGTTCCTGCTGAAACCCGAGGCGGCAAGGCTCCGGTGATCTCGACCGTAACGGTCAGCCGCCAGGGGGACCGCATGGCGGCGGTTGGCGACGACCATTTGGTGCGGATTTGGAGCATGCCCGACGGTCAACTCTTGCACCGTCTGATGGGCCACGAGGATTGGGTCCGCGTTGCGACCTTCCGGCCAGACGGCAAGCTGTTGGCGACATCCGGCGACGACCGGCAGATCTTGTTGTGGGACGTTCAGACCGGTCGGCCGCAGGCCCGGCTGCAGCAGAGCCAGGTGATCTACACGATGGCCTTCAGCACTGACGGGTCGCGTTTGGCGGCAGCCGGTTTTGACGACAAGGTGCAGGTTTACGACGCGCAGAAGAACCGTGTGTTGTTCGATTTGGTGGCGCCGGGCGCACGCATCGAGGCGTTGGCGTTTTCGCCGGACGGCGTGCAATTGGCGGCTGCGGGCCGCACTGGTGCGGTTCGGCTGTGGAGCAGCGTGGATGGGAAGAGTCTCCGCGACCTGGAGAGCAAGCGTGGCGTGCGCGCGTTGGCCTATTCGCCCGACGGCAAGCTTCTGGCGGTGGGGGGAGATGCGCGCGTGGTGAGCCTGTTCGATCCCAGCACGGGGATGCTGGTGAAGACCTTGCCCGATCGTCCGGCCAAGACTCGCGCCTTGGTGTTCTGCGGTCAGGGGTACTTGGCGGCGGGCGGCAGCGACAACTTGATTCGTCTTTGGGATTTGGCCACGGGGGTCGAGAAGAGCCATCTTGTGGGGCACACGGGATCGATCAGCAGCCTGTCTTGGGATGAGTCGTCGAGTCTGTTGGTTTCCGGCAGTTTTGATACGACGGTACGACTTTGGCAATGGACGGGGGAGCCTGCGCAGCGGCTCTCGCGGCGTCCGGCCACGCCCGGCAACTGATTCTTGGGACCCTTTGCGGCCGTGGACGGACTCCCGGCCGTCGCAGCAACTGCGAACTGTCGCATGGAGGTATTTGTGGGCCTGTTCAAGAAGTTCCATCAGCTTCACCAAGCCTGGTCCCGGTCTCGGCAGACCCATTCCAGCCCAGTCCGGCGTGTGCGTCCGGCGCGGGCTTGCCGTTTCGAGCAGATGGAGCCGCGCCAACTTTTGACGGCCGACCCGATCCATCTGGGCGTGGTCTACACGGAGGGCGGTGGCCAAGACGACTCGATCCCGGACCGGTTCGAGATCCGCTTCACCGGCGGCGCGACGGGCACGCAGTTGACCCATCTGGAAATCAACACGGCGACCAGCAACGACGGCGTCTTTTTCGATACGGCTGCAGGCGGAGAAGGGGTCTATGGCCACGCCGCTGCCCGACTTCTGGAAACCAACGGTCTGACGATCCTTGGCAGCACCCAGAATAACGACGGGTCGGTAACCTACACCTGCAGCGGCTTCGTCAGTCAGGTGACGATCTCGGTGAGCGATGGCGGCACCAGCCTGGTCATCGACGCCGTGGGGCTTGAGGCCGACGAGACCCTGGTCATCAGCATTGATGTCGACGAGTGGGTCGGCTCCGGCGCCAGCTCCTTGGCCGAGGCCGCCGAGTTGGAGAACAGCACGCTCACCGCCACCTTCACCGCCACCGGCTACTACGATGCGACCAGCGCGGGCAGCGACGTATTCATCGATGCCTACAACAGCAGCACGGCCCTGGCGATTGGCCTGCCGGCGGATGCCGACGATCTGACGGGCGCGGGATTCATCCAACTCAGCCAGACCACGCGGCCCACCCTCAGCGGCACGGTCTTCGAAGACACCAACGGGGACAACGACCAGGACTCGGGCGAATTGGGGATCGCCGGCGTGACGGTCACCCTGCTGAAGTGGAACAGCACCACGCACACGTACGAGGTGTACTCCACCACCGAGACGGACGCCAACGGCGACTACCGCTTCATCAATCTCGACGCGGGGACCTACCAGGTGAAGGAGGGCGCCGCCAGCTACACGGTCAACGGCACCACCTACACTTACCTCGACGTCGGCGCCGCGTTGGGTACCATCGACGGGGTTTCCGCCACGGGCACGGTCAGCAACAAGAACACCCTGACCGGAATCACGCTTGTCGGCGGGGACGACTGCGTGGAGAACAACTTCGCCGAGTCCCGGCCAGCCACCCTCAGCGGCTACGTCTATGTCGACGCCGACAATGACGCCGTGCTCGACAGCACGGAAAGCCGGATCCCCGGCACCCTGATCACAGTCACGGGCACGACCAACACGGGAGAGTCCATCACCCGCTCGACGACCACCGCCGACGACGGTTCCTGGTCCATCACCAACCTTTTGCCCGGCACCTACACGGCGGTTGAAAGCCAGCCGAGCAACTACCTGGATGGCCGCGATCGCCAGGCCGGCGACACGGCGGACTCGCCGACCAACGATCGGTACAGTTCGATCACGCTGGTGAGCTACCAGAGCGACGTGGGCTACAATTTCGGCGAACGGCTGGCCCAGCTCAGCGGTCACGTCTACGTTGACACGGACAACGACGGAGTCTTCGACAGCAACGAGGTCGGCATCGGTGGCGTCACGATCACGATTACCGGCACGAGCGCGGACGGCACGGCCGTCTCCTACTCGGCTATCACCAGCGCCGACGGATCGTGGTCGGCTGAGGTCTGCCTTGGCACCTACACGGTTGTCGAGAGCCAACCGGTTCTGTATCTGGACGGCAAGGACACCGCCGGCTCAGTCGGCGGCACGGTCAGCAACGACCAGATCAGCAGCGTGACCCTCAGTGCTGCCACCTTGGGCACGAGCCTCGAAGCCACCAATTACAACTTCGGTGAACGGCTGGTGACGCTCAGCGGCCATGTCTATGTGGACACGGACAACGACGGCGTCTTCGACAGCGGCGAGAGCGGCATCAGCGGCGTCACGATTCGGGTGACCGGCACGACCGCCGCGGGCACTTCCGTGAGCTACACGGATGTGACCGTTGGCGCCAACGGCTATTGGGAGATTGCCGGCCTGTATGCCGGCACCTATACGGTCACCGAGGACAACACCAGTCCCGTGCTGGCGAACTATGTGGACGGCAAGGACACCGTAGGCTCGGCTGGCGGCACCAAGGGCAACGACGTGCTCAGCGCCATCAACCTGACCAGCGGCAACCCGGCCCTGAGCGGCACCAACCAGGCCACGGACTACAACTTCGGCGAGCGTCTGCCGGCCACCATCAGCGGCATTGTCTATCACGATGTCAACAAGGACGGGGACTACGATGCCGGCACGGACCAGTTGCTGTCGGGAGTACTGGTTGTCCTGGGTGACGCCAGCGGCGTGGAGTTGCAGAGGACCTACACCGACGCGAACGGTTTCTACAGTTTCTCGGTGCGTGAGAGCGGCGTCTACACCATCCTCGAATCACAGCCCACGGGCTATGAAGACAGCGTCGACTTCCCGGGATCCAAGGGGGGGGTCGCGGTCAACAGGGGCGAGACCATCGATCCGCAAGTGCTCAGCGTGCTGGCGATCGACCCCAAGGACGATGCGATCATCAACATCAAGTTGAGCCTGGGGGATAACGGGGTACACTACAACTTTAGCGAAGTGCTGACCACGAATCCTCCCGACCCGCCGCCGCACAGTGATCCGCCAATTCCCGAAATCGTCTTTCCCAACATTCCCGTGTATCTGGGCGAGGCGGTGGCCTACAATCCGCCGGTCGCCGCTTTGGCGCCCGATCCGGTGCAGCCCTTGATCTACTCCGGCGGCGCGGCTCCGCCGGTCGGCAATACCTGGCACCTGAGCGTGATCAACGGGGGTCAACCGCGCGGACTGCAAGACGGTTTGGAGTTGACTCAAGAGGCCTACGTCCGGTTCAGCGTCGTGTCCTGGGCCAACAGCATGGGCGACGGCGAGTGGATCATCGCCGACTCGAACGGCAAACCCATCCGGAAGCTCAAGTTCGGCGTTCGCGGCGCGCGCCCTGTCGTCGGCGACTGGAACGGCGACGGCAAAGCCGACGTTGGTGTCTATCTGGTTGGCCAGTGGTACCTGGACGTCACCGGCGATGGCGTGTGGAACGACGGCGACCTTTGGGCGCGTATCGGTCAACAGGAGAATCGCGAAGATCAGCCGGTGACCGGCGACTGGGACGGCGATGGAAAGACCGATATCGGCATCTTCGGCCCAAGTTGGCCGGGCGACGAGCGCGCGATCGAGGCCGAACCCGGCCAACCTGATCCGCAGAACGTTCCGCAGGGCGTGTTCAAGAACATCCCTCCCGACCGGCAGAACGCCGCCAGTGAGTTCCGAACGATGAAGAACGCCGCCAACGGGCGCGTTCGGGCCGACGTGATTGACCACGTCTACCGCTTCGGCAATGAAGGCGACAAGGCCGTCGCGGGCGACTGGAACGGCGGCGGTGTGGCCACGACCGGCGTGTTCCGCGAGGGCAAATGGTATCTCGACAGCGACGGCAACGGCAAGTGGAACGAAGGGGACCTGTTCGTCAAGTTTGGCCGTCCCGGCGATATTCCCGTCGTCGGTGATTGGAACGACGACGGCATCGACGATCTGGGGGTCTTTCGCCGCGGCACGTTCTACCTGGATTCCAACGGCAATCACGAACTCGACGCGCAGGACAAGGTCTTCCAGTTGGGTGGCCCGAACGACCTGCCCGCTGCCGGCGACTTCGACGGCGACGGCATTGACGACGTGGCCGTGTACCACGACACGGCGGACACGGCGGGCTCGCCGCAAGCCGCGTTGCCGCCGGATGACGCTCCGACCGGGGAGTAACCGATCGGCCGCGGCGGGGCCGATCGGAGGGCAGAGGAAGATCCATGGCACTCGCGCCCGCGGCCTTGAGAGGCCTACAGTAGCGACAGGGTCGGGCTCTCCGCCGGACAATGGCGGGGTTACGGCTGGACGACGATCATCTGGTGCACTTCAAACCCGGGCACATCGAGCGTGGCCCGGCCGTCCGCATACGTTCCTCCGGTTAGTTCCTTGCCCTGCGGCTCCAGACGCACCGACTTGGGCGAGGCCGCCAGGCGGAGCGACACTCGGCACGGCGGGGCGGGCGCCAGCGACCGAATCGCGACGTTGGGCCGGCCGCCCACCACCGTCCTTTCCCGCTGCCCGACGTCCAGGTTCACCAGGTGAATGACCAGTTGCTCGCCCTGCTGGCGCAACACGGCCTCGACGCGCTCGGGGGCCGTTGTGGTCAACAGGCGTTCCGACGGAGGCAGGGCCTTGGCAAAGATCTCCCGGACCAATTCCTCGGGCACCGTCTGCTTGCCGTGCCTGGTCAGCAGGGGCAGTGCTACGTAGAACGCCCGTCCTTTGCCGAACGCGTTGCAGGTCAGCAGCGCGTGGGGCTGGCCATCGGCCGTTTGAACTTCGAGCAGGGTCTTGGCCGACGTGCGCGTGACCCGAAACAGCCAATGCTCGAATCGCTGAACCTCCTGGCCAGCGGTCGCTTGCAGCGGTTCAGGGCCATCGGGGCCGGTCGTCAGGCTCAGTCCGAACAATGCTTGCAGCTTTGGCTGTTTCTGCAGGCCCATGCCGGACCAGAGCACGCCGCCGCCGCGGCGTACGAAGTCGATCACGCCCTGGGCCATCTCGGCGGTGACCACCTTGGGATGTTCGACCACCAGCAGTTGGCTGCGCACGTCGCCGGAGGCCAGACGCCAGTCGGGAATCATCTCGTAATTGAGGTGCAATCGGGCCAGGGCTGCCGTCGCCCCGTCGATGCGATTATTCTGCTTGGCAAACGACGCCCGATTGTCGGACGCGGCCGCATAGTGGGCCGCCGCGCTGTGCAACAAGGACACGTCCGGCAAACGGCGTGAACCCAGGCACCAAGGTTGTCGCTCGCGGAGGAACGGGGCCACCGCCCGGCCCATGTGCGCGAAGCGCTCTTCGGACAAGCCGCTGGTCGGTGAAGGATTGTCCCAGGCGAAGTACCGGCCGCCGTTGGCGATGATCACGGCCATTTCCTGCTGAAGCTGGGGGACTGGCTTGGGGACGCATCGAGGCGGTGTTTGTTGTGTTGGCTCTTCGCACGCAGGCCGCCCTTCTTCGTGCGTGAAGACCGTGGTCATCAGGTCGAAGGGAAGGCCCTGCGAATCGTACCAATGGGCCTCGGGCGAGAGGCCTTCCACGCGGTTGCCGATGTCGCCGGTCAGGTAGGCCACGCCGGCGTTCGGCTTCTCCGGCATGCGCAGGGAATAGGCCCAGTTGACGGCCACAAGGCACCGCGGATCAGTCTGATGGATGCGTTGAGCGGTCTGCGCGACGAATTCGCGGTAGATCTGGCGCTGCACCTCCTGAAAATCGGCCCAGCCGCGATCCTTGGGGCCGTGGGGCAACTCCATCTGCTTCTCGCGCTGGAATCGTCTCCGGCAGGCCGCGCAGTAGCAGGGCTGCACCGTGAAGCAGGAGCCGTCGAACCAGAAACCCTCGGGCCGGTAGGTGCGGAGGACCTCTTCCACCATGGGCCAGAGGTACTCTTCGGCCACGCCCGAGTGGTAGCAGAGGGCCCGATCGACCGGCTGCCCGTCGGCCTGAACGCGGTTCCACGCCGGGTGCCGAGTCATGATCTCGCCGTCGCGCCCGATGTTGTAGTAAGCGGAGAAGTGATAGCCGCCGCGTTGGGCCGCCGCGTGCCAGATGGCCATCACGTCGTTGGCCAACTTGGGCGGAGTGAAACCGATCTTGCTGGGATAGGTCGTCCAGCCCGGATTGCCCTTGGCGTGGATCTGGATCAGGTCGGGCTTGCAGACGGCCAGCAAACGCATGGTCTCTTCGAGGCTGGCGTCGCGCCCGACCTCGAACCGGCCCTGCGTGTGATGGTCTTCGTGCAAAAGGAAGAAGCTGTCTTGATACCAGTTGTCGGCCGAGGCCGCGCAGACAAGGCTGAACAGCGCGAAGCAGGCGGGGTAGCAATGCACGGCGGGTTCCTTGGGGCACAACGAGCGCGCGCCGCCAGGGGCGGCCTTCGTCTATTGCGTCTCAGGTAAGTAATGCCGTGAGGCCGACCATCGGGAGGCCGGTTTTCCCGGGCAACGGCCGGGACAGCCACGACATTCCTTTTCTGACACCCAATAGGCCCTCTAGTCTAGCCGATGCGTTCTTGGCCGGGCAAGAAGAGATCGCGGCAGATCGCTTCTGCGGCAAGAAACGCGGGGGGCCCCGATAGCTTGCCTATCGCGGCGGCGCGGTCGCAAGAAGGCTCCTTGCGACCTCTTATATCTTGCGGCACCCCGACCACGATGGCTCGCCTTGGCGTCGTCTACCCCACCTTCACGTCAATCTGGTAGGGTTTGCGCTGTTCGCGGCGCAGCCAGCCGTTGGCTTCCGCGTCGCCGACGAACTGCTCTTTGTCAGGATCCCATTGCAGCTTGCGCCCCAGGCGCATCGCGATGTTGCCCAGGTGGCAGACGCTCACGGCCCGGTGTTGGCATTCGACGTTCGACAGCGGTGTGCGGCGGGCCTTGACGCAGTCGAAGAAGTTGCCCATGTGGTTGATAATCGCGTCGAGCTTGCCGACGCGTTCGGGCCGATCGAGGTTGTCGAAGTCGTAGGCCTTGAACTTGTCGCGCGGCAGCGGGTTGGAGGCGAGTTCCTCGACCGGCTTGCCGGTCAGGTCGCCCCGGTTGACGAAGATGCGTCCCTCGGTGCCGATGAACATGATGCCGTTACGGCCGGTATCGCTGACGGTCAATTCCACGCCATTGGCGTAGCGATAGCGGACCGAGAAGTCGGTGGCCACGTCGTAGCCGTTGACGGTCTTGGGGAATGTGGCCTGGCCTTCGATTTCGACGGGATTGGAGTTGATGCCCCAATGAGCGATGTCGATGTGGTGCGCGCCCCAGTCGGTCATCTGGCCGCCGGAGTAGGCGTACCACCAGCGGAACGTGTAATGGCAGCGTTCCTGGATGTAAGGCACCACGGGGGCCTGGCCGAGCCACAGGTCCCAGTTGAGGTTGTTGGGCGGATCGCACGGCTTGAAGGGGCCGCCCTGCTGGTTCTTGCCCAGGATGACCTCGACGCGTTGGAGCTTGCCGAGGCGCCCCTGGTGGACCATTTCCACGGCCTGGCGGAAGCGGAAGTCGCTGCGCTGCCAGGAGCCGACCTGCACGATGCGCCCGGTCTCCTTGACGACCTTGGCAATTTGCCGACCTTCCTCGATGGTCAGCGTCATGGGCTTCTCGACGTACACGTCCTTGCCGGCTCGGCAGGCGTCGATGACCATCTTGCTGTGCCAGTGGTCGGGCGTGCCGATGGTGACCAGGTCCACATCCTTGCGATCCAGCAGCTTGCGATAGTCCTCGAAGATGGCCGGGGTACTGCCGAAGCTCGCGCGGGCCTGCTCGCGCACGTGGCGGTCCACGTCGGCAATCGCCACGATGTCTCCGTAGTCCTGGGCCTTCAGGGCGATGACCGTGCCCTGGTAGCGCATGCCGATCGAGCCGACGCGTGGCCGATCGTTCTTCGATCGGGGGCGGGCCTTCTGTTGGGCGTTGGCCGTGAAAGTGTAGGGGACGAAGGGGCTCGCGGCGGCTGCGGCGGTCGCTGCGAGGAACGTGCGTCGCGAATGGGTGGCGGGATGCGTCATGGCGGGACCTCCAGGAGGGGATATACTCGTTTAATCGATCGCAAAACGAAACGGTGGGAGCCTCAGCGAACGGGGGTGGCGTGTCGTCGTGGTACGCCGGCCGCATCGAACGCCGCGGCCATGTTCTGGTAACACGTTCTGGCGGTGGCCGCCGGATCGTAGCCCGGCTGCTTCCAGATTTGCGCGCTCACCTCGCAGCAGACGTCGCCGCGATAGCCGCCGTCGTGAAACAGACGCAGCAGCTTGGGGTAATCGATCGTACCGGTCTCGCCGGCCAGAGCAAAGCGGGTCTTGTCCCCTTCAAGGATTGTGTCCTTGACGACCACCAGGGCCGTGTAGGGGAGCGATTCGGCCACGGTGGCCTCCAGGGGCATGTCGCGGTAGATGTAGTGCCCGTAGTCGTAGGCCATGCGCAGCCAGGGGCTGTGGCCCAGTTGGCCGAGCAGCCAGATGGCCTCGCAGGGCCGGGACATGGCCTGCATGCGGTGCGGCTTGATCGCCAGAACGACGCCGGCCTGTTTGGCCACCTGCAGCCAGTCGCCGACCCGATCGCGGAAGAGCGTCTTCTTGTCCTCCCACTGGCCTCCGCCCAGGATTGTCTGCACCAGGGGAGGATCGTCGGGCGACAGGTCGTGCGCCAGTTGCATGGCCTGGCGCATGCGCTCGACGCTGGCCGCGTGGGCTTTGTCGTCGGTTGTCGGCGGGAGGTTCTCCATCAGCGAGGTGAGGGCCAACCCCTTGGCGTTGAGCAGGGCGCGGATCTGCTTGCGCCGTTCGGGCGGGAGTTTGGACGGCTCGCCCGCCTGGCCGGGCTGCACCGAGATTTCCAGGGCGTCGAAGCCCAATTCGGCCACCAGGGCGATGCCCTGCTCGACCGTCATGCCGGTGAGGCTGTAGGTGCCGATGCTGAGGGTCATGCCTTGGCCCTTTGGCTCCGCGGCCCGGAGGACGCTGTGCCTGGGCATCGCAGCGGCCAAGGCCGCCGCGCCTGTGGCGATCAACCACTGCCGACGTGTCCACGTTCGCATGCTTCGCACGTTCCTTTGATTCCGGGACTACGGAGAACACATTCCTGGGTGCCGTGCTCGAGCGGATCGTCTTGGGGTTCCATCGCTCACACCAGCATGGCCACGCAAGCGTGGCCATGGCACCCTTGCATTTGTACCCTTGCATTCGCACCCCGGACGCGGCTTAGCCGCGGGCCTTGAGCAGCATGCGGATGAACTCGCGCATGAAGGGGGCGTTGTCGTGCCAGGTTCGCGCGCTGACCATGTTGCCGTCGACCACGATCGGCTGATCGACATACTTGGCCCCGCCCTGCTCGGCGTCCATAGCGCACTTGGCCACCGTGGTGACGGTCCGTCCGCGAATCACGCCCGCCGCGCTGACGATCTCGATTCCGTGGCACACCACGGCCACCGGCTTGTTGGCCTCGAAGAAGTGCCGCGTGATGCGCATCAGGTCCTTGTCGTAGCGCAGGTACTCGGGCGCCCGCCCGCCGCTGACGAACAGGCCCGCATACTCCTCGGGCTTCACGTCGCGGAAGGCCACCTCGGCCTGGATATGATAGCCGGGACGTTCTTCGGTGATATCCCAGGGGATCCCGGATGCCGGCGGCACCTCGTGCAGCACCATGTGATACTTGCGCGCCTCTGGCCCGCAGACCACGGCCTTGTAGCCCTCTTCCTGCACGCGGAAGTAGGGGTAGAGCGTATCGACGCACTCGGTGGCGTCGCCGATGGGCATCAGGATCTTGCCCGCCGGGTAGCTTTCGGCTCCTTGGGTGGCCGAGATCATCATTCCCAGCGCGGCCGGTCCGGCGGCCAGCATTCCCAGCATCTCACGACGGTTCGGGGCATTCTTCATCTCGCTACTCCTTGAAACAGGGATGTTCTGCATTTGAATCTGATAGATCAGGCACCTGTGCCTGACGGAACCAATCTGTGGGCCTGCCTGCCAAGCCTCCTGGCCCATGTTACGCCTCGCGCGGCACGGCCCAGTGCCCTTCGCGGTACGTGCGGTGCAGCAGGGCGTCGGCCTGCGTATCGTTACTGAACTTCTCCGTCTTCGGGTCGAACCGCAGGCTACCGTGACCGGTCCGGGTGAGGATGTTGGCCAGGTGACACAAGGTGGCCGAGCGGTGGCCCACCTCGATGTCGGCGTTCGGACGCCGGCCCGAGCGGACCGCGTCGATGAAGTCCTGGGCGTGCTCGATGGTGGAATACTTGCACTTCTCCTCGCGGATCAGGCGGTTTTTCGGCCCGTACAGGGCCCAGCCATTCTCCTTGCCCAGAATCAGGTAGCCCTTGGTGCCGTAGAAGGCGTCGCCGTTCTCATGGCCTTCCTGCACGTAAGGGGACCAGATCCGCTGTTCGTAGATGAGCAGTTTGGGCTTGGCGCCGGGCGCGGCCGGGAACTGGTAGGTGACATACTGGGTATCGGGGAACTCCTGGTCGTCGTCGAAGAAGGTCTTGGAACCGTGGCCGCTGATCACTTCGGGATGCGTCTCGACGCCCAAGCCCCAGACGGCGATGTCCAACTCGTGGATCCCGTCGTTGCCGATGTCGCCGGCGCCGAAATCATACCACCAGCGCCAGGTGCCGTGATGGCAGTTCGCCCGGAACGGGCGCATGGGCGCGGGGCCGACCCACATGTCGTAGTCGAACCCGGCCGGCGGCTCGCAGGGCTTCTCGTGCCCGATGTTGCGCCGCAGTTGGCTGTTCCAGGCTTTGGCCGCGAGGATCTCTCCGACGGCTCCCTCGCGGAGCAGTTGGATGACTTCGCGGATGGGCGTTGTGCTGCGGCTTTGCGAGCCAACCTGCATGACGCGGCCAGAACGGCGCGCGGCTTCGATCATCAGCCGGCCCTCGCGGATGTTGTGCGAGCAGGGCTTCTCGACGTAGACGTGCTTGCCGGTCTGGCAGGCCAAGATCGCGATCGGGGCGTGCCAGTGGTCGGGCGTGGCGATCACCACTGCGTCGATCGACTTGTCGTCCAGGATGCGCCGCAGGTCGGGTACGGCCTTTTCGGCCTCGACCTCCTTGCGGAGCTTGTCCATCCGGGCCTCATCCGTGTCACAGACCGAGACGATCTTGGCGCCAACCTCCTTGAAGTCCTTGGCTACGGCACGGCCACGTTGACAGCCGATCACCCCCAGACGCAGCGTATCTCCCGGGGGCGAGGCCAGCAGGGACGGCACTGGCCAGGTGAGCACGGCGGCTCCAGAGATCAAGCTCGTTTGCTTCAAGAACGACCGTCGATCCGCGTTCATAGGAGACTCCCGTGAGTTATGGCATCTCAGGTGAGTAACGAGGCCGCAAGGCTGGTCGCGGTGTTGGGGGTTATCCTCCGATTCTGGCGACCGATTCGCCCTCGACCGGAGCCGGCGGGATCATCAATTCGCTTTCGGGCAGGGCGTTGGCGCAGGAGAGTCGCATCGCCAGCTGCCCCACCGCCAGACGTCCGATGTCGGAAGGGTGGACGTCGGTGGTCGTCAACTTTGGGTGCAGACCGGCGATCAGGGGCTGATCGTTGTTGCCCGAGATCACGCTGATATCGCGTCCCACGCGGAGGTCGCGAACCGCCAGGGCCCGATAGACCAAAACCGCCACGCTGTCAGCGGCGGCGAAGATGGCGGACGGGCGGGGGTCGTCCGCCAGGAGTTCGTCGATCAAGCCCTGGACGGTCTCGACGTCGACCGGCGCTTTCAAGGGGAGTTCCCAGTGCTGTGGCGGTTCGTGACAGTAGCACCGCACGTTGGCTCCCAATCGCCGGGCGGTCGCCACGAAGGCGTCCTCGCGGCGCATGAAGAGGATGTGGTCTGGCTTGGGATTGACGAAGGCCAGTCGGCGGTGGCCGTGGTGGACAAGATATTCGGCGGCCCAGGCGCCGACCTGATAATCGTTGGCGACCACGGCATCGCCCCAGCAGCCGCGCGGGCGGCCCAGCAGCCACACGGCGGGCAGGGTTCGCAGGCGAGCGAGCAATTCGCCGCCGGCCTGGCTGAGCATATCGCCTTGCAGCGCGCCGCTGAGAATCACGCCGTCGAGTTTTTGTCGCAGGAGACTGGGCGGGGGCTGATCGACCAGGGGCACGTGGGCCAACTGCACGGTGGCTCCGGCATCGGACAAGGCCGCCTCGGCCCCGGCCAAGATGCCGCCGATGACCGGCAGCGCCATCAAGGAGCGGTCCATGCCGAGGGAAACGACGGCCACGTGGGTTCCGGCCAGGGAGCGGCGAGCTTCCCAGCGGCGATGGGAGCGGCGTTGACGGTATTGGAGGCGTTGGGCGGCGGAGCGAACGCGTTGCGCGGTTTGGGAGCTGATAGCGGGATGGCCGTTGAGGGCGCGTGAGGCGGTGCTGACGGAGACTTTGGCGGCGCGGGCGATTTGGTGGAGGGTGGCGGGCATGAGGGCGATTGTAGCTTAGGGGCGTGGTCGCTGCAACACTTTCTGCAAAAATGCCGCCTTATTTACTGTGCAAATTTGCACCGAGATGACGGCCATGTGACCGCAGGCACGGACCCCCAAGGGTCGACGAGTGCATCGCGCGCCGTGGATGCTTGCATGCGCCACAGGCTACGGAGTACGCGGCCGGTTGGCCCATGGAAATCGGCAGCCTGGCGAGAGAGGCAAACGGCCTCAGGGGGCGACCTTGGGCCGCTGCGAGACGATCTGGTGGGCCGAGCTACTCGCTCACGAAGCCATACCAGGGCAGTCGCGCGAGAAGTCCGCGCGAACAGAAGTAGAATTCCCAGCCGTGGTGGCGTCCCACAGAGCAGGTGACGTCGAGCAGTTCCAACTTCTCATCTGGGCAACCGCAGCAGGCCGGGCCGGCGTAGCCCAGGGCCTGGGGACCGCCGACGCGGTACATCAGTGGGTAGAAGCGGAGGCCCGGATCGTTCGAGTTGACCGTGACCAGGAGGTGTTCCAGTTGCATGGTGGCCAGGCCGTGCCGGTGGCCCGGCAGGAGCCAGTCGGTGTCTATGGCGGCGGCGACAAACACGGCGCGCATGGGTGCGCGCTGCACTGCTTGCGGGAGAGCGTAGCCGTTGAGGGTTCCGCCAGAGACCAGGTGCAATCCGCCGCCGATGACGCGCGCTCCGAAACTGTATCCCACGAGGCTGACGCGGACCTCGGGCTTGACGCGCGACAGGAGTTGGCCCAAGAGGTGCGATTCGACATCGCTGCGGCACGCCTTGGCACGCACATCCGGCCGGTTGCGGCGTGAGATCCGCTCAGCGGGCCAGGACCAGGCCACCATCCGCACACAACCTGCGCCGCAGGCCTTCAGTTGCTGCTGGACTTGCCAAGCCATGTCCATCGCATCCTGACGCGTGGCGCGATTGCCGGGCACGAAGACTACGGTCGGCAGGTTCGGATCGTCGGTGGCGAGGAAGGCATCCAGGTTTGCTGCGGCCCAGCACTGATCCGGCTGAAGCTGGCTGAAGCATGCGGTTTCCAACTCGGCGCAGCACGCGGCATGCGTGTCCACGAACCAGGTTTGGTCCGCAGACGGAGTCTGGACCGGTTGTGCGGCCGCGAAGCCGGAGACGCCCCAGAGCAGGAACAGAGCGATCGAAAGTCGCGTCATGCGCGAATGCATCGTTTGTACCCTCGAGTCGTACACCGGCGGAGCCCGGAGACTCTTCGGAAGCCTTGCGGTCTTTTCGACCGGTTCATCTTACACAGCAAGTGTAGCCTGCGATTAACGGCACGGCAGGAAAAAGGCAACGCGTGGGCAGCAAGAAAACCACGTCGTTGCGTTTGCACATCGTTCGGTGTGGTGTAGAGTTGCTTGTCAATTCGCTGCGGTGGCAATGATACGCTTTGTAAGGGAGATTTCTGGAATGAAGAGGCTACTGATCCTGACGGCTGTAGCGATGCTCGCTGGCAGCGCGATGGGTTGCCGTTGCTGCGACTGGATGTTCCGTCGCGGCGACCCCTGCGCTACGGCCTGCCCTACGCCGGTCCAATCCTACGCACCCTGCGACCCCTGCGCCACGGGTTGCGGCGTTGCGCCTCAGGCCTTCCCCGGTCCCGTAGCGCAATAGTCGCGGGTTTCTGTAGAACTGGAGACGCGACCAGAACCTGGCGGTTCTGACACGATTGTACACAGAAGCGAATGCTCCGTCCTCCCGGACGATGCCGTTTCTCGCCCTCGGACCGTGCCATCCTGAACGCGGTCCAGGGCGAGGAACGGTTTTTTGTTGGTCGTCGGTTCTCTGTGCTTACGCGAGTTCGACCACGGCCTTGATCACCCCGTCGCCGTAAGCGGCTACCAGTTCAAAGGCCTCCTGCATTCGCGGCATGGCAAAGCGGTGCGTGAGCAAGGGCGACAAGTCGACGCGGCGGTTGGCCACCAGTTCGATGGCCGGAGCCACGCAATCGCGCTGACGGCGGACGTTCTTAAAGGTCAACTCCTTGCGGCGCATGACGTGCACGTCGAAGTCCACTCGGCGCACACCGGGAATGCCCACCAGGACCAAGGTTCCGCCAGGCATTAGCATGCGCTGCGCATCGTCCAGGCACTGTGGATCGCCCGAGCATTCGAACACCACGTCCAGCCCCAGGGGTTCCTGTTGGCAGATCGCGGCCGTGACGTCGCTTTGCCGCGGATTGCCGGTCCAATCGGCGCCGCAGGCCTGGGCCGCGCGCAGGCGGGGATCGAGCAGGTCGGTGACGTAGGCCCGGCACTGGGTCAAGGCCTTGGAGCACAACAGAACGCAGAGCCCAATCGGGCCGCTGCCGAGGATGGCTACGCGAGTTTCCGGCCGCAGCGCGGCAAGACGTGCCGCGTACAAGCCGATCGACAAGGGCTCGACCAGGGCCGCATCGTCCAGGCTCATGGTCTCGGGAATCGGAAAGCAATTTTCGGCCGGCAGCACGCGATACTCGGCGGCGGCGCCGGGGGCTTCGCCCGGGCAGCCCAGGAACTGCAAATGGCGGCAGGTATTGGCCCGACCGTTGCGGCACTGGTCGCAATGTCCGCAAGACAGGGCTGGATCGACGGCGACGCGATCGCCGGGCTGCAAGCCGCGCACCTCCGGTCCGGCTTGGACCACGGTGGCGGAGAACTCGTGCCCCAATGACGCCGGGTACTGCAGGCGTTGGTCGCCGATCCCGCCTTCGGTGTAGTAGTGCACGTCGGAACCGCATACGCCAAGGCGCTCGATCCGCAGCAGCACGTCCATGGGACGGGTCAACTCAGGCCGCGGCTCTTCGCGTACTTCCATCTCTCGCAGGGCGGTGAAATAGGCGACTTTCATGGGACACACGACTCAGATCAGGGATGGAGGATTTGCCCTCATCATATCCGTTGGGGCATCGCCAGCCAAGCGCGGCCCCTGGACGATCGGCGGGGCATACGCTAGTCTGCATCCTGACAACCCACCGCGCGGAGGCCGAGGACGCCAGTTCCCGACTCGTGTGCGGTCACCAAACCGAGAGCCGCATGGGCAAACGCAAACCGACAGGTCGACGAGACTCTTCCACAGGCCGGACACGTCTCGGACTGCGCCGCGTGGCCGGCGAGGAATTCGAGTTGCAGCACCCGCCCTGCGCACGAGCGCGCGCCGACGACATCGAAGAAGTTCGCGAGATGCTCGCGGCCGGAGAGAGCGACGTGGCCGTGGACGAGTTGCGGTGGCTGCTGTCGGGCTGCAAGGCCTTTGTGGAGGGGCACCAACTTCTGGGCGAGGTGGCCTTGGAGCAGGCCGACTACGAACTGGCGCGGGGGCACTTTGGCACGGCCTTCGAACTGGGGCGGGCCGCGCTGGGCCCCGAGTTTTCGGGCCGTTTGCCGGCCGACCGACCAGCCAATCGGTCCTTCTACCTGTCGGGCAAAGGGTTGGCCTGGGCCTTCAAGCAGCAGGGCCAGCCGCACATGGCCAGCCAGATCGTCGAGCAGATGTTGCGATGGGATCCGGCCGATCCGTTGCACTTGCGCGATGTGCTCACGGCAACGGAATATCCTTGAGCTGGTAGTCCAGGACGTGTTCCAAGATCGCCGTAGGGCTTTCGTACACGAACACATAGTCCTCGATCGCGCCCGGCACGTCGAAGAGATACGCGGCGCCGAACTCATCTTCTGTCTGCTGCGTGGCCTCGACGCGAAAGTTCGCGATCCGTCGGCCGTCGGCGCCCTGCAGATAAGCCGCGTTCTCCGTGATCCACAAGCGGTGCGATTCGAGGGCCGTGCCCGGCCGATCGAAGCGGACGCGCATCCGCACCTGCCAAGCCGCCGGATCGGGTTGGACCGGCGGGGCCTGGGGGCCAAGTCGCTGGCGGCGGACTTGAGCCAGCAACTCCGCGGCAGCCGGATTCAAGGGCACCTGGCGCACGCTCTCCAAGACGACCGTTGCGGCGCCAATCCGCTTGGAGATGTTCTGGGGCTTACCCGACAACGGGAAACGGAAAGCCTCGACGCGTCCCGGCAACGTGAAGTGCAATTTGCCTTGCAGCAAAGCGATGCGCTGCGATGATCGCGGCGGCAGCTTGAAGGACAGGATAGGATTGGCGCCCACGGCCCTGGCCCCTTGGAGGAGGTCTTCGGTGGCTAAGGGGCTGGTTGTCTGCAGCGCGAGCCCGCTTTCATCCACGGCCCGCAAGTCGCGCAGTTTCTGCTGGACGCCGATGGGCCGCAGGCGGGGCTCCCAGGCGACGCGCAGCGTGAGCAGCAACTGTCCGGATTGCGACTCGCGCAAGTCGCGACGCGCATGGATCTCGATCGGCTCCAGGCGGAAAGGACCGTGGTATTGGACGTGCTCGCGGAAGCGGGACCTGGAGCCCGATTCGATCACGCGCAGGCCGCTGAAGGTTTCCAGGGCCAAACCGGCCCGTTGCAGAACTTCATCCAAGGCGGACCAGAAGGGGCGTTGGTGGAAATCGACTGCGATCATCTGCCGGCGCGAGGTTTCCGACCATTGGGGGAACGACAGCGGGTTTTCCGTCTGGCGTGCAATGGCCTCCAAGACTTCCGGGACGGTGGCCGTGGTGCTGAGAGTTACGGTGGAAGGCTGGATCGTGGCCGCCGAGCGGCGCTGCTGTAACTGTTGGCGTATGCGAGTCAGCCGATGGATCGCCTCGGCGGAAAGGCCGGTCGCCGTGTCCGGGAGGATATCGAGCGCCGCGGGGCCCATTTGCAGCAGGCCTTGTTCGGCCGCGTCGCGTTGGGTCGCTTGTGGTGCATCGAGTTGTCGCACCCATTGGCGGACCTGGAGCGAGGCAGCGTCTTCGGCCGACAGTGCCGCGTAGACCAGCAACCAGCCAACCAGGGACGAAAGCATGGAACCCCGTCTCCCCAAGAGAGTTGCGCAACACGTCTTGTTATTTCCGCACCCCGGTGCATTGTACGACCGACTCCAACCCCCTGCCAGGCAAAGGGCGATGGAGGGGATGCAAAGGGACGGGTGTGGCCTTCAGGAGACGACCTTGTCGACCATCGCGATGCTGGCGGGGGGGCTGAACGGCCATCCTCTATAGGAAAAGCTATGCTTTGCGCATAGGGTCCGTGCTCGCACGCGACTTTGGGGGAAGGACCACGAACCGAGAATCGGTATGACGACCACGACCGAGATAGGCTCTAACGATGCGTTCCGTCAGCGGTTGGTGGAGATCCTGGCGGGACAGGGGGGGTCGCTGGAAGGGGACGATCCTTGGCTAGCGATCGCGCAGTCTCAGGCCGGCCGGCCCGCGCCGAGCGGCGGGGCGAACGGAGACGACCGGCCGTCGCACGCGGAGGTGCAGGTGCCGTCGGATCGCCGGATGGCTAGCGGCGATGATTTCACGCCCTTGGCTCCGACCTCGATCGACGAGACCGGGCTCAGCCGCAACGAAATTGAGTCGCTGGTCCTGAAGTATCTGCTGAATAGGGGCGCGGCGTCGGGCCGGGACATCGCCGACCAGATCCATCTGCCCTTTCGGTTGATCGAGCGTTTGTTGCGGCAGTTGAAAGAGTCGCTGTTGCTGGTCTACAAGTCGTCGGCGCCGGTCAGCGACTACGTGTATGAGTTGACCGAGCCGGGATGCGATCGAGCGCGCCGCTATTCACAGCGTTGCACCTATTTTGGCACCGCTCCGGTCTCGCTGCGGGACTACATGTTGAGCGTGCAGGCGCAGTCGATCACGCGGCAGCGCCCGCGGATGGCCGATTTGAAGCGGGCCTTCAGCGATCTGCTGTTGGCGCCGAACATCCTCAGCCAACTGGGGCAGGCGATGAGCGCCGGCCTGGGGTTGTTCTTGTACGGCGCGCCGGGCAACGGCAAGACGAGCATTGCCGAGCGCATCATGCGGGCCTACGGGAAGAGCATCTGGCTGCCGCGGGCCGTGAGCATTTTTGGAGAGATCGTGCGTTTGTACGATCCGGGGAATCACGAGGCCTTGCCTTCGACGGCGGCCGAGGATCGTGCGGACTGGATTGACAAGCGGTGGATTCGCGTGCGTCGGCCCACGATCATCGTGGGTGGCGAGTTGACCCTGGACAGCCTGGAGGTCGTGACGAACGCGGCGACCGGGATCAGCGAAGCGCCCTTGCAGATGAAGGCCAATTGCGGGGCTCTGGTGATCGACGATTTTGGCCGGCAGCGCGTCAGCGCGACGGAGCTGCTGAATCGCTGGATCGTGCCTTTGGAAAAGCGTCACGACTATCTGAGCCTTGCCAACGGTCGCAAGTTCCAGGTGCCCTTCGACCAGTTGATCGTGTTTTCCACGAATTTGGAGCCCAAGCAACTGGTGGATGAGGCCTTCTTGCGGCGGATTCCCTACAAGATCGACATCGGCGATCCCAGCGAGAGCGACTTCCGGCAGGTATTTCAGCAAACGGCGCGGGCCCTGGAGATCAGTTACGAACCGCCGATGTTGGACTACCTGATCGAGACGCACTTCAAGGCCGCGGGGCGGCCGATGCGCTTTTGCCACGCGCGTGATCTGTTGCGGCAGGTGTGCATCTACTGCACCTTCCACGAACTGCCGCTGGCGGTCAGCCGCGAGGCCCTCGACGCCGCCGCGGACAACTATTTCGCCATCATGTAGAGGGCAAAGGAATGCGACTGCCGTTGGTCATCACAGGCTGCCTATGGTTGGCCACGCCGAGTGTGCCGGCGGCGGGCCTGGATCGGCCTATGATCGAGTTGATGCTGCGCGGGCAGCGGATCGAAGGCGCGGCGATGGCCTGGAAGAGCGACGAGGTCCTGCTGCTGGGCCGCGATGGCCGGTTGTGGCAGTTCGAACCTCAAGAGGCCAGCGAGTTCCGCAAGTCGGCGGAACGATTCAGCAGCCTCCCGATCTCCGAGTTGCGCGCGACCTTGCTGAAGGAACTGGGGAAGGGGTTCGATGTTTCGGGGACCGGGCACTACGTGGTGGCGCATCCGCAAGGGCAACGCGATCTGTGGGCGCAGCGATTCGAGGATCTGTACCGTTCGGCCTTGGTGTACTTCTCGGTGCGCGGCTTTCGCCCGCAAGAGCCTCCGTTTCCCTTGATCGGGATCGTGTGCCGCAACCAGCAGGAATTCCAGCGTTATGCGGCCGCGCAGGGGATGCCCGTGTCCCGGGGGATCCTGGGGTTCTATGCGCCAGAATCCAACCGGATCATTCTGTATGACGTGGGCGGGGGCCGGTCGGACGAGAAAGACTGGCGGCAGAATGCCAGCGTCTTGATCCACGAGGCGACACACCAGACGGCTTTCAATACCGGCATCCACAGCCGCTTCGCGCATCCGCCACGGTGGGTGGCCGAGGGGCTGGCGACGATGTTCGAGGCGCCGGGCGTATACGATTCCGGCAAGTTCCGACTGCAGCGCGAGCGGCTGAATGTCGGTCGCCTGGAGGATTTTCAGACGGGGGTACTGAGCAAGCATTCGCCGGAGTTGCTGATGGATGTGGTCGCTTCCGACCAGTTGTTTCGGAAGGCGCCGGGGGCGGCGTATGCCGAAGCCTGGGCCCTGACCTTCTACCTGGTCGAGACGCGGCCCCAGAAGTACTTTGAGTACCTGGGACGGACGGCGCGGCGGGCGCCGTTTTCGACCTACACGGCGGCCGAACGGAAGGCCGACTTCACGGACGTGTTCGGGAGTGATCTGCGTATGCTGGAAGCTCAGTTCGTGCGTTATATCCGCAATTTGTCCCCCAATCAGGACCGTTAACGGTCTCAGCAGGAGGCACGCGCGGCGAGGCACCCGTCATGGGTGTGGTTGCACGGCGCGTCGCCATAATCGACAAATCCGGCCCGAGGGGCTCCGGCTTTGACCGGGTGGCCCGGGTGGCCTATAGCTATAGAGGGAAATGCCGCACCATTGGGAACGTTGATGGACGCCCTTCCTGTACCCCCCGTGACCGGTGAAGACTTGGCTCGCACGCTGGCCGAGCAGCGGCAACGGGTGCGCGCGTTCCTGGCGGACCAACGACGGCGGGCCCATCGCATTGAGAGCGAGCTTTCGGAGCGTCTGCGCCGCTTTCAGGACCAGTTGCAGCGCGGCCGGCAGGTTCTGGTCGAGCGGCAGACGCAGATTGGATTGGCCGAGGCCGAGCTGCAGCAGAAGTTTCGGGCCGTGGAACAGGCCGAGCAGGGACACGAGCGCGAGCAGGCCGAGCTGATGGAGTTGCGGAACCGGCTGCAGCAACGAGCGGCAGAACTGGATACGCAGCAAGAATCGATCCGTTCGGAACGCCTGGAGACGGAGAACCAGCGGCGGCGCATCGCGCGGGAGTTGCACGCTCAGCGGCAACACCAATGGAAGGAGTTGCGCCGTCGTCAGGCCGAGTTGGAGCAAATGGCCACCACGGCGGCCAAAGAGCCGGCTCCCACGACGGTCGCGGACAGCGACTTGCAGCGGCGTCTGGAAATGGCCATGGCCGACCTCCGCCAATTGCGGAGCCGCAACACAGAATTGGAGAACCAACTCGCGCAGAAGCCGGCTCCGGAACGGGCCGTCGACCGGGCCGTGGAACGGCCTGCGCAGAGCCATCCGGGGCTCAACTGGGAAGCGGAGAAGCGGCGCATTCTGGCTGCCTTGGAGCAAGTCGACGCCGAAGATGAAGAGCAAGTCGCCGAACGAATCCGGATTCAGGAAGTGATCCGCGTCACGGACCAGGCCCTGCGGGAGAAGGACCTGGAACTGGCCGAGATGCGTCAGATTCTCCAGGAACAGAGCAACAACCTGGGCGGATTGGCCGTCGGCGCTTCGGCGCTGGGCGAGTTGCTGGACAAGGACTCGCTGATCTGTGAAGAGCGCGAGAATCTCAAGCGGCTACAGACCCAGTGGGAAGACACGCTCCGTCAGGCCGAGATCGACATCTCTTTGGAGCGCGCCAAACTGGCGCGCGAGCGCCTGGAGATTGACGAGAAGCTGCGGGCCTACGACAAGCTGGACAAGCAAGTCGCGGCTCCCGAGGGTCCGCCCGATCGTGAGAAGCGATCGCAAGGGCGCTGGCTGTCGCGTTTGGGTCTGAAGGACCTGAACGGTTGAGCGGCCAACGGACGTGCGAAGTCTTGGGTGTCGGACAAGGAGCGTCGTAGCTGTCCGGCTCGTTGCCCTGGAAGACCGGCCCCATGACATCGCCGAGCTGGGCGGTAGCCGTTTCCACGCTTCGTCGCGCGCGGCTGGCTCAGGGTTGGACCACGAAGCGGACCCACGCATAAGCGGCCAACCAAGCGGCAAGGGATACCCCCAGCAAGATGCCGGCGTAACGCCAGTAGTCGCGCATCGTCGCGGGCTGGCCATCGGTCGTGGTCCCACCGAGGTGGCGGACATCCACATAGCGCACGATTAGCAAGCTGGCGACGGTGAGCCAGAAGATTGCATCCAGCACTCCGAGCGAGAGGCATTGTTCCTGGACGATGCCAATCAGGCAGAGTGCGAGAGCACAGTTGCCCAGCACCATCCAGAACAAACGGACGAGACATCCAAGGGAACTGCCGGACGGCTGTTGTTCGGACACGGCATCCTCCGCGTAGGGAGCGAACGCGGGGATGGCGGCCCGACCATCCCGGATGCCTGCGCGCAGGCGGCGCGCACCCTTGAAAACGGCGTCCGGGAGCCCTGGCGAAAGAATCGCCTGACGGCTCGCAACGCCTCGCGGCCGGGCGCAACAGGCACCGGGCGCGAAGCGGGCCACCGGGGTTATCTTATTCCGGGCGTGTGATTTGAGCAAGGCGAAGTTCGGAGCGAACACGATTCGTTCGGCGATCGGACGTCCGGAACGCGGCCCTCACGGAAGCAACTCCTCGACCACGCGGCGGAAATCGGCGACGGAAACTCGCATATCGGAATCACCCTCAACCGTCACCGGGTCGACGTGGCGCACATGCACCGGGCTCGCCATGTATTGATCTTCAGAAAAGAAATGTAACACGAGGGTTGGATTTGCACCGTGAAGCCGGGCTCCCGCTGGTCGCCCGCATTGCATTATCTATCTGAGGGGCAATGGAGGTGGCTGTCCAGTTGTCGGTGGTGGGCGATTTCGTAGAAGCAGGGATCGATCACGGCGACGAAGTCCGCGACCTTCCGGTCCATGGTGCCGCGAAGCAGGTTCTCGTATTTGTCGCGGCCTTCGGCGGTTTTGATCTGGGCGACGCCATCGCCGAGAGGTCGCCCCGGACGTCGTGTGCCGGGAGTCGCGGCGAATCGGGCCGGGAGATGGGCAGCACCAGGCACTTCTGCGTACCCGTGGGGCCGAAGAAGTGCCGGACAACAGACCGTCCCCCAAGTTGTGCGATGAGGCTGAGCCACAGAACCACCGATGACCGCCGCATCGCTCCGCGCGGGGGCGAGCCAGCCTTCTTGGGGAGGACTCAAGGCTACTGGAACAAGTCGCCCAATGTCGATCGGGATGGTCGGAGGCGCGGGAGAACGGGTCCGAGGAGGAAACTGACGGCACCGGGCTTGTCCGGGGGCCGGCAAGTAGTAGACTCAAACATCGGATCCTCTACGAGTTCGCCACCATGCCGCTATTGCCCAAAGAGCCCGACACCTTTCCGGAAGACCTGCTGCAGCGGTCCAACATCGGCGATGCGACCTGGTTTGTCCTGCACACCCTCCCCCGCCGGGAGAAGGAACTTGCGCGGCGTCTGCTGCGCATGGAGATCCCCTTCTACGCGCCGGTGATCGAGCGCCGCTTGCGTTCCGCGCAGGGCCGGACACGTTCTTCCTTCGTGCCGTTGTTTCCGGGCTATGTGTTCATGCTCGCCGACCGCGAACAGCGGCAACAGAGCTTCACCAGCAATTGCATCGCGCGGTCGCTGGACGTGATCGATAGCGACCAACTGGTCCGCGACCTGCGTCAGATCCAGCAACTCATCCAGTCGAACGCGCCGCTCACGCCCGAATCGCGGATCGAGCCCGGAATGCGGGTCCGGGTGCGGTCGGGCGCGTTGGCGGGGTTGGAGGGAACGGTCGTCAAACGTCGTGGAACGGAGCGTTTGCTGGTGATGGTGCATCTGCTGCAGCAGGGCGCTTCGGTGCAGTTGGAGGACTATCAGGTGGAGCGGATTGACGATTGAGTGCGCGGGGCTTTGCAGAAGGTTGGATCCGAGGAGCGGGGGGCTGGCGGCACCCAGACCACCGTTTCGAGTCAGGCTCACGCTTGCTGACCGGCGTGGCGCTGCTAGAATCGAAGGCTGAAGTTGTATTGTCGACATCGCAGTTTGAAGGAGTTGCCCGGTGGCCAAGTATCAGAAGCAGGCAAGCCTCGCTGAGGTCAAACAAGCCCTGGCCGCGAAGTGCGAGCGGCTGGCTCAAACGACAGGCAGCAAGCCGAAGCGCAAGAGCCTGCTGCACCATGCGGCCATCTTCCGCCGTCAGGCAGTCGACATCCGTCTGCAGAGCGAATAGCCATTCCGCACTCGGCGGGGCGCGCGACGTCACCAATCTCCTTTGGCCAGGCTGGCCGTGGCGTGCGGTGTCCCGCAGGGTTGGGTCCGTGGTGACGAATGATCGCCTCGGCTTGACGTTGAAGCCCAATCTGGGGAAGGGCTAGCGGTTGTGCGGCGCTCGCGCTGGCTGAAGGCATGCGCGAACGGAGATTCGTCGCAGACCAGTCTTCCCACGCCCGTTGAGGAAAGCTAGAATCGGCGCACTGGGGCCTACTGGCCCTTGACCGCGCCGAAATCGGTGGCGCGATCGGGTCCGTGTAGTCCCTGGTATTGGCGTTCCGATCAGTAATGTGGCGAGGGCGCCCCGCGGGAACCTGGACTCTCGCACGTGGCGTGCGCATCTTGCTGTGTACTTTTCTGAACACCACCACAGGCGACCAGACGAATGTCCGGTCGTCCCCCCGCGATCCTCTTGATTCGGCAACCGTGTTCTGCGGTCGTTAGCCAGAGCTGGTGCTTTCCGTGAGAACGTGCCCCGGCAACGCATGGTGTTCCTTCGTCCCTTGAGTGGAGAACCCAAGGGGCGCAAACCGGCTCCATGCGAGTGCCCTGCGTCCCCACGGCGTCGGCTTTGCGGTGAGACTCCAAGAGCCGGTCCCAGAACCTGTTGGCCGTTCAGTCTTGTCGGGCCGCCCGACGTGGCTGGGGTGGTTTTGGGGCAGACTCCACGCGTTCACCGATCGCAAGGCGACCGCGCGCACGGCAGGCCGATGCATCGTGCAGACAGGTACCGTAGCGTCTACATACGCTACGAGGGCCAGCGATGCGGCCGGTGAGAGCTGGCCGTGTCGACTGGCCTTTTTTTCTGTTTGCATTTGCCCCTGTCAGATGCTAAGAACCTAGGGATATCGATCCCAGCGAGGATCGATGGCCCCTGCCAGGATGCCGGTCGCCATGACCCCGCGCGAACGAGTTATTCGAACCCTCAGTCACCAGCCCGTCGATCGCGCGCCGCGCGATCTGTGGACGGTGCCCGACGTCGCGCGGCATCGGGCCGACGAAGTGGCAGAGTTGCTGCGCCGATTTCCTCTGGACATCGAAAAGCCCGACTTCAAATACCCACCCGGCCACCGTGCGACCGGCCAGCCCTACGAACCAGGCGTCTACACGGACGCCTGGGGTTGTACGTGGCACGTATCCGAATCGGGCACGATGGGGTTGGTGTGCGAACCGCCGCTGGCCACGGTCGCGGAGATTGCGCGTTATCAGCCGCCGCGGGAATTGCTGGACGGTTTCGACGTGGATCGGATCAACCGCGGATGCGGCCATAGCAGCCGGTTTGTGTTGGCCTGGACCGAAATCCGTCCTTTCGAGCGGTTGCAGTTTCTGCGCGGCGCCGAGGCGGCCTATGTCGATCTGGCCCAGGGCGCGCACCACGTGCGGAGCCTGCTGGGGATGCTGCACGATTTTTTCTGTCGGGAACTGGAGACTTGGGCGTGCACCGACGTGGATGGTGTGGAATTCATGGATGATTGGGGCTCGCAGACGGGATTGCTGGTTGCGCCGGAGCTGTGGCGCGACTTGTTCAAGCCGTTGTATCGCGACTATTGTCGGATTTTGCGGGCGCACGACAAGTTTGCCTTCTTTCATAGCGACGGACACATCAGCGACATCATTGAAGATCTGGTGGAGATCGGCGTCGACGCGGTGAATTGTCAACTGTTCTGCATGGATGTGGAGCGTCTGGCGCGCGCCTTTCGCGGCAAGATCGTCTTCTGGGGGGAGATCGATCGGCAACGGGTACTGCCGTTCGGCGACAGCCGCAGCGTGCGGTTGGCCGTGCAGCGCGTGCGATCGGCCTTGGACTATGGCAGCGGCGGCGTGATCGCCCAGTGCGAGTGGGGGACGCGGGTCCCGTTCGGCAACGTGGCCGCGGTGTACGACGAGTGGCTGCGGCCGTTGCCGATGCACGTCGCGGCGCGGAACTCGGCTTGAGGGTTCCTCGGGGCGGACGTCGGGAGGCGAGCCGGAGGTTCGGAGATTGGCCCCCAGCGATCTGCACACCCCAGGGGAGCCAGCGCCGCGGCGAGCGGTTGCCTGGGGGCAATTGGCCTGGCAATCCCGACGTGGGGGGTTAGAATAGCAGGCAGTTGACCGCACGCCTGTCACGCGCGAGGAGTATCGCTTTGTCACCGTCGACGAGCATTCCCATCCCGGACTACCCGGATCAAAGCGTCACCCTGAAAGACCCCGCTTTGGCGGCGTTCTTGGCTTGGCTAATCCCTGGCTTGGGGCATTTTTATCAAGGCCGGCTGGCGAAAGCGGTCCTCTTCTGCGTCTGCATTCTCGGCACGTTTGCCTACGGCGTCTACCTGAGCGGCAACAGCGAGGTGGGCTACGGCCGGGCCGTGTATGCCTCGTGGGCGCCGGCGGACCGTCGTTTGCACTACTTGTGCCAAGTCTGGGTCGGGCTGCCCGCCTTGCCTGCCTTGATCCAGGCCAATCGGGTGCGGAACCACAAGGATCCCATCGGGGGCTTCATGGCACCTCCGAGCTTGGAGGATCCGAAGCCCAATCGTCCCACCCTGGACAACCTGCACTACACCCTCAATCGCTATTTTGAGTTGGGAACGCTGTATACGATGGTGGCCGGTCTGTTGAACGTGTTGGCCATCTACGACGCCTGGGGCGGACCGGTTTTCACCGATCCGCGGAAGAGGCGTAAGGACGAAGACGACGAACCGGCGTCTACCGAAAAGGCCGCGACGGACTGATATTCTTGTGTCTATCCCGCGTCCTGGAACGCCTGCTTTCGCACGGACCCCATCACCATGCAAAAACTCCCGACCACGATCAGCAACACCGAAGAGTTGTGGTACGCCCTGCTGTTGATCGTGGCCGTGAGCCTGGTCTATGCAGCGACGCGCCACGAGCTGTTTCGCCCGATCCTGTACCATGCCCTGCGCGTGGCGATCTGGATCGTGGGTTTCATGCTGGCGATTTTCATCGTCCTGGTGGCCATGGACTGGTGGATCAGTTGAGGGCGTGCCAGGAGATCCTGGGCCGATCGGAGCGAATCGCGTTGACTTGCCAGGCCGTTCTCCAGGCAAACATCCCTGTTGCCCTTCAGATAGACAATGTAACGAGGGCGACCAGCGGGAGCCCGGTTTCGCGGTACAAACGCCACTTTCGTGTTGCACTGTTTTTCTGAAGATCAGTAATCACCCCTAAGCACTTACGACGACTCATGATCCTCGCACGACTGGAAGAAGCGGATCGTTATGCCAGCCTGACCCCCGGTTTTGCCCAGGCCTTGGCCTTTCTGCGCCGGCCGGATCTGGGGCAACTCGCCCCTGGCCGCTACGAAATCGACGGCACGCGCGTCTACGCGGCGGTGATGCAGGCGCCAGGCAAGACTCGCGACGCGGCCCGGATGGAAGCCCACCGCAAGTACATCGACATCCAGTACGTCATTAGCGGTACCGATGAGATGGGCTGGAAGAGCAAGGCGGCTTGCCTGCAGCCGCAAGGCGAGTACGATCCGGCGAAGGAGGTCGAGTTCTTCGCCGATGCACCAGAGGCTTGGGTTGCCGTGCCGCCGGGCCACCTGGCGATCTTCTTTCTGGAAGACGCGCACGCCCCGATGGTGTCCGCCGGCGACCTGCACAAAGTCGTGGTGAAGGTGGCCGTCTAGTCTTTCCTCCGCAGAATGCGCAGGGCCGCGTCGAGCACCGGGTCGCGCTTCTGGAAGTCGGTGGGGCGAGTGGCCACGCGTACGTCCGGGCTGAGGCCTTCGCCCTCGAAGCAGGTTCCGTCCGGGCGCAGGGCCTTCCAACTGGGCAAATTCACCGTGACGCCGTTGCCCAGCTTGTGCGGCTTGGGATTGCCGGAACTGCCGCGCGATCGCTCCCCCACCAGGGTACACTGGGGCACCTGCTTCATCATCAGCAGGAAGGCTTCGTTGCTGCTGACGCACCTCGGTCCCATGAGCACGGCAATCGCGCCACGATACTTGGCTTGTTGGGTGTTGGGATCCAGCACCCGTTCGCGGATCGGCGTGAAACCTCCTGGCGCGCGAGGATCGCGCGAAACGTGCTTGGCATACACGGCCGGCTGGTCCACGAAGCATCCGGCGATGCTCTCGGCCATGCCTTCGCCGCCGCCGCCGTTTTGCCGGACGTCGATCAGCAGCCCCGGGGCCTCTTGCCATTGGGCCAGGGCCCGAAATGCCGATTCCAACTCGTCTTTGCGGCTGGTATCCCAGGCGCGGATTTGAAGATAGGCGATTCCGTCGGGAAACTGGCCGGTGGCCACAAGAGAATTGTGCTTCTGGAACTTTGGCACCAGTCGGGCGATCAAGGCGTCGTCGTAGTTGGCTGGCACGCTTTGCCGGAGGGTGCCGAACTGGCGGCCCCCTTCCACGCTGACCGTGATGTGCAGGTCCTTGGCTGCGGCCAGCATCGCGGCCGCTTTCTCGGCGAAGGCCTCTGGGCTAGCGGCCGCCAGAAGGACCGACTCATGCTGCCGAAACAACTGGTCCCAATTCACCCGGCGCATGTCGCGATAGGAGTAGTAATTGTCAATGGCCTCGCGCAATTTGCGGAACGCTTCGCTGTTGGGCTTGCGCGTGGCCTCGCCGGCGGACGTCCTGCCCTGCGCAGGCTGTGCCCCCACCGAGCAAGGAACGTTCAGGAGAG
>CALARR010000030.1 GCA_937889015.1 uncultured Planctomycetales bacterium | reverse complement strand
GCAGGGCCTTGATGCGTCCGTAGAGCTTGCAGTTGGCTTCCAGGATCGTCCAGGGCGCCGAGATCGTGCTGGTCTGTTGCAGCATGTCGATCACCGCCGCCTCGTAGGCCGGCCACTTGGCCCGGTTCCGCCAGTCTTCATCGGTGATCTTCCACTGTTTGTCGGGGCTCTCCTGCCGCCCTTCGAATCGCCGCAGTTGCTCCTCCTGATCGATCTGCAGCCAGAACTTCACCAGCACCGTGCCGAACTTGGCCAACTGCCGCTCGAATTCATTGATCTCGCGATACGACCGCCGCCAATCGTCCTCCGTGCAGAATCCTTCCACGCGTTCCACCAGCACGCGCCCGTACCACGAACGGTCAAAGATCGTGATGTGCCCCGCCTTGGGAATCCGCGTCCAGAACCGCCAGAGGAAATGGTGGGCCTTCTCCACCGACGTCGGTGCGGCAATGGGTACCACCTCATAGCCGCGCGGATCGAGCCCCTGTGTCAGACGTCGGATGTTTCCCCCTTTGCCGGCCGCATCCCAGCCCTCGTACACGATCACCGCCGGAATCCGCGCCGCATACAATGCGTGTTCGAGCTGAAACAGCCGTTGCTGCAGGTTCTCCAACTCCTTCTCATACTCCGGACGTTCCAACGCCAGCTTCAGATTCACCCGTTCCAGGATGTTCCCCTGCGCCGCGGCCGGCGCCGGACTTTCGCTGGCCGCTGGCGCCTTGATCGCTGGCTGGCCTTGCCGCCGCGCCAATTCTCGCTCCACCGCCTCCACGATGGTCGTGAAGACCTTCACGCGCGAGTGCCGCCCATGCGTCGCTTCGATGACCGTCCAGGGCGCATAAGCCGTGTTGGTCCGCTGCAACATCTCCTCCACGGCCGGAAGCCACTGCTTGTAGTTCCGATTCTGCCGCCAGTCGCCGCGGTCGATCTTCCAGGCCGTCGACGGGTCCTTGGCCAGCCGCTTGAATCGCCGCCGTTGTTCCTTCTTGTCGATGTGCAGCCAGAACTTAAGGATCACATAGCCCGAGTCGGCCAACTGCCGCTCGAATTGCTCGATGTCCTCGTACGCCTCGCGCCAGTCGGCGTCGTCGGCCTTTCCCTCCACGCGATCGGTCAACACGCGCTGGTACCACGATCGATCGTACAGCGCGATATCGCCCGCCCCGGGCAGGGTCAACTGGAACCGCCACATCCACGGATAGAACTGCTCCACCGCGTTGGCCGCCGCCGTGGAATGCACCTTGAAACCGCGCGGGTCCAACGACAAGGCCAGCCAATTGATCAGGCACCCCTTGCCGGCCGTGTTCCAGCCCTCAAACACGATCATCACCGGCACGCGCGCCGCACGCGCCGCGCGCTGGCAGGCCCCCAGCCGCGCTTGCAGCGAGGGAAATGCCTGTCGATAGTCGTCCTTGCTGATATTCTGATCAAGCTGTACGAGTTCTAGCACAGGCCACCTCATTTATCCCGGAGAACAGCAAGCCGCACGACAATCCACAAGCGTGCCGGCCGCTGGACCGTCAGACCGACACTGCCGCCAAAGCGACCAGCCCGACGCAATCGCGCGCCGCCCTGCGAACAGGCACCAGGCAATTCTAGCTCCCTCCCGGGACGCCAAGGCGAAGAAATGCCACCCGTGGGAGTAGTGGCCTGCAACGATTACGCACGCGGAGCAGGTTACCAACCTGCTCCCTTGCCGGTCGTTTCCCGCGTCTCAGGACCGGTATTCAGCAGTCGCGATACTCCGCAGGCCCGCCCGAGGCCCACAGGCCCCGGCGACAAGAACCAAAGACCGCCGGGCGGCGCGGCAAGGGCGCGCTCCGGCCCGAATCACTTTCGGCCCCGGTGCCGCCAGCGCCCCACGCCCAATTGAAGCCTGAAGCGCAAGCGAAGGCGCGTCGCCACCGCTCCCGCGCTTGCGATTGAGGCTTCAAGGGGTCCGTGAGCAACACGGGCCAAAGCCCGCCGCGCAGGCTGGTTCCGGGCACAAAGCACAAGGAAAGACGGTCGCAGCACCCAGCCGTCTGAAGCGGACAGCCCTACCAGCGGTGCTCGGGCCGGTGCAGGATCTCGCTCAGCAAGATCGCCTGGCGCAGCGACTGCGGCTGCGCCAGCAGAGCGGCGATTCCCGCCGCCGGAATCTCTGCACCGCTGGCCGGCGGAGGAGCAGCTCCGCTCGGCGCGCTGCCGATCTGCGAGTCCAACTGTCCCAGATGATGGTCAAACACCGACCGCAAACGATGCTCCACGCGGTCGTCGGCCTCGGCCACCTCTTCGCCTAATCCGGCCGTGCGCCGCGCGATCTCTCCCGTGTCGAGATACGACTTGACGTGCGACTGCACCCCTTCGCCCAGCGGGCGCTCCTGCACCACCTCGACCTCGGCCACCTCCGTCGCGGCCTCTGCGGCACGCGCCGCCTTCGGCCTCCGCCGCCGACCTTCCGCGCGTCCCTTGGGGGCCGCCGGCCCGGCATTCTCCCCCTGGCCGCCTTGGGCCCGTGCCGCACGCCGCAGAAACTCCTCGATCTCGTCACGCATCGGGTCCTGCCGCGGCGGTTGTCCCTTCTGACCTGCCTGGGGCCCGGCCGGCGGTTGCTGGGCCTGGGCCATCCGCATCAGCAGTTGACTCAACGGCGGGATGATGATGAACAGCACGATGATGATCGTCACCACCAGGTTCATGTCGATCATGCCGCGTTCTCCTTCCGCCCGCCGGCGCCGGGCCGGATTCCCACCTGCGCGATCGACGTCCGCATCTCCGTATCGGCCTGGACATTCCGCAGCTTGTAGTAGTCGATGATGCCCAGCTTGTTGTCATGGATCGCCTCGGCGATGGCGCGCGGCACCTCGGCTTCGGCCTTGACCACCTTCGCCCGGTTCTCTTCGTTCAGGGCGATCATCTCCTGCTCCTCGGAAACCGCCATCGCGCGCCGTCCTTCGGCCTGCGCCCGGAACACGCGCAGGTCGGCTTCGGCCTGATCGGCCTGCAGCCGCGCGCCGATGTTGTCCCCCACGTCGATGTCCGCGATGTCGATCGACACGATCTCGAAGGCCGTTTGCGAGTCGAGCCGCCGGGCCAACACCGTCTTGGAAATCCGCACCGGATTTTCCAGCACCTGCAAATGCGTTTCCGACGAACCGATGGCGCTGATGATCCCCTCGCCCACGCGCGCGATGATCGTCTCTTCCGTCGCTCCGCCGATGAGCTGCCTCAAGTTCGCCCGAACCGTCACCCGCGCGCGTACCTTCAGTTGAATGCCGTTCTTGGCCACCGCGTCCAGCGAGTCGCGCGGTCCGCCGCGCGGCGGGCAGTCGATCACCTTGGGATACACGCTGGTCTGCACCGCCTCCAGCACGTTGCGCCCCGCCAGGTCGATGGCCGCGGCCAATTTGAAATCCAGTTCCATGATCTTGGCCTTCTTGGCGGCAATGATCGCCCGGATCACCAACGGCACCTTGCCCCCGGCCAGATAGTGGGCCTCCAAGGCCTTGGTCGTGATCCCGTCCTCCGGTCCCAGACCGGCCTGCACGGCCATGATCTTGCTCCGCACAATCACCCCCGCGTCCACCTTGCGGAACGTCATCGCCAGCAGGTCCACGATGCCGATGCCCGCCCCGGTGGTCTTCGACTGGATCCACAGGCGGAAGTACCGCGTGAAGACCGCCAGCATCACAATCCCGAAGAACAGAAGGATGAAGACGACCACCACGGAGATGATCTGCACCGGAGCGGATTGGGCGAGAAGCATGTCGGCCTCCTGAATCGTCTTAAGAAACCATCCCCAAACCATCACCGCCACGTCGAGCGGCCCAGCGGCACTGACCTGCCGACCCGCTCTGACGCCGGTTCCAAAAAACTACCCCCGAACCGCCACCGCCAGGTCGAGCGGCCCAGCGGCACTGACCTGCCGACCGGCAGTATTATTATCCCTGCAACTGCTAATGGTCTATCCGTCCCGGAGAGGGATGTCAAGCCGATGTGTCGCGGAAGGGATCGGGACTGACCGAGTCGATCGGCCGTTCCAACGGGGATGTCGCATCCGGCGTTGGTTCTTCACCCTCGTCGAGCGGACGCACCACCACGCGATTGGCACGCACTTCGATCACTCGCACGCGCTGCCCGACCTCGATCGGCACGCCCTCGCTCACCGCGTCGATCGTCTTCCCTTCAATGAGCACGGCCCCACTGGGCAACATCTTGCTCTTAGCCACGCCCAGACGTCCCACCATCGACTTTAATTGGCGTTGACGGGGCAAGTCAGGCAAGATCTCGTCCTGCTGCGGCATCTCCAGCAGCATGCGCCGGCCAATCCGGGTCTTGGGCCACAACTTCAGCCCCAGGGCGATCACCACCGGCACGCCGAGCACGGCCGCGCTAAGGACCGTCAAACCCACGCCTGGGCCCTCGCGAAAGGCCATCACGACCGACCCCACCAAGGCCGCGGCAGACAGGAATCCCAGAATCCCGCCCGAGGGAAAGAAAACCTCCATGACCGCGATGGCAAACCCGACGGCCAGCAGGCAAACAGGCCAGAACCACGAATCCATGTAGCCCTCCGCACCGATGCTCGCCCCCCAATGGCCAAAGACGACGGGGGCGGGAACTCATGGCCCCCAATCTACCACGCCGCCCAGCCGCAGGGGAGTCCCTGCTACGAAACCGGCTGCACCACAATGCGGCTCCCGTGTACCTCGACCACCACCACTTCCGTGCCGCGCGCGATGATCTCCCCCTCGGCAACCACATCCAGCAATCGCTCGCCAAAGCGAGCCTTCCCCCCCGGCACCAACGGGGTCGTCGCCACGCCTCGCGCCCCGGTCAGATCATCTGCCACCAGCAACGATTCACGCTGCCGGATCTCTTCGGCCTCCTCATTAGAAGGGGGCTGCAACACCATGTGGCCAAAGACCGGCGTCGCTGGCAGGTACCGGCGCAAAAACATCCCCAGAATCACCACTCCAATTGCCGCACCGGCCAGAATCCACAACGAACGCTCCAGTTGCGCGAACTGGTACGAGTTCTGCGGAAAGACAAAGGTCTGGCTGGCCAGAACGAGCGATGCCAGCACCATCGTTCCCCCGCCCAGACCGAAAATGCCAAACCCAGGTATCACAAAGATCTCCAGCGCCAGGAAGGCGATCCCGCACAGGAAGAGGATCACTTCCAGCCATCCCGCCGTCCCGCCCAGGAACCGGCTCCAGAAGAATAGCATAAAGCACACGGCGGCCACAAATCCCCCCACGCCAACACCGGGCATCTGCAGTTCGCCGTACAAAGCCACAAACCCGATGGTCAGCAGCAGGCCTGCCACTGCCGGAGAGGCCAGGGCTTCGATCAGAAAATCGGCCCAGGTCGGCTCCAGCAGCGCCGGATCGTCCTGCAGACCATAGTACTGCTTCAGCTGCTGAAGATTATCCGCCACGCGATTGGCCAGGCGATAGTCCACCGCATCCTGCCCCACCGCCTGAAAAGGCTCGCCCTGCTTCGTAACGCGCGTGCCCTTCTGCCAGCGCTCCGGCGCCACCTGTTCCTCCAGTTCTTCCGCGCTGAAGAACTCCTGATCGCCCCACGGCGAGCGGCAGCGAAAAACCTCCAGTTGCGGGTCGATCATCGCCACCGGCAGCGACCAGCAACGCGACTTCCGCGGCGCCAACTCTTGCCGGATGGTCTGGGCAATCAGCCGGGTGCTTTCGCGCGTGAACTTGGCTTCTCCCCACCCGCCCAGCACGGCGCGCGGCCCGATCACAATCTGATCGCAGGCCATGGCCACCAACGCCGCGTCGGCACGCGCCTCCTGCGGCACATAGGCGACCGTGCGGACCTCGGGCAGGTCCATCGCCAAGAAAGTGGCCAAGCGCAGGCTGTCTTCCGGCGAACCGCCCGGACTCTCGATCCACAGGCAAAGGAAATTCACGTCGTTCTTCTGGACTTCCTCGCGGAAGAACGACGTGAATTTCCTTTGCCTGTGGATCGAGAGTCCGGGCGGTTCGCCAGATCGGAAGAGCACACGTCTGAACTCCAGTCACGAGTGGATATCTC
>CALARR010000029.1 GCA_937889015.1 uncultured Planctomycetales bacterium | reverse complement strand
AAACCGTCGCCAGTCTACCGGAAAACCGCCCGCGCAGAAACGGGAATGCACCCCGGCGCCGTGGCCAGGCACCGGCGCAAACAAGATCAATCCCCAGTAACCCAAGAGCAGAACGGCCAAGGCCGCCAGTTGCCCACGAACGCGGAAGTTCAGGAGGATCAGCGAGGCCACCAGGTAACCAATGGCGATTTCTTCCAGCACGTTGTTGAAGAGGTAGAAGCGTGATCGGTCCAAGGCGAGCAAGTGCCCGCCGGCGATCGTCCCCAGGAAGAACAAGACCACGGTCCGCCGCAGGATGTGAAGGTAGAGCTGTCGCTTGCTCTCACCCCGGCTCAGGCGATTGCCGAAGGCGTACGGCATCGCTGCGCCCACCACGAAAATGAACAGTGGCCGGATCAGGTCTTTGACATGGATCGGATCGCCCCACTTGGAGTAGCGCATCTGTTGCTGCAGTGTCTTGGCCGCAGGATGGTCGAACATTGCGGGCAGTGTACTCAGAATACCCGCGTGGCCGATCTCGCCGCTGCCCAACAGCAGGAACATCACAAAGCCGCGCATCGCGTCCAGCGAACCAAGTCTGGTCAAAGCCGGTTCTTCTTCGGACATCATGCAACCTATTGGGACTACAGGGCGGCCGAGTGTATCGCGCCGCGTGGCCCCTCAGGGACGGCGGGAACTCATCGCGGACGCGGCCGGGGTGGAAAATTCCAGAATGCCGGCGGCTGGCGCACACAAGGAGATTGTTTGCTGCGGCGTCGGACACGGTCAATGAGATTTTGGCCCAAACTCTGTAGGATTTGGACCGATCGGACCAGGGAGCACGCGATCCGCAGGCAGGCCTGAAGCGGCGGCAATCGCGCGCGTCGCGCATCATCAGCCAGGATGATCGCACTCGCGTGCTCAGCGACGGGCGGCGCAGTTCGGACTACAGAAAGCGGAGCCGGGCATAGCGCGCCACCGGCTTGTCATCGATCGTGTCGGCAATCAGCAGGTCGGCCGCCTCGGTGAGCCGATTGCCGGCGCGGGGCGTGGCGGTGAAGAAGGTGCCGTTCAGCGGACGCTGCAAGGGGATCCGCACCGCGGCCGAGCAGGAGCCATCGGCTTCGAGCCGCACGGCATAGCTGCCCGTCTGCTCCTTGGTGGCGGCCGTGGTCCCCACCAGGTTGAACAGCAGGTAGAGCGTCTTGTCCGGGGTGATATGAAACCGCGGCTGGCCGCTGGGTTGCACGGGGCCCGTGGTCTCGCCGCCCGCGAAGAGCAGACGCTGCTCCAGCACTTTGCCCTGCTTCAGGATTCCGTACCACAGCCGCCAATCGCGCTGGATGTCGGGGAAGTGGAGCTTGCGCAATTGCGGATGGATCGGATTTTGTTGCCACACCACATGCACCCGGCCGTCGGGCGCGATCCAGGAGTCGCCCAGCGTCAGGGTTCCGCCATCGTCCATGGTCTCGGCGACCACCGTCCACGAGGAGAAGGGTTTGCTGGTGATGTCCGGCGTCCAGGCGCAGTGCAACTTGCGCATGCGCCAGCCCCTCTTGTCGCGTCCCCAGGTTTCGGTCTTCAGCGGGTCGATCCGCTTCCAGATATTGTAGGGCGAGGTGCCGATGAAATGCACCTCGCGGTTGCTGAGCAGCGCATTGGGATAGTTCACGCGTGCGCGTTTGTCGTGGTACGGCGCATATCTGGGGTCCTCCCCCTCCGGCCAGACCAACTCGCCCGTCTTCCAAGCCCCGGCCTGATCCAGAAAGGCCCATTGCGAATGCGTCGAGCCGATGTTCTGGAAGAGGATGAACTCGCCTCGGCCGCCATCGGCGGCGAAGGTGCGATAGGAATGTTCCGTGAACTTGGGCTCGCCGGTCCAGGTAGGAACAAGATGCTGGGGCGATTGCTCGGGGTGGGCGGGGTCGAACTCCAGGAACTCCGGCCGTGCCGGCCCGCCTCGGTAGGGAAGCCCCGTATCGCCGCTGCCCGTGGGCAGCCGCTTCTGCTTTTCCACGTCGGGGGGCGTGGGCGTCCAGGGGGCCAAGGTGGGATTGGCCGACATCATCAGCCGCCCCGAGTGGCTGACCGCCAGCGGGCACGGTTCGCGCGTGCGATCCTTCGGGTCGCGTTGGCGACACTGCCAGCCCTCCGCGCCGCGCTCGTACAGGGCCCAGCGCGCGTTGTTCAGCGGAGCGCAGCCCGGCACGTGCTCGAGCGCACTGACGAACAAGCGGTCGCCGACGCGTGCGATCTGAGGGCTGCCCGAACCCCAGAACATCCCCGAGCCGTTGTTGGTCACCTCGTAGGCCGGCGGATAGCAGACGATCTCTTCGGCCTCCACTCGCACTTCAAAGGGTCGCCGCCCGGCCGCCTTCGCGGGCTGCTCTGGAGAACGATGGCGCAGAGCGCAGCCAAACAGCTTGGAACTCGGCTGCGCATCGTCGATGGCCGCTTCGCCGGCGAGGAATACATGCCGCACGCCCGTGGCGTACTCTTGCGGCTTGTCGAACGTGGCCTGATCGCGATACGTGGCCGGGTCGAAGACCACGATGTCGGCATGATAACCGGGCCGCAGATAGCCCCGTTCGGCCAGCCCGAAAATGTCGGCTGGCAGTCCTGTCGCGCTGCGGATCGCCTGCGGCAGCGAGAGGACCTTGTCTTGAATGGCGTAGTGTCCAATCTTCCGCGCAAAGGTGCCGAAATTGCGCGGATGGTGATGCTCTTCGGGGTTCTGGGCACGAGCCGCGCCGTCCGACGCGGTCGCTACCCACGGCAACGTCATCACCCACCCCACGTCCTCTTCGGACATCGAATGGCTGACCACCTGCGGGTTCTCCTGGGCCACGATCTTCAGCACCAGGTCCACCTGCTCGATCTTCTCCTGGGCGGCGATTTCCTGCAGGCTCTTGCCGACGTAGTGGGGGAACTTCTTGCTGGCCGCGATCACGATCTTTTCCACCCGGCCAATCTGCTCGGCGATCACGCGCCGCACCAGCGCGGCGAACTCCGGTTCGCTGGCCATGCGTTTGATGATCTCCGCACGTTTGCACCACAGGATCTGGCCATCGGGCAGGGTCGCGTCGGCCAGCGAGAAGGAATTGGCCGTGTAGGGATACTGGTCGGCCGTGATCGAGAGGCCCTCTGCACGCGCCTCTTCGATCATCACCGCGGCCTTGCGCACGCGACCCCAGTTGGGGATCTGCATCGATTTGAAATGCGAGATATGGACCGGCGCGCCCGACTCGCGGCCGATGCGGATCGCCTCGGCCACCGCCTCCAGCACGTGATCCCCTTCGTCGCGGATATGGCTGACATAGATGCCGCCGTGGGCTGCCACCACCCGGGCCAGGGCGATGAGCTCCTCGGTCTGGGCATAAGAGCTGGGGGCGTAGATCAGTCCGGTGGACATGCCCCACGCCCCGTCGCGCATGCCTTGCGCGACGAGGGCTTTCATCTGCTCCAGTTCCTCGGCGGTCGGCGCGCGGCGTTCCGAGCCCAGGACCTTTCGCCGCACCGTGCCGTGCCCCACCAGGTGCGCGATGTTCGTGCCCGCGCCGTTGCTGTCCACGTCGCTGAGGAACTTGGGCACGTCGCTTGCGCCACCGCAGTTGCCGGTGACCACGGTCGTGCAGCCCTGCTTGAGGTAGTTCAGGCAGGGACGGATGCCCGGTTTGGCCAGCGTTCCATCGGTATGCGTGTGGACATCGATCAGGCCCGGGGCGACGACCAGGCCGCGGCAATCGATGCTCCGGCCGATCTTGCCCGGCGTCACCTGGCCCACGGCCACGATCCTTCCAGCGCGAATCGCCACATCCCCCACCACGGCTTCCGCGCCCGAACCGTCGTGGAGCGTGCCGCCGCGAAGCAACAGGTCTGCATCCACCGCGGCCGCCGGCAGGGGCGGGGCAAGCGTTGCCAGGGCCAGTCCAATAACCAGAGATGGCACAAGCATGCCGATTCCATCAGTACAGCGGCCATGCGCGAAGATCAAGGTCTTGTTCGCTGCCATTAGGATGCTTCCTCTGTGCAAGGATGATCTCGATACCTGTCAGGCCGACGCGTGGAAAGACACCCGCCGCGTTCCGCCAAGGCTCGGCGCGCCGGGATGACGATTCTGCGCAGAACGGAACTCGCTCGGTCGAACCGCGTTCAGCGCCTGTGCCACGTCATCCGCCTGCGGCGCACTCGCCCCGGCTCTACCCGTGACCGCCTGCGGGCTTGGGCTTGATGAAGATCACCTCGGCGTGTTTGATCCAGCCGGATCGCAAATCCACTCGGAACCAGCCCTCGCCGTTCTTCTCATGAAAGCGCGTCGGGGAGCGCGCGCCGAATTCCGCCAGATCGTACTGGGCCCACGTCTTGCCCAGGTCCAACGAGACGATGATCCCCGTCTTCATCGGCGAAGCGGGCGCACAGTGCGACGCCAGGATCACGCCGTCTTCGATGATCATATTGCCTGACTCGACCTGCGGATTGAACAGCAAGGTGTGTTTCTCGGGATAGGGGATATCGGCCGGATCGCAGCGGAAGATCCCGCGGTCATATGGCGGGGGACCGTTGGCATCGCTGATCCAATAGCACTTTCCATCGACGAAGGTGATGCCGCCCGACTTGTAGCGCGTGTTCAGGCTGGCGGTGACAATGACCTTCCACTGCCACTGGTCCTGGACGGCGTCATACGTGCCGCGCAACCAGTGGCATTCCTTGCCTTGCGGCCGATCGCCGTCGCCCGTGCAGGCGTAAAAGGCGTCTTCCGCCGGGTTGTAGGCCACCGAATGCACGTGGCGGCAGATGAGGGGATTATTGGGGTCGCCGAGCAGCGTGCCCGTCTTGCCTCCGCCGGGAGAACCGTTGTCCTGGAAATTCGGATTCTGTCCGAAGGCGTAGGCGATCTTCACGGTCTGTCCGTGGTCGGTCGAGTAGTAGATGTTGACCGGGGTGGCCCCGCCCAGCACGTTGCAGTAGTTGCCCCACACGAGCATCTCTTTGCCCTTCACATCCCAGGAGTTCACGCCCGAAAGCGTGTGGAAGTACCAGCCGGGATTCTCGGGATTGGCGGGCGTGTGCGGGACGTAATCGCTGCCGTCCGCCTTCTTCACCGTGATGAGCTTATACGTCTTCAGGTTGTCGGTGCTGAGATATAGCTTCGCGCCTGTCGTGAAGAGCACGTTCCCGTTCTTGAGAATGCAACTGAAGTTGATCTGCTGGGCGTCGGGAAAGGCCGCCTTGTGCGGCCAGGTGTGGCCGTTGTCTTCCGACAGGAGGATCGTCCCCTCCGTGTATCCGAA
>CALARR010000028.1 GCA_937889015.1 uncultured Planctomycetales bacterium | reverse complement strand
CAACGCGGTGGCCATCTCTCAGCCCGGGGTTGGCCGCGCAGCGGCTACCCCGGGAAACCAGGCCAGCGCCAAGCCGAAACCCTGTAAGGGTTTCATTCGAGGGCAGTTCCTCCTATCTCTTTTCGCCTCAAAGACCGAAGATCACGAAAACCCAACCACACGAAGGAGATGGCCGTTTCGTGTTTTCGGCATTTCGTGGTCAAACTCGTCTCCCGATGCGCCCAGACGCGGCGTATTCCCGTGCAGCGACAAAAAACGCCACCCGGTCTGCACCGGGTGGCGTTCTATTTCTCACAGATCCTTGCCGCCCAATCGCCGCAAGGGTTCCACGGCCCTCATTTGGCCGCTTCACATTCGGCCATCCGCTCGCGGTAGAACTCCACCGAGAGCAACCCCTCGTCATACAGATAGTTCAACTGCCGCATCCGGCCCGCCACCTGGTCTTTAGTGAACTTAGCGCCGCTCCCGCCGCCTTTCGCCGGCTTCGCCGCGCTCGTCGCTTGCGGCCGGGCACGCGACTTCGAACTGCTGGCGTTGGGATCGACGACGTAGGCCTTGAACTCCTGCGCCGGCACCAGGTGCCGCCACAAGAACGCCTGCATCCGATCTTCCGCCGGCACCGCGTCGCGCACCAGATCGGTCGAGCCCGCTTGCGCACTCCCCTGCACCATCAGGTTGCACAGCCCGAACTTCGCGCTCGAGTCGGCCTTGATCGTCAGCCGCGTGACAAGGTCTTTGCCGTTGATCGTCACGCTGTTGGTCGAGATTCCCGCCGGCGCGTCCTTCAGCCCCAACCGCACCGGACCGTCGAACCCGTCCTTGCGATCGATGAACACGCTCACCGTCTCACTATTGCCCCGCCGCAGAGCCACGCTCGACGGCATCACGCGCAACGCAAAGTCCGGCCGCGGTCCGCTGATCCGCAAACGGTAGGCATACTTCTCGCCGCCGCTCCGCGTCGTGTCGCCCAGGTGCACGAAATACGTGCCGTCCTCGGGCAGCTTGAACATGATGTACGAATCGGCATAGTGCGTATTGGCGCCCGCCTCCGGATCCTCGAAGTCGTCGTTGATCGCCAGCAGTTTGCCGCTGGCGTCGGTGATCTTCACCAGGCTGTCCAGCGGGCTGTTCAGCCGCCGGGCCAGAACCTCCGCCACAATCGTCTCCCCGCGCCGCCCGCTGAACTGGAATACGTCCCAATCGTCCGCCTGATCGATGCGCCCATTGACAATCAGGGGGCACTCGACCTTCTGCGCATGCGCGATGTCGTTGTTCGACTCCTTGTCGAAACTCTCCGGCAACGTGTCCAGCGCAAACGGGACCCGGTTCGATTGCTGCTTGCCCTTAGTTGCGCGCAGGGTATAGATCCCCGCCTTGGCGTCTTTCGGCGGTGGCTTCAACTGGGCCCCTTCCAGGTTCCAACCCTTCATGTCGATCATCGGCGTCGTTCCCACCGGCCCGCCCAGCGGGAAAATGCTCGTCACCAGCGGCGACTCGTCGATCGTCACCCGGTACACAAAATCCTCCCGCCCGCGATAGATCGCGTCGGTGATCGCCACCACGTATTCGCCCGTCTTCGGCGCCCGGAACGCGATCAGCGGATCCGGATCGAAATAGTTGTCGTCGTTGTAAGCCACCTCCCGCCCCTTGGCGTCGTACAGGGTCAGCACCGGCTGGAACCAGCCCGGAACGGCGTCGGCGACAAACGGGATCAACCCCCGCGCAATCGACGAGATCACCAGTCCTTGACTCTGCTTCGCGGTGAAGCGATAGCGATGCACTTCCGCCGAGCCAATCTGCCCGTTCACCGTGCAGGGCATGGTCACGCGCCGCTCTTCATCGTTGTCGTCGCGCTGCCGCCGCAGGGCCAAAGCCTCCTTGCCCAAGACCTGGATCTCGCTGGTGACCATCGGCACCCGGCTGGCTTCCGTGGATTGGCCCACGCAAAATACCAGCGGGTTCGACACGCCCCGCGCGCCCACAATCCGCAACTCGCGCTCGCCCGGCGCGGCGTCGGCCGCGATCGTCACTTCGGCCACCACCAGGCTGGCGATCGCCGCACTCGCCGGCCGCTGCACATACTCGGCCGACCGCGTGCGGATCTTGATCACCAGGTCCAGGATCTTCTGGTCGATGCCCAGGTTCTTGAACTGCGCCGCCGTGATCGACCGGCTCCGTGAACCGGAAGTCATCTGCGACATCATCTCCTGGCTCACCATCCCGATTTCCGAGCCCATCGTCGCTTCGCTGTCGTCGGTGGCCTCCATCAGCGTGGCCCAACTCTTCGCCGGCACGTGCTTCTTCAACTCGTTCAGTTGCTCGCGCAAAAGCGTCATTTCCTGCGTGCCCAGCTTCCGCAAGTACTCCACCACCTTCCCCGACACCCCTTCCCCGCTCACCGTCACGCTGTTCACGCCGTCCAGGTTCTGGCCTCCCAGCTTGACGCGGAACGTCGTGCCTTGTTGTCCGCCTGCCGGATAGGCGTATCCAATGTAGGGACGATTCTGCGCGATTGCCGCCGAGGCCATGGCCAACACCATGGCCGTCGCCAGCACCGCGCGTGCATGGACGCTGCTCATATACGACTCCATTTACCTGATGGCTACATGATCTCGGTCAACAACCCGCCCGACTTCACCCGCTCCGACGGCTCGGGCAATACGTACGCGTCGATGCCCATCGGATGCGGCAGTTTCCCCTTGGTGTCGATGCCGGCCAACTGGTAGATGCTCCCCAGCAGGTCCACCGGATACACCGGACGGTCCTTGGGTTCCTCTCCAGTGGCGTTCGACGAGCCCACGACGTGCCCGCCCTTGAATCCCCCGCCCGCCACCAGCACGCTGAATACGTTGCCGTAGTGGCCCCGGCCGCCATTCCACGGCGGCTGGTAATCCACCTTCGGCGTCCGCCCAAACTCGCCGCAGCACCACACGACCGTGGTCTCCAGCAGACGCCGATCCTGCAGGTCCTGCAACAGCGCGGCCAGGCCCTGGTCCAATTGCGGACACTGCCGGCGGATGGCTTGGAAGTGGTCCTTGTGCGTGTCCCAGCCCGCCGGATAGTTGATGGTCACATAGGGAACCTCCGCCTCCACCAATCGCCGCGCCACCAGACACTCCTGCCCGAACGTGTGCCGGCCATACTTGTCCCGCAGTTCCGGCTTCTCCCGGGAAAGATCAAACACGTCCTTGCCCTTGCCCAGGATCAGTTCGTAGGCCGTCTCTTTGGCCTCCTGCGTGGCGGAAATCTGCTCGTTGAACTTCAGCGACGAACCCAGCGTGTCCAGCTTGGTCAACAGGTTCCGACGTCCCTTCTGGCGTTCATCGGTAATCCCCCGCGCCACGATCCCCTCGACCTCGAACCGCTGGCTGTTCGGATCGCCGCCGGTGGCGAACGGCTTGTACTTCGGCCCCAGGAAGCCCTCCTCCGAAAATCGCCCCTGCGGCGAGGTCAACACCACGTACGGCGGAATCAACCCCTTGTACGTGCGGCTCTTGGCCAACGCAAACACCGCCCCCACGCTCGGATACGACACCCGCTCGCCCGGCACGTGTCCCGTCTGCATCAGGTAGGCCGCCGTCTCGTGACCGTTGTTGCGGTGCGTCATGCTGCGGATCAGCGAGTACTTGTCCGCCTGCTTCGCCAGCATCGGAAACAGGCCGCTCAACCGGATCCCGCTCACGTTCGACTCGATCGTCTCCGTCATGTCGCCCATGTAGGATCGGCCCGACTCCGGTTTCGGATCCCACGTGTCGTTGTGCGACATGCCGCCCCACAGGAAGATCTGAATCACCGACTTGGCCTTGGCGGTCGTCGCGGCCGGCGCCGCCGCATAGGCCTCCGAACCGACATAGTTGGCAGCCGCCAGGCTGGCCGCCCCCGCGACGCCCCGGCAAATCGCCTCGCGTCGAGAAATCCTCGTCGAATCGTCGTAGTTCTGGTTCATGATCGGTTCTCCGTATCCGGTTGGTAAGCGGACTGAAGGGGTATGATTCAGAACGCGTTTGGAATGCCGTTTTGCCAACGCTCCTCGGTTTCCAGGCCGATGCTAGTGCCGATACTGAAACTCGATACTGTTGATCAGGGCCCAAGCGATATCGATCGAGTTGTCACGCCGCTGCGCGGCGCTCAACTCCGGAAGATTGGATTTGCCGGGCTTGCCGGCCGCCACAGGCGGCCTCCCGTACTTCCCGGGCACAGGTGGCTTGGCGTACTTCCCTCCGACCGGCACCGGCGGCTTGCCGGCCTTGCCGCCCGAATCCCCCCCCTTGCCCGCCTTGCCGCCCTTACCCGACTCTGCTGCGGCCACCGTATGCGTCAGATACTCCATGATCGACTGCATCTCTTCCTGCGTGGGAAAGCGCGAGAGAATCGTCAGGTACAACTCATCAATGATGTCGTCCAACGACTTCGCCGATTGGGTCAGCGTCTGCATCCATGTCCCCGATTCCAGTTTCCGCTGAATGTGGCTGGAATTGAGCAGGTGCAGCCACTGGCCCGGCATCGGCCTGGTGGCGCGCTCGTTCATGAGACCCGTGGCCCGCGCCGACCGGCCGAACAGACTCAAGAAAGGGCTGGTAATGCTGCCGTCCGCAATCGCCACGGCTGGCATGTCGGAGGGAATATAGGTGAATGGCTCCGGAATCGCGCTGGTGTAAAGGTCCGTCGTGCCCGTCACCTTATTGATGGCGTCGATCAATACCTCCGCGTCCAAACGCCGCACGATATAGCTGCCAAAGTGCGACTCCGCCTTGGGATTCTTCACGCGCAGCAGCGAGGTCGCCTGGTACGTCTTGGAATTCAAGATCAGGCGATAGATGGCCTTCATATCGTAGTCGGCCTTGACTAGCTCCTGCTCCAGGTAGGTCAGCAAGGCGGGATACACCGGCGGGTTGTCGTCCCGGATGTCGTCCGGCTCGTGGACGATCCCCCGTCCCAGCAGCCAGGCCCAGATGCGATTGACGATGCTCTTGGCAAACCAGGGGTTCTCCGGCCGGATCAGCCAATCGGCGAACACGTCCCGCGGATCGCGATCCGGCGGTATCGTCACCTCCGTGCCGTCGGGGAACACCGCCTTCAACGGCGTCGGTGTCTTCAGCACCACCGGCTTCTTCGCCGGTGCCGCCGCGGCCGCGCCTTGCTCGGGCTTGGGCGGCAACAGCGCCGCCTTGCCCGCCACCGCGCTGCCCGGAATCTCAGCCAGACGATAGGGATCCCAGTAAACAACTTCCTCTTTCCACTCGGCCGTGGGCTTGAAGCCGATCTGCGAAAAGAAGGCCGCCATGCCCGCGCGCCTCTCCGCCGGCCACGCGTCGGCCCGCGAGCCCATCAACGTCAGGGCCACGCCCTCGGCAAGGCCCTCCGGCGTCCGCGTCTGGATCGCCCGGTAGAAGTTCACCGGCCCAACGCGGAAATTGCTGCCGCACGAAGTGAGCAATTCCCGCACAAACTTGTCGTACGGCTTGTTGGTGGCCAAAGAGTTGTACACCCAGCGGTGATAGGCCTGGGCCGCATTGGGCCACAGGTTCGCCGGGAACTCCGCCTTGATCCGCAGCACGTCGCCCCATTTCATCGCCCAATACGAAGCAAACTCCTCCCGCTCCAGCACCCGGTCGATCAACAACCGCCGCTTGTTCCGCATGTCCTTGTCTTCGATGAACTCCCGCGCCTCCTTCGACGTCGGTAGCGTGCCCAGCACGTCCAGATACACCCGCCGAATGAACACCGCGTCGGAGCACAGCGCCGGCCTCAGATCCATCGCCGCCAACTTGGGGAACACGATCCGATCGATCGCCCCCTCCGTGCCCGGCCGAGTCGTGGTCTCAAATACGTTCACTTTGGTCGCCGGCGACGCCGCATGGCTCACGCTCGCCGCGAGGACCAATGCCACCACCCCGATCGTTCTCAGCATATGCTTCCTCACCTTCAGGCAAAGCCGGCAATCCACCCACCGTGCATCGCGCAGCGACAAACGCGCACCGTCGACCACCGGTCGAGTTCTTCCCGTTGCGGATTCCTGGACGGACTGCGAAAACCGTCCTCTGTTGACCTTCAGACTAGCAGCGCAAAGCGGGCGACGGCCGGGAACCCAGCATCTCGCCCAAACATCGCCGTACCATGCTGTGCAGCCTTACAGGGCGTCAACAGACGATACGTCTCCAGCAGCCGACACAAGAACCTGTCCCAGAACTGCCACAGCCACCTCGGGCGGCCCAGTCGGAACGATCTGCCGACAGGTTCCGGGGCGGCCCTAAGTCCTTGTGATGGTAACAGCGCCGCACGCCGCCTTCCAGCCAACGCGCCCGCTGTTCTTCTCAATCGAACCGGCAGCCGCCCCTCAACCACCCCCTCTACAGAAGCAATCCAACAAACCTTCGTTCACCGACTGAGGATCGCCTCGCCTCTTCATCCTCCACCGCGCGCCGAGAACCGCGTACAATCCCGCCCTTTCAGGCACCCTGGACACTCGCAGAACCGGCAGTCGTGCCCGGCGCGGCCCCCTCGTTCTTGCCCGGATCCCTGCCAGCCGCTCCCACAACCAACACCGCACCTCCCTTCGGCCACGCCCTGGGGCTGAACAAGCATGGGCGTCGAGGGAAGAAGGCTCTGGCGTGGTTGTCCGCGGTCGATTTACGGGCCAGTCGCTTTCCAGTAGACTTAGCTACTTGGGCGGTCACCGCCACACGCAAGCACTGGGGTGACACGCAGCGTCCGGGCCTAATTCAGGTGGGGGGGGTAACCTCTCACACTTGGCAGGACCAATGGCAATCGGAAGGAACGCGGGAAACCGGACCCTTACATTATACCAAATACGCCAGAAATACACAACTTAGCGCCTGTAGCTCCTTCTTTCCGCACGTCTGGTTTTGATTTTCGTCGAATTCCTGCACCGTGGCAA
>CALARR010000027.1 GCA_937889015.1 uncultured Planctomycetales bacterium | reverse complement strand
CGCCCTTCGGAGTGCTCATGACCCTCAACGACCAGATCAAGGACTCCTGGGAGCAGGAACCGGTCTCAGCCCCCATGCCGCATGCCGAAGAACTGACGATCCGACAACTGGCGGATAAAATGGGGCGACCCGTGGAACAGGTGTTGGCGGCCCTCCAACAAGAAGGGCTCAGCGTCGAAGCGGATACAATGACGATTACCGCACTGTCCGCAACGAACCGCCGTTCGCCCAGCGACATTTATGCCGCGATCCAGAGACACTTTCCGGAATCCGAAGCCGCCGAGCACTGGACCGGCCAAGTGCCTGGCGAAAAGGCTCGCGGCAAGGGCAAGGATGGTGGATCGGGCCCTGGCAAGGGGCAAGGACGCGGTATGGGGCGCAAGTCGCGGGAGTAGACTGGCCAGGCGGCCATCCGCTTCTGTAGAATGGCGTGACTTCGGCGAAGTGGAATTCGGCCACGTCGGCCACAGCTGGTCAGAGGGAAAGGGCCTTGGATCCTATGCAGCAAAACGCTCCCGAAGATCCGCGCGTCCGACTGGCGATGGAGCGTACGCTGCTGGCCTGGGTGCGAACGGGGCTGGCCTTGATGGGATTTGGTTTTGTCGTCGCCCGGTTTGGATTGTTCCTCCGCGAGATGGAAGCCGTGCGCGAGGCGGTGCCGGTAAGGCACTCCACCGGGGCATCGCTCTGGATCGGCACGGCGTTGATTCTGCTGGGCGTGATCGTGAACCTGGTCGTATCCCTCGATCACTTGCGGCTGATGCGGCGACTGCCGGTGGAACCGACCTACGGCCTGCGGAGTTGGCTGATGGGCGTGGCTGTAGCCCTTAGCCTGACAATCCTGGGCATCGCCATGGCTGTCTACCTCGTGTTTGTCGCGCAGTGACGACCATCGGCCCGCGCACCGCCAATCGGCCCTGATTCCGGCAAGGTCTGCCGGAGGTCACTCGGCAGCTTTGCGCGCCGTGAGCAGAAAGACGGGGAAGTCTCGCTCGACACCGCTGGCTCCGGGCTTGCGGACCGTGTGCGCCGTGAGGTGCCGTGTCTGCTGGAAACCGAGCGCGCGAAGCACCACAGCAAGCTCGGCCCGATCGAATCCGTGGTGATGGACCCCCTGCGCCACCTCGGCCGGATGGAACTCGCCCGGTTCGGTGTCCAAGTCTGCGATCGCCAACGAACCACCGGGCGTCAGCAAGTGGAAGAACGCGTGGAGCACCTTGCGCGTGTCGGCAATGTGGTGCAGCGTCATGTTCGAGACGATCAGATTGTCGTCCCAGGTGGCGGCGGCCTGGTCAAAGTGGCTTGAATTGGAGCCGGTCCCAGAACCTGTCGGCGTCTCAATCCCACTGGGCCGCTCGACCGGGCGGTGATGGTTCTGGGATCGGCTCTTGGCGTGGTCCATGCTCGCTGTTCTCCCTTGGGGCCTGATTGTAGCCTGTTCGCCCCTTGCCTTCCACGGACACCGGCGTCCGGCCCTCGTTGCATTACCAATCTGAAGGTCGATAATGGTATTTGGATCTCGTCCTCCAAGATCCTGCGGTACCCGTACATCCGCTGGATCAGAACACCGAACACGAAAGGTTGGTGGCCCCCAGGGTTGCACCCAACCAAACAGGGGCCCGGTCCATGGCCTACAGACAATTCACAAGTCAACTGGCGAGCATTGTGGGCAAGGCCAACGTGCTCGCGACGGAGGAAGACCGCCAGGTCTACTCCTATGATGGGACGTCCACCTGGACCCACAAACCGGATCTGGTTGTCTTTCCGACCGAGACCGAGCACGTGGCAGCGGTGCTCAAACTGGCCAACGAGAACCGAATCCCGGTAACTCCCCGGGGCGGAGGCACCAACGTCAGCGGCGGTTCGGTGCCGATCCGTGGCGGGATCGTCCTGGTCATGACGAAGATGAACCGCATCCTGTCGATCGACGGCGCAAATCTCTCGGCGCGCGTGCAGGCGGGAGTGGTGCTCATGGACCTGCAGGCCGCCCTGGCTCGGCAGCGGCTCTTCTTCCCTCCGGACCCGCAGAGTTTTCTGGGCGCCACCCTGGGCGGAATCATTGCCGAGAATGCCGGTGGTCCGGTGTGTCTGAAGTACGGCGTGACCAAGCAGTACCTCCTCGGCCTGCAGGCGGTCCTGCCCACGGGGCGAATCGTCAACTTCGGCGGCAGCACCGTGAAGAACGTCGTGGGCTACGATCTGGTCTCCCTGGTGACCGGTTCCGAGGGAACCCTGGCCGTGGTGACCGAGGCCGTGTTGCGACTGCTGCCCCTGCCGCCGGCGCGAAAGACGATCATCGCCCTGTTCGACGATCTGCCCAAGTCGGGCGCGACGGTGGGGAGAATTCTCGATGCGGGCACGATCCCCGCCAAGATCGAGTTGCTGGACAATTGGGTGGTGCGAAGCATCAACCGCATCACCGGCTTGGGACTGCCTGAAGACGCCGCAGCGATGCTCATGTTCGAGTGCGACGGCAAGGAAGAGGTCGTCGCGCACGACTCGCAGAAGGTGATCGAGGTGTGCCAGGAAGTGGGCGCCACGCAGGTCCTCGTGGCCCAGGATGCGGTTCAGGCCCAAGGCTACTGGAAAGCGCGTAGCGCCGGTTTTGCGGCCGTTTTCGGGGCCGCCCCCACCGTGCTGGCCGAAGACGTGACCGTGCCTCGCTCGCGCATGCCGGAGTTCATCCAACGCGTGGTGGCGATCTGCGCGAAGGCCGGCCTGGAGGTCACGGTCATCGGCCACGCGGGCGACGGCAACCTGCACCCCAGCGTGCTCACCGACGCCAAGGACCCGGCCCACTTCCAGAAGGCCCAGCGCGCGGTGGACGAAATCATCGAGGCGGCCCTGGAGTTCGGTGGCGTCCTGTCGGGGGAACACGGCATTGGCCTGGAGAAGCAGAAATTCATGCGGCGCACGCAGGATCCGATCTTCATCGAACTGATGCGGAAGATCAAAGCGATCTTCGACCCCAACGGAATCCTGAACCCCGGCAAGATCTGGGAAAACGGGAGTGGCGACGCATGCGAAGCCTAGCCGCATCCTGCGTGCGGCGTCGGCAGCGAGCCGCCGGATTCCCGGCGGCCATCCTTGCTTGAAGGTCAATTCATGGGCGAACACCTCGAGAATATCCGCAAGTTCCAGGCCGACGTCCAACAGTGCATGAAGTGCGGCTTCTGCGGCTACTTCTGCCCGATCTACCGTGAAGAGCGGGAAGAAAAGGGGCTTGCGCGCGGTAAGGGCCAGTTGATCCGCTTCGCGCTGGAAGGCCAGCAGGAACTGAGCAAAGGCTTTTACCAAGCCATCGATAACTGCTTGTTGTGCAAGACCTGCGTGCAGTACTGCCCGGCCAAGACACGTATCGACCATGCGGTGACCGCGGCGCGTGCCGACTACGCGGCCGAGAAAGGGCTTCCCCTTTCCAAACGCCTGGTATTTCGCTACGTGCTTCCCCACCGTTGGCTGTTCGGTGTGGCCCTGCGTCTGGCTTCCTGGTTTCAGGGCGTGCTGCCGCGCGGGCAAGGCCGATTCCGCCACCTGCCGCAGTTCCTCACGGCCCTGGGCGCGGGGCGCGCGATTCCGGAGATCGCGCCACGATTCTTGAGAAGCATTCTGCCGGAGCGCAGCACGGCCGCGAGCACGCCGAAGTACCGCGTCGGCTTCTTCGCCGGCTGCGCCACGGAATACATCTTCCCCGAAATCGGCGCGATGATCGTGGAGGTGCTCCGCAACCTGGATTGCGAAGTGGTCTTCGATCGGCGCCAGGGTTGCTGCGGCGCGCCGGTCTACCTTTCCGGCGATTTTGCCACCGGCCGCCAGATGGCCCGGCGGAATGTCGAGACCTTCGCCGAGTACGACTACGTCGTCACGGGCTGCGCCACGTGCAGCTCGGGGCTGAGCGAGTATTCAACCTACCTGGCCGAGAATGCCGCGGAAAAGGAGCGTTTCGAACGCTTCGCCGCCAAGATCAAGGACTTCAACGAGTTCGTTATCGAGCTGCTGGCCGCCGACCTCGGCCGACTCACGCTCAAGCCTTGCTTCCGCGGCAAGACCGTCACCTGGCACGACCCCTGCCACCTGGTGCGGCACCAGAACATCCAGGCCCAGCCGCGTCAGATCCTGCAAGCCTTGGAGGGGCTGCGGTTCGTGGAAATGGCCGACGCGGACCGCTGCTGCGGCCTGGGCGGTTCGTTCAGCATCACGCACTACGACGTGTCGCGGAAGATCGCCGATCACAAGGCCGAGGCCATCGCCGCCTGCGGCGCGGACGCGGTCGTAACGGCATGCCCGGGCTGCATGATCCAGCTTCGCGACGCGCTGTCGCGGCACAAGCCGGACGTCGAGGTCCTGCACATCGGCGAACTGTTTACGATCCGTTCCGGCCTGGCCGACAAATCGTGAGCGGTCAGAGACGCCTCCGTCCGGCGCGCTCCATGCGTTCGATGATGCCGAACACAATCGCCGCCATGCCGGCCAGGATCACGAACCATATCCAGTCGGCGATGCCCGTGACCTCCGGCAGGCGCACCTTGCCCAAGGCGGCCACGGAAAGGATGTGCTCGTTGACCCAGTGGAAGCTCAGCGCGTAGAGGATGCCGCCGGCAAGCATGCCCGCAAAGCCCACCAAGGCATGGACGCTGCCGGTTGCCACCGCGGCGACGCCCGTGCCGGGGCAATAGCCGTAGGTCACCATGCCGACGCCGAAGATGGCAGCCCCGAGCACGATCCCCAGCATGTTGGCCGGCTTGATGTGGTAGGCTGCGTGGCCCGCCTGGTGCAACAGCAGCACGCCGATGCCGCCGACGACGATCGCCGTGAACATCACCTTCAGGACGGTGAAGTCCTTCAACCGGAATTGATTGACGATTGTGTTGTAGTTGGCGACCCCACCGCGTTGCAGCAGCAAGCCAAACAGGAAGCCGAAAACGACGGCCAGCACCAGGCTGGCGGTACCGGTAATGGGGAGAGTCATGAGTTGTGCTCCTTCTGTGCGGCGGAGACGTCAGAGGCAATTCCGCTGCGTGCTCGGCCAAACATCACCCAGGCGGTGAGCAGCCCGCTGATAAACATGGTGAGGAAGAAGGTCCAGCCGCTGAGGGCCAATTGCATCGAGCCGCTCAAGCCGTTGCCGCTGGTGCAACCGCCGGCCATCCGCGCCCCGTACATCGCCAGCACACCGCCCAGGAAGGCGACCGCCAGACGTTTGGCCACCGAAGGTCCGAACCGCTCGCGCCACACCGCCGGAACAACTTCGATCCGCACATCGCGGCTCAGCCAGGCGCCAACCAGCGCGCCAAAGAATGTCCCGATGAGAAAAAGGGTCCCGTAGTCCCACCGCGGAAGGTGCTTTGCCCAGTAAGGATTCGTCTTGAGCCCCTCGGCCCCCATCACCGGTTCGGCCACTGCCCCGGCCCATTGCGACAAAGCTGTCGTCACTCCCAGCGGATTGTTGACAACGGCGAACACGGCCCAACTCAGCAGGCCGATGCCGATTCCCACCAGGTACGGATTCCAGCGGCTTCGCCTGACGAAGCTGGCTGGCCGCGCGGTCTCGGTAGTCTCGTTCATCCCCATACCCTCCGATTGTCAACACGCGGCCTGGGTGGCCCTCTGCAGACTGATGCGCCCGGGGATCGACCGGTTACAGCCCCAATTTGCGTTTCCTTGGTTGCTGCATACCGTGCAGCGCGAAGAACGCCCTCGGCGAGCCGGCGTTTCCGTCCTTCTGTTCCCTCGCCGGAGCCGCTGCCCAGACCAGGCGCAGCACATCACCCCCAATTACGGAGGGGGGTGGGGCGGCCTGCGTTCGCTTGGTAAGCTAATGGCTATGTCTATTCAGAGCAACGACTTGCCTTCCGACCGCCAGGCGATCATCCTCGACTCGATCAACGACGGGGTGTTTACCGTCGACCGTCAGTGGCGGATCACCTCGTTCAATCGCGCGGCGGAACGCATCACCGGCGTGAAACGCAACCAGGCCCTGGGGCGATCTTGCTGCGAAGTGTTTCGCGCCAATATCTGCGAAACGGCCTGCGCCCTGCGCCAAACGTTGACCACGGGCCGGCCCATCGTCAACAAGGCGATGTACATTCTCGATGCTCACGGCAACCGTATTCCCATCAGTATTTCCACGGCCGCATTCAGGGACGAGCAGGGCGACATCATCGGTGGGGCCGAGACCTTTCGCGATCTGAGACTTGTCGACGAGCTGCGCAAGGAACTGGAGGCCAAGTACAGCTTCGCCGAGATCGTCGGCCGCAGTCCGGCCATGCGGCAAGTGTTTCAGATCCTGCCCCAAATCGCCGAAAGCGACAGCACCGTGCTGATCGAAGGCGCCAGCGGCACCGGCAAGGAGTTGTTTGCTCGCGCGATCCACAATCTCTCTTCGCGCCGCGACGGCCGTTTCGTGGCCTTGAACTGCGGCGCCTTGCCCGACACGCTGTTGGAATCCGAATTGTTCGGGCACAAAGCCGGCGCATTCACCGACGCGCGTCAGGACAAGCCCGGCCGCTTTGCCCAGGCGGACGGCGGCACCTTGCTGCTAGACGAGATTGGCGACATCACTCCCGCCATGCAGGTCCGGCTGCTGCGCGTATTGCAGGAAAAGACCTTCGAGCCGCTGGGATCGGTCGAGTCCGTCAAGACCGATGTGCGCGTCATCGCGGCGACGAACAAGGATCTCGGCAAGCTCGTCCGCAAGGGCACGTTCCGCGAGGACCTCTTCTACCGCATCCATGTGATTCGGCTGGTGCTGCCCAGCCTGCGCGACCGCCGCGAAGACATTCCCTTGCTCGTCGAGCATTTTGTCGGTAAGTTCAACCGGCTACAGGGAAAAGACGTGGCGGGAGTCTCGGACGACGTCTTGGCCCGTCTCATGGAACACGACTACCCGGGCAATGTCCGCGAGTTGGAAAACATCATCGAACACGCCTTCGTCTTGTGCCGCGGAGGGCTGATCCAGTTGGCGCACCTGCCGCCAGGGCTGCGTGGCGGGGCCGCCGGCGAGGCCCCCCTTGATCTCGCCGGAATGACCCTGGAGGCCATGGAGCGGTTCCTGATCGCCGACGCCTTGCGCCGCCACCACGGCAACCGTTCGGCGGCGGCCAAGCACCTCGGCATCCACCCCAGCACCCTGTTTCGCAAGGCCAAGGCGCTGGGGATCGAACTGCCCGAGAACGATGGCCGGTCGACATAGCATTGCATTCTGCAACGCTACAAGACTTCCTACATCTGCATCTTGCGATGCTCCGATAATACGCAGGAAGGCTGCGCAATACCATATCCATTTTCACCACAATATGTTACGTCGATCCACCGGACGACCATCGCTTGCCGGCACGCGAAATGCATCTTCGACGCCTTCATGGTCATCGCAATTCCCGTCTGGCAAGGCCGCGTCTCGCCCGTGTTGGATGTTGCTGGGCAGTTGCTGATCGTCGCCCACGACGGTTCAGCGGAAACGGCTCGGCGCCACGAGCTCTTACCTGATGAGGGTCCAGAGCTCCGCGCGCAGCGGTTACGGACTCTCGGGGTCCAGACGCTGCTGTGCGGCGCCATCTCTCGTCCCCTGGAGGATCTCTTGGTTTCGAGCGGGATCGAGGTCGTGCCACGGATTTGCGGCGAGGCGGAGGAAGTGCTGCGCGCCTATCTCTCCGCCGAGTTGTATGAGGACCGATTCGCCATGCCCGGCTGCTGTGGCCAGAAACGCCGCCGCTGCCATGGCCGTCGCGGAGGGAATCACCGCCAGCCTCCTTGTTGAGTAGCGAGAAAGAGGACCGACTGGCAGCAGTCCTTCAGCATCTTATTTGTACGTCTCGATGATTCTGGTTCGTCTGGAGTTGGAAACTTCATCAGGAGTCGCATCGTGTGTTGTGTCATCCGGCGTTGCGGAAAGGCGCTGTTGCTGGCATTGGCCGCTTCTTCGCTCGTGGTCTCCGTGGAGGACGGCAAGGTCTTCGCCGAAAGCCCCAATATCCAGAAGGACGCTTTGCCCGAAGGCTCTGCCGCGGCATGGTTCGTCCAACAGGCCATCCGCGAAGTCCAGGACGACCTGAAGACCCGCAACCTCGACCGCAGTTTTTCCACGTTCCGCGCCTACGCTGGTAGCCGGTTGGACGCCACGGCAGGGCCGGTTCGGACCTCGGAAGTGACCGGCAACTGCCGGTTGCGTTGGTACGACCGGATGATGCGAGATCCGCTACCGGCGGCCGAGGACGCGGAACGGTTCACACGCCACATGCACCAGGCCGTGCAGCACGATCCTGCGGGGCTCGACCGGGCGATACGCCTGGCGCGCGAACGGATGGACATCGGACCGTTGGAGTCTCTCACGCCCTCTGCCGTCACATCCGCCGCACAAGCCCTGGCGACACTGCAAACCGCGTTGAACGAGGCGCAGGCCAAGTACGCCACGGCCGTCGCACCCTTGTCGCAGAACGAGATGGCCGAACTTGCGCAGAGGCTCTATCCCATCCTCACCGGTCAATGCGTGATCGGTCATGCGCTGGGCTACCCGTCCATGGGCCGCCGGCTGTGCGACCTGCTGGAGAAGATGGACCGCCGCGCCTTGTTCGAGGCGGGCACCGTCCTCTCGGCCCTGAGCGACCCGCGGTTGTTGCAGCAGCTTGGCAAGCTCCCCGACAATGCCCAGGCATCGCATCCAGGCGTCACGGGGACGGTTGTGCAGGAAATATCCACGCCGGCGGGAACGATTGTGATCGGCGCGCGCGGTCGAAATGTCTATGACCTGGACGCGATGTCCAATGTCTGCGCGGTCGTGGACCTGGGAGGCGACGACCTCTACCGCGAGGGCACGGTTTCCGCGCAGCGTCCCTTGCTGGTGGTCATCGACCTGTCCGGCAACGACCGTTATGAAGGCGTCAAGCCCGGTATTCAGGGCGGAGCGATCCTCGGCCT
>CALARR010000026.1 GCA_937889015.1 uncultured Planctomycetales bacterium | reverse complement strand
AGCTGATAGCTGATAGCTGATAGCTGATAGCTGATAGCTGATAGCCAACAGCTTTCCCCGCTACCGCATGGCCGACTTCTTGGTCCTGGCCGCCAGCGACTCGAAGCGCTGCGCGTTCTCCGTGTGCCCCAGGTAGCGGTGCATGGTGGCCAGGTTGCTGTAGGCCACCGTCAGCGACGTCTCTTCCAGCAGCCCCTGCTTGACGGCCTGTTCCATCAAGGCCACGCCGCGCTGCGTCAGCTCCAGCGATCGCTCCCGGTCGCCCGTCTCCCAATAGGAAACGCCCATGCTCACGAACGTCTCGCCGTGCCGGCCCAGATCGGCCACGGCCTCCGGCGGCAGCGGCTTCTCCAGCAAGGGCACGGCCTTCTCGAACCACTGGATCGCCATGCGGTGGTTCTGATCGCGCAACGCATACACGGCGCCCATGCGGAAATACACCCGCCCCAACAGATAAGAGGTCGAGGCGTTGGGCGTTCGCTGCCCTTGTTCCAGGTACTCGATCGCCAACGCGCCGTACTTGGTGGCCGAATCGTGTTCGCCCCGGATCTGGAAGGTCTGCAGGGCGTCATACAACGCCATCCCCAATTCCCACTGCAACTGCGCCTTGCGCACCGGATCATCGATGGACTTGACCAGCGTCTGGCCGATCCGCAGCGTGTCCTCCGTCCAGGAAGTGGGGTCCAGCAGGCCCCGCGCGCCCACGCACGCCGCCAGGGCCCGCGTGCTCACGCGCAGCCGATAGAGATTGCTCCCCCCTTCATTCTTGATCAAGTCCTCGGCGAACAGCGCGGCCCGCTCCAGCCACTTGCTGATCGCCTTGTCCTTCTCTTTCCACGTGCCCCAGGCAATGTCGTGCGCCGCACCCAAATGCGCGTCGATCAGCACTTCCTTGGCGGCCACGCGGATCGCCGGATGCGAGTCGTTGGCCAGCTCATCCGCCACCTTGATGGCCTGCGAGTGGTGCTGCACCGCCTGCTTGTAGTCGGGCGGCGCGGCCGAGGCGTACAGGTCGCCCAGCAGGCACAGGGCTCGGGCCCGAATGTGCGGCCGGCGCTCGGCCGCATCCAAGCCCTTCTCCGCCGTCTGAATGGCCTCCTTGAAATGCCCCGCCTGGCCCAGAATCTGCGCGCGTGTGACCAGGTATTGCGCGTTGTTCGGGTCCAGACGCACGGCCTCAGCGCTGGCCCCCATGGCCTTCTCCAAGTCCTGCATGTCGGCCAGGATCCGGCTCCGCAGCCAATGCGCGCGACCCATCCGCGGCTGCAACTTCAAAGCCTGCTCCAGATCGCGCAGACTCACCGACGGAATCACGTCCAGATTCGTCTCCGCACGCAGCACGAACGGCTCGGCCGAGATCGCCTCCAGCACGATCTGTCCAACCTTCATCGAAGGTTTGCCCGGCTCAGGGCTCGGCTCGAACGACAACAGCACGCCACGCTCGGGAAAGGCCTCGCCCAGGATGTCTCCCTTCTCGTTGGAGACCATCACCGGCCGGATCTTCGACAATTCCAACTGCTCGATCACCACGTTGGCCGGAAAAGCCTTCTCGAAACGAATCACGATCGACGCCACGACCTCGTTCGTACACGTCACTTCCACCTGGTCGAAGGGCGCTACCGCAAACAGATAGTACACCGCGTCGCGCGCCTTGCGGATCTCTTTGGGCTGGCCCCAGGCCTTCTGCATCTCGCCCACCGTGGTCACGCCCGGCGACACCCCGTTGAACGCCGCCGCTTCGACCTCCACCGGCTCATTGCTGGGCGTCGCCGGAATCGGCTTCAAAGCCTCGCTGGCCGGCTTCGCCGGCGACGACGCCGTTCGCGGCGCCTTCTCCACCGGCACGCTCTCGATTTCCTGACTCGCGGTCCCTGCCGCGCCTCGTCCCTGGACCGCCGGCGTCGGCTCGCGCACCGGAAGATCACGCGCGCCTTCCGACTGCCGGAACGCCGCGCTGGACGACGAGGTCGATCCGCCGCGCTCCGTGGCCGTCGGCGCAGAGGACGACGGCCCTGGGTCGCTCTTGGCCGGGGCGCTCGACTTGGCCGCCGGGTCGATCAGCCGTATGGCGAACGGCGCCGGCTCCGTCTTGCTGCCCGTTTCCTCCTCCGCCCCCGCGGCCGCCGGGCACATCAGACCTGAAATAGCAGCCAGCACCGCCCCGTACCACGAGGCCCAGTGTCCGTCTCGCGTCAACCGCATCGCAGGTTCCTCCTGAACTCTGCACCCTCCGGTCGGCGGCCCCGTCTTTTCGCAACGGGCTCGTCCTGACCGAACGCGGTGCAGCCCACTCCTTGGGAATCTCTCTCGCGGCCGACCTTCGGTCGTCTCGTCGGGAGAGGCCCGTGCGTCTCTGGTCGCTTCGGAACGCCTCTTCACACCGCGTGCCAGGGCTTCTCAGGCAACGACTGCCGCCCCGCCCACCTCCGTCAGGCTGGCCACGACATTCCTTTTCTGACACCCAATAAACGCGCGATCCTGGGGACGCCGCCGTTCTGATCGCCAATTCTCCATACAACACGCATGGGCTGGCACAGTCTACCGACAGCCGGGAAACCGAGTCTAGACGAGATTTCCGAATTGGGCTTGCGTTCCGCCACCACTCGGACTAAGCCGCGCCCGAATCGCTACTCAAGAGAGGTGTGCTGCAGCTCGTGCGAGATATTGGGCAGACTGCGCAAACCCCAAAACCATCCCCGCCACGTCGGGCGGCCCAGCTGGACCGAGACGCTGGCAGGCTCTGGGGCCGGATCCTAAAGCAGGCTCTCCAGCAGCAATCGCATCTTGCGGAGTTCGGCAATCTGGTCCACGTCCGGCATCGGTGCCATATCCACGCACAGGGCGCGCTGATAGCGGTGCATCGCCAACTGGCTCACCAGACGCCCGTATTCGACCTGGCCCTGGCCGACCCGCACCTGCAAGCGTTCCTTGCTCGTATCGCGCAATCGCGTGTGATACACGTACTTGATGACCTGCTCGTAGTTGCCTCCGCCATGCGGCCCGCAGATGTAATGGCTCGGGTCCAGGCAGATCCCCAAGCCCTTGACGCTGTCGCACAGCACCACCGCCGTGTCCGGATCTTGCGTCATGCGACCGGCCTCGCTGATCAGGCCCACGCGCACTCCCTCGACCGAAGCGATGGCCACCATCTCGCGCAACCGTTCCACCTCGGCATTGAAGGGCGTGCCCAACTCGGCCGAACGCACCGAGATCGTCACCACCTTGGTGGCCTTGGCCAGCTTGCAGCACGCGGCAAACTGCTGATAGTAAAGCGGTTCTGGCGCCTCGATGTCCACGCTGTAGGCAATCGGCGTGAGCCGGTGCGTCTGGCGGCAAGCCGCCACCGCCTGTTCCAAATCGGCCTGCACCTCGGACGGTTTGATGTGTCCGTCCGACTCGTGGATCATGATCTCGACACACGTATACTCCAGATCGACCAGCCGCTGCAGAGCGGCGTCCAGCGGCAGGTCGGGAAAACATCGCGTTGTGGCAGCAACGAACACTCGGATACTCCTTCACCCTAGAAAGGCACCCCATCCCTGCCGGCCCGCGACTCGGGACCTCCGGCGATGGGCACAGAACCGCGTCCTGGCCTGTTTTCTTCAGGGCAGAAATGGGCCGGTCGTAGCTTACCTTCCACGCCCCATTCCTGGCAATCCCAAGCGGCGCGCCCCCCCACAGGCCCCTCGCCAACCGCTCGTTTCGCGACGATCTCGCAAGCCGTGTGGACCGGACCACGCACGCCGTGCGGCCCCTTCGCTGTATTGTTATAGCCGCGCATGCCGCGCAGCCCGCAATTGTTATATTGCCGGCTCCGGCTGGCGACCGTCGAGAGGGGCATCTACAATAGTTCCTAGGCTAAGAACCGATCCCAAAACCTTCACTGCCACGTCGCCCGGCCCTGCAGGCGCGAACTGCCGACAGGTTCTGGGACGGACGTAAGAACCGATCCCAGAACCTCCCCGGCCAGGTCGAGCGGCCCTGCAGGCGCGAACTGCCGA
>CALARR010000025.1 GCA_937889015.1 uncultured Planctomycetales bacterium | reverse complement strand
ATTGCAGCGCAGAGTCCAAGCGCTGAAGCTGCTTGAGAGCATCTTCGACGCTGAAGCCGAGTTTATTGACAATGGTTTCGTCGGCCATGAGACACCCTGCTAGGACTTCACACGCACGACACGCAGATGGGGCTTGACCGCGGGAAGGTCCACGCTTTCCGCAAACCGCAGGAAGGCCCTGGCACCAACGACCTGGAAGCTGTAGGGACCGGGTTCAATCAGACGGTAGAAGAGGGTCGGGTCCGGCTCGACGTTGGCGTTGTGGTACTCGTTCCAAATCAGCCAAGGCAGTGTCGTCGTGTAGGTGAACGTGTACTCGCCGGTCTCTTTGTCCGTCGTCAGCTTGCCGTCGCTATGCACCATACCCATCCAGGCACGGTCCATTCGTTCCGTGAACATCCCGTGAGCCGCATTGACGGCCGCCGGCGCTACGGGCAGACCGTAGCCAATCTGCCCGGCCAGCTTCACAAACGTCGCCCGAGACGCCCCGCTCCACACCGGAATCTCCGCCAAGACCGCCTCCAGCCACTCCATGAGGCCCTGGGCGATCGCGGCCTTCAGGTGCGAATCGAGCGTGTTGCGATAGGCCGCCACGTCGATGCGCGGGATGGAGAACTGGGCCGTGAACTTCATGGTGCCCTCCAGGTAGGCAGCCGCATTGAGCAAAGACTGCGGATCGTCCTTGAAAGCTCCCAACCCGGTGTTACACCTATTGCACAAGAGACCACGCACTTCGCCGGTCGCGTGGTCGTGGTCAACGCAAAACTGGCCTTTTGCATTGGTGCCGGGATCAAAGCTGCCACAAATTGCACATGCACCTCCCTGCTGCCTCAGCATCTGCTCGTATTCAGCCCGGCTGAGGCCAAACTTCTTCTGAAGCTGGTAGTCCCGGCAACATTCCTTGCACCACGGACGACCTCGGCCTCGTAACTGGGCCTTCTGATAAGCTGTACGAGGCTTCTCCTGCTTACACACCCAGCAACGCAGTGATCCAGATTCGGTCAAGCTCGTTTCACTGCTTATCATCCGCCCCTCTCTCAGAACGCCCGAAAGGCATCCTCGCCCCGGCCAATTGAGCCTCCCGCTCCGCTTCGTCGTGACTTCGCAGTTGGTCGAAGGCGACGATCAAAGCCTGGGTCTCAACACCGCACTCGTCCCAGGACGGCTTGACGCCCGGCGGCCGGACACCTAGCCGTTCGCAGGCCCGCCAGACAGCGAACTCGGCGGTTCGATAACTGGGCCAGAGAATTCGGGCGGCATTGGAGCTTGACCAGCAAGAAAAACCTCGCGCGCCCGTTGCAGCTTCGCGTCGTCCAGGGCATTCGCTTCCAGGACCAGGGCCAGCACGCGGTTGCACTCCACCTGGGTCAGGCCGGCGCTTTTCAGGTCTTCCTCCCACTTGGACCAGGTGCGGGGATCATTCTCTTTGACCGTATCCCACTCGATCTCGGACAGGGCCAGGGACTTGACGACCATGTAGCCAAGCCGCTTCTTCGCCCACTCGCTGAGGATTTGCTGGTAGGTGGGGTCGGTGAGATTGGGAATCCAGCCGTCTTTGGTGAACTTGCCCGGCGGCTTGGGGTTCGGGCACAGGGCCTCGAATTCCACCATGTCGGGCAAACCCTTGGCGCGGAAAATGATCTCGCTCTCGCCGCGCGGCAGGACCAGCAGCACTTCGTTGGAGAGTGTCTTGGGGTCGATACCGGCAATCTTCATGTTGTTCCCTCGCTGAAAGGAAATGAGAAAGCTGCGGTGCCGGCACCGCTGCCGGCACCGCATATCTGGCCTTCTTGAGAAAACGGCCAGAGAAACCGGCCTCAAGGGGCCGGGGAGTCGTCACTACGCCGCCGCCTCGCGCTCGACGAGCGGTTCGGTCGCCTTGCACTTGCCCGTAATCGAGATCGTGGACTCCTTGTAGTTGATCTCGCGGGTCTCCGAGCGGAAGTCGGGAAACGTCACGCGCTCAAGCTCGGACGTGCCACAGGGCGGCGTGTGCAGGACCACCACGTCCACGCAGTACGGCTCGCACAAGTCGCTCGACGCACTCACCCACTCGGCCGCCCCGCCGACGCCCTTCAAGGCATCCATCGGGCTGACCGGCTCGCCAGTGCCCTGGGTGATATGCTCGAAGACGGCCTCCAGCTTCACGTCCATCGGCACTTCGTCGCCTTCCTTCACGGTGTCCAGGTTCCCCCGGTCCTTGAGGTATTCGTACTCGTTGTGCTCGGTGTAGGTGATGTTCCCTTCCCCGATCTTGATGTCGAGGTTCTGGGGATAGAACGTCACGACCGCGCCGTCCGCGTAGGTGCCCGCCCCGAGGGCCGGCGAAAACGTGATCTCGGTCGTTGGGCCGGCGTCGGCCGGGGTGCGAGCCGTGACGGTGTGATACACCGGAGTCGTCTCGCCCGCGATCTTGAAACGCGCCCCCACGGGCACCTTGTCGGTGTCGGCCGTGTTCAGGACAATGGTGTCGATGGCAAAGCTGGTGTCGGTCGCAGCGGGCGGGGTCACGGGTTCGTTGACCGCCGCCGTGCCGCTGAGGCCGTCCTGCAAAATGACATCGCAGTCACGAAGCTCTATGCGTGCCATGTTCGGGTTCTCCTGTCATTGGTTGGTGGAAATCTCCATCCGGTAGCGAGCGTCTACCATTGACTGCTTCAAGCGGTCGGTCGGATTGATCTGGCCGAAGTGCATCACGCGGATAGCGTCATGTCGGCCTTGGACCGGCGAGAGGCAGCCGACAAGAACGTGCTCGTCGTCGTCTGCCCCGCTTCCGTACTTGTAGACGGCGATGGCTCCATCCATTGCCTCCTGAAACACGCCGGTCTTCTGAATGATGGCGTATTGGTTCTTCTGCTCTTCGTAGCGGCTCACGAACAAGACGTTCACCACGACTTCGACCTGGAAGTAGTCGCGGCTCAATTCCCTGGTGAACGGCCCCGTGATGCGCACCTCGCACCGATCCGTGGCGCTCATAAACTCCGTGGTCCGCTCGTCCAAGCCCTCGATCAGAACGGGAAGCTGCTGCTGTTGGGCAACTTGCTTCAAGCAGGTCGCCACGGATGCGAAAACCCAGCGTGCCCAGTTGGGATTGGCGGGCATGGCTACACCACCCCTTCGGCTTGAGAGCCGAGTGTCAAGCAGACGTTGGCTTCGGCGAGCGTCCCTGCGCCACCAATCGACTCGCCCACCAATTCCTTGCCGTGGATGATGTAGGCCGCATCAAACTCATACTCCTCGAAGTTCTCGATGGCGTACTTGCGGCCGAGATAGACGAGCCAGTCGCTTTCCTTCAGCACCAGGTTGGGGCAGTCGCGGCGCTCGACGATGAACAGACGTTTGCCCGCCTCGTATCCTCCGCCCGTGACCATCTGTTTGTTCGCGGAGATCAGCGAAATCGACTGCTTCACTTCGCGGCTGACGGTTTCGGGGAGGACGACGGCCCGCTGAATCCGAGTCGCCGTCTTCGTCCGGGTCACTTCGCCGGTCTTCGTATCCGTAGTCACCGCGCCATTCTGATAAATGACAAGCGTGCCGCCGTACTGACGCTTCAGCGCGTAGAGCACGCGCCGAATCTGCTGGTTCAGTCCGTGGTTGGCAGGATATGGCATGGGCGTCACGCACTCAGGCTTGTTGCGAACACTTAGGCCGCCAAGGACACTCGAATCGCTCGTCCAGGGCTTTCTCCAGCCGCTCCATCATTAAGGTGTTTTGGGCGATTACGTCCGCACAGCGTTCGACGAGCGGCATGAGCACGTTTCGCTGCTCGTCTTCGAGCTTCACGATCCGTTTGTTCATGCAACACTCGCGGACCC
>CALARR010000024.1 GCA_937889015.1 uncultured Planctomycetales bacterium | reverse complement strand
ACTCGGCCACTTCCCCCTTGTGGTTGAGCATCAGGGCCTCGATGCAGCCGGCCTGCAGGCCTTCGATCTTGGCGAGGATGTTGTTGAGGTAGTTGAGCGACTTGATGCGCGGGCTGAGCGCGGCGGGATGGGTCCGCTGCGTGCTGACGGTGATGATCTCCAGCCCCTTGCGATACAACTCTTCGGGATACAAGGCGATGTGGTCGGTGATGATGATCACCTGGGGGTTGCTGCAGCGGTTGGGGTCCAGGCCCAGGGTGCCCGCGCCGCGCGTGACCACCACGCGAATGTAGCCGTCGTCGATGCCGTTGACGGCCAGCGTATCCTCGATGGCCTTGGCCATCTCAGCCTTGGTCATGGGAATCTGCAGGCAGATGGCCTTGGCCGAATTCCACAGCCGATCCAAGTGCTCCTGCAGGCGGAAGACCTTACGGTTGTAACTGCGAATGCCCTCGAAGACGCCGTCGCCGTACAGCAAACCGTGGTCATAGACGCTGACTTTGGCGTCCTCTTTTTCGTAAAGCTTGCCCGCGATGTAGACTTTGAACGCCATGGGAGATCGTACGCTATTGTGAGAGGGGAAACGAAGAAATCTCGCCAACGACACACGCCCGCAGCCAAGCACGCTCATTCAGTACGGAACCTACCCACAGGGGGTGTTTGGTGCATCTGCGGCAGTCAGACGACCGGGACCGGTCCGCGTATCCCGGGGATACCGTTTGATGCACAACACCTGCTGGGCACTAGTTTTCTGACGATCAAGCGCCTTCGATTCGCCCATCGGTCAGGCGAATGATCCGATCGGCCTGGGCAGCGATGGCTTGATCGTGCGTCACCATGACTATAGTGAGCTTCTGATCGCGGTTCAAGGTTCGCAGGATTTTCATGATTTCCTGGCCGGTGCCCTGGTCCAGGTTGCCGGTGGGTTCGTCGGCCAGCAGGACTTGCGGTCGGGTGACCAAGGCGCGCGCGATGGCCGCACGCTGCATTTCGCCTCCCGACAGTTCCGACGGTTTGTGTTTCAGGCGATGCTCCAACCCCACCAGCCGCAGCAGTTCCGTGGCCGCGGCCCGATGCCGTCGTCGGTGGCACAGGTAGTTCCACAGGCTGCATCCGATCATCAGCGGGGCGAGCACATTTTCCAGCGTGGTGAGCTCGGGCAGGAGGTGATAGAACTGGAAGATCATGCCGAAGTGTCGGTTTCGGATGCGGTCGCGGGCCGAGCCGGCCAGCCGGTCGATGCGCTGGTTTACGAAGAAGATCTGCCCGCTGTCGGGGGCGTCGAGCGTGCCCAACAGATGCAAGAGCGTACTCTTGCCCGATCCGCTTTGCCCCACGATCGCCACAAATTCGCCCTTGTCGATGTCGAGCGTCACGTCGCGCAGCACGGGCACTTCGAGCCGTCCTTTGTGGTAGCTCTTCTTGAGATGCGTGCAGCGGAGGATCTGGCCCGACTCGATGGGTATGGCTGCTCCGGCTACGGGCGCGGCGGGTTTGGCGGTCATGTGGGGTGGGAGGAGCGGCCGTTCTTCGGGCATGTTCAGGTGGGATCTGCCGAGGGGTTCCGCCGGATCGCGTGTCAGGATGCGGCTGCCTTGTTCCAGATTCAACTCCAGTCGCGGGCCGCCTTCCAAAGGCATGCCGCCCTGCACGCGCGGCTTGGGCTGCAGGCGCGGGGTGGACGTGGCGCGTCGGGGGCTCGTCTGGCGCAACAGGCTTTCCAGCTCGTCACTCATACCGCAAGGCCTCCACAGGATGTTGCAGGGCTGCGCGCAATGCGGGCAGAACGCTGGCCAGCACGGCGATGCACATCGCTCCGAGCATGATCCAGGCGATCGTGGGGGGATCGACGATCGTGGGAATCTTGTAGAAGTAGTAGATTTGGGGATCGAAGACCTTCTGGCCGGTGATTCGGCCCAGCAGGTCGGCGATGCCGTTGATGTGCCGTACGAATAATAGGCCGATCACCAGGCCTGCTCCCGACCCGACCAGCCCCAGCGAAAGCCCGTAGGCCAGGAAGATCCCCATGATCCCGGTGCCGGGCGCCCCGAGCGACTTGAGGATGCCGATGTCGCGGGTCTTCTCGACCACAATCATGAAGAACACGGCGAGGATGCCGAACCCGGCGACGGCGATAATCATGAACAGCAACACGTTGAGGATGGCGGTCTCTACCTGAACCGCGGCCAGCAACGGCGTCTGCTTGTCACGCCAGGTGAACACGCCGTAGAGCTGCGGATTGAACGCGGCCCGGAGCCGGTCGCGGACTTCGTCCATATCGGCCCCTGGCTTGAGCTTCATTTGGATCGAGTTCACAAAGCCCACGTTGGTACGCGGGTCGACCATTCCGCGCAACTCCTGCAAGGCGCGGATCGGCACGAAGATAAAACTCGCGTCGTATTCGCTCATCTTGCTTTCGTAGAAGTCGGCAATAGTGAAACTGTCGCTGACGACCTTGGGCGGCGTGCCCGCGGTGGGGAATGTGAGCTTCACGTCCTCGCCGGGCAGGACGAGGAACCGGTCCTCGCCGTCCTTGTCCCGGTGGCATGAGAGGGCAATCCCCATCACGCAGCCCGTGTGCTGTTCTTTGCTGGGGTCGAAGACGCGCCCGGCCAGCGGATCGTTGGCCACGGCCGTCTCGGCTCGCTGGAAGGGGTCGGCTGCCGGAGATGTATCCTTGCCTGCCGTGGGCGGCGAGTTGCGCCCCGGGGACGGTTCTTGGAGGGTCCGCTGCTGGAAGTAGATGGCGCGCCGCGCGCTCCAACCGGCCTCGGCCATCTGCCGGCGCAGCGGGGCTTCGCCTTCGGCCTGGTGGTCGCGCACATCATAGCCCCCTTCACGCAGATGGAAGCTCATCTTCTCGCGATTGGCCGGGTGTTGCAGGTACTTGCCGAAGTCGCTGACGCTGGCCTGGGTGTTCTCGTCGATGCCGATCAATTGCACCTGCTGGGTGATCCATTCGCCACGGATTTGGAAGCTGAGCATGGCCGGAACGACCACCGTGGGCGACATGCCGACAATAGCGTCGCCGGCCACGTTGCGGATCTGCTCCATGTGCCAGTTGGCGTCGCGGAAGCCTTCCAGGCTCCGGGATTCGAAGACCATGTCCGACAGGATGCCGTGGATGCGGTTCTGCATCTCGGTGGTGAAGCCCTCCATCACGCTGTTGACCACGATCATCGTGGCCACCCCCAGCATCACGCTGATGACTGACGCCAGGGCAATGTAGCGCGTCCGCAGGTACCGCCAGCAGAGCAGAAATTTGTACATGGCTGAGAGGCCAGGCCGGGGATTAGGGATTGGGGATTAGGGATTGGAGGCCAGGGACCGAGGGCCGCTTTCCACTTCGTCGTGCATTACGCATCGTTTTGTGTTGCGCACTTCTCATTCCCCTCCCACTTCGGGCCGCAACAGGGGGAACAAGATCACCTCGCGAATCGTCTGGGCGTTGGTCAACAGCATCACCAGCCGGTCGATGCCGATGCCCAATCCGCCGGCCGGCGGCATGCCCTGCCGCAGCGCGCGGACGAAATCGTGGTCCATGCGCGCCATGGAATCGTCGTCGGCCAGGCCCTCCAACTGCTTGGTGAACAACTGCTCTTGCAGATCGGGGTCGTTCAACTCGGTATAGGCGTTGGCGACTTCCATGCCTTGGATGAACAGTTCGAACCGTTCGGCCACCTCGGGCTGCGCGGCCTTGCGCTTGGTCAGGGGGCAAATCGCGGCTGGATAGTCCGTGACGAACACCGGACCGACAAGCTGCTTCTCCACGAAGTTCTCGAAGATCTCCGTCTTGATCACGTCGATGTGCTTGCCCGCCGTTTCCAGGCCGGCGCTGCGCGCGTGCTGGCGAGCGCTCTCCTCGTCATGGGGGCGCACGCCGGCATAGCGTTCCAGAAGTTCGTCGTACGTAGCGCGCGCGAAGGGAGGCGTCACATCGATCTGGGCCTCGCCCCAGGGCAGCTTCATTCCTTGGCCGGTAGCGAGCGCGGCCTCGACGATGAGCTTCTCAGTGAGGTCCATCATCGTGTGATAATCGCCGTAGGCCTGATAGACCTCGAGCATGGTGAACTCGGGATTGTGCCGCGGGCTGATGCCTTCGTTGCGGTACACGCGGCCTAACTCGTACACGCGCTCCATCCCGCCCACCAACAATCGCTTGAGGTGCAGTTCCAGCGCGATCCGCAGAAACAACGGGATGTCCAGGGCGTTATGATGCGTGGTGAAGGGCCGGGCCGCGGCCCCGCCGGCGATCGCGTGCAGGGTGGGCCCCTCCACTTCCACAAATCCCTGGCTGCCCAACGTGTTGCGGATCGACTGCACGATCTTGGTGCGCCGCAGAAACCGATCCAGCACGCCCTCGCTGTGGATCAGGTCCAAATAGCGCATGCGCTGGCGGCGTTCGGGATCGGTCAACCCCTTCCACTTGTCCGGCGGCGTCTCCAAGGCCTTGGTCAGGAACCGCAGGTCCTCCGCAAAGATCGTCAGTTCCCCGGTCTTGGTCCGGGCGAGCATGCCGTCGACGCCGATGATGTCGCCCAGGTCGAACTGCTGCACCAGTTCCCAATTCCGATCGCCCACCTGCCGCTTGCCGATCAGCAACTGGATGCGACCGCTCCAGTCCCAGATATCAATGAAGACCGCTTTGCCGGCGGTGCGGTAGCGAAGGATACGGCCCGCCGCGCGAACCTTGGGCCCTTGCGCCTCGTGAGCCTGCCCTTCCGCTCCCGGCACGACGATTTCGTTTTCGCGCGCACGGATCGAGGCGATCGACTGGTGGTCGTCGAAACGACTTCCCCAGGGATCAAAGCCCAGGGCCTGGATCTTGGCGAGCTTCGCGCGACGCGCGGCTTCGAGGGCTTCGCCGCCTGCGGCCGCTTCTTGAGGAGTCTCGGGACGGGGGTGATCAGAACTAGGGTTGCTCATCGACGCCGATCTTGCAGAGGGAACGCGGTTGTGGGATTCGTTCTAAGAGCCGGTCCCAGAACCTGTCGGCAACCCTGTCTTGCTGGGCCGCCCGACGTGGCTGTGATGGTTCTGGGATAGGCTCTAAGCCAAAGAGTCGCGACATTTTAGTGAAAAGGGGGGCTGGGTCAATGTCAAATTGGAGATACCAGGAGACTTGGGCCGAAGTCTGCCCCGCACCCAGTGTCTGGATCGCGTTTCAGATGGCCACCAAGCCCGTGGACGAGCCAGGACCTGGACTCCCCCCCTCCTTGTGGCTAAGCTGACTGGCTGCTGCAACTCGCGATGCCTGGCGAATCTTCAACCGGAGGTGCTCCCGTGGCGGCCGATTCTGTTCCGATTGCTGCGTCCGACGCGTCTCTTCCTCCCGCTGTCACGGGGGCCGCGCCCAGCCAACGGCTGATGTCGTTGGACGCCCTGCGGGGCTTCGACATGTTCTGGATCCTGGGGGCGGGCGGGATCTTCATCCGCATCCAGGAGCTGGTGAATTCGGACGCCGAGCCGCGTGTGGCCTGGCTCAAGACGCTGGCCGAGCAGTTGAAGCACAAGGATTGGGAAGGCTTTGCCTTTCTGGACCTGATCTTTCCCTTGTTCGTGTTCATGGTCGGCGTGTCGATCGTGTACTCACTCGCCCGGCATCTGCAAGAACAAGGAGTTGCGCGCACCTACCTGCGCATTGTGCGGCGCTTCCTGCTGTTGTTCGCCATGGGGGTGATTGCCGCTGGCGGACTGACCAGTTCCTGGCCCAACGTGCAGTTGTCGGGCGTGTTGCACCGCATCGCCTGGTGCTACTTGTTCGGAGCGATCCTCTTCTGCCACTTCCGTCCCCGGACGATCGCCGCACTCGTTGTTGTACTCCTGGTCGGATACTGGGCCTTGCTGAGCTATGTGCCTTTTCCCAATGTGCCGATGCCCGCATCGGATGGAAAACGCATCGCCCCCGACAAGCTACCGGATCTCAGCGAAAAATTCGCCCAGGCGGAGAAGATCTCGGGCAGCTACGCAAAGGGGCTGAATCTGACCAACTATCTGGATGCCGTGTACTTGCCTGGGCGCAAACACAGCGGGTACTACAGTCCCGAAGGCATTTTGAGCACGATGACTGCCGTGGCCACATGCCTCTTGGGTGTGCTGGCCGGCTGCCTGCTCCGCAGTCCTGCCAAGGATTGGGTCAAGGTGCTGCTGTTGATCGGTCTGGGAGCGGCGGGCGTCGGACTGGGCTTTGCCTGGGGGCCGTATTTCCCCGTGGTCAAGAAGATTTGGACTTCTTCCTACGTTCTGGTGGCCGGGGGCTATAGCGCGATCCTGCTGGGGCTGTTCTACCTGGTGATCGACGTCTGGAAGTGGCGCTGGTGGTGCCTGCCGTTCGTGTGGATCGGGATGAACGCCATCACCGTGTACATGGTTCGAAACCTGGTCAATATCCGGGAGATCGCCCTGCGTCTGACCGGCGGCGACGTGGTCCACGCGGTGGATGCCTGGCTGGGCAAGGGCTGGCACGACGTGCTGACCTCCACGGTCGCCTTCCTGCTGATCTGGTGGCTGGCGCTGTTCCTCTATCGGCGCAAGGTGTTCTTGCGGTTGTAAGCAGACTGACGGTGGCCCAGGAACTGCGAGCTGCGGTCGCAGTGTGTAAGAAGGAGAAACGGGAAGGGGAAAACGGGAAAGAGGACAGGAGGAACCACCAAGGCACAAGGACACGAAAGAAGGAAGGGATGAAGAGGATGGGCTCGTCTGGGATGGCTGTTTGCTGACGAGGAAGGAGCGGCCGCCCGGGCAGATTCGGGAATACACCCCGGGATGGTTCCGGGATGGGTTCTTACTTATACTGGAGCGTATGAGCGGCGATTCGACGATTCCCCAGGGTGATCCGGAACGGCTGCGCTCGCAGCAAATGAGCCTGCAGCGGGGGTGTCCGCCCGCACAAGTGCCGGGCTACGAGCTGGAGCGGTTTTTGGGCGTGGGGGCCTTCGGCGAGGTGTGGGTGGCGATCGAGCGGAACACGGGCCGTCGCGTGGCGATCAAGTTCTACGCGCACCGCGGAGGTTTGGACTGGTCGCTGCTGTCGCGCGAGGTGGAGAAGCTCGCCTTTCTCTTCGCCGACCGCTACGTGGTGCAACTGATCGGCGTGGGCTGGGACGCCAACCCGCCCTATTACATCATGGAGTACCTGGAACGGGGCTCCCTGGCCGAGCGGTTGCAGCAGGGCTCGCTGCCCGCCGCCGAGGCGGTCGAGATCTTTCACGACGTGGCTGTAGGCTTGGCGCACGCGCATGGCAAGGGCGTGCTGCACTGCGACCTGAAGCCGGCCAATGTGCTCTTGGACCAGGACAGCAAGCCGCGGTTGGCCGATTTTGGCCAGTCCCGACTGTCACACGAGCAGGTGCCGGCGTTGGGCACGCTGTTCTACATGGCGCCCGAGCAGGCAGAGCTGACCGCCCTGCCCGACGCGCGCTGGGACGTGTACGCCCTGGGCGCGTTGCTGTATTGCATGTTGACCGGCCAGCCGCCGTATCGGATTTATCCGGGGGCGGAAGATCTGGACCGGGAGACGGACCTCAACCAGCGTTTGGCGCAGTATCGGCGTTTGTTGCGCCGCGCTCCGCCGCCGGCGGAACACCGCAAGGTGCGCGGTGTGGACCGGGCCCTGGCCGAGATTATCGACGGCTGTCTGGCGGTCAATCCCGAGAAGCGGTTCCCCAACGTGCAGGCCGTGCTGGAAGCATTGCGGCTGCGTGCGATTCGTCGCGAGCGGCGGCCGATGATGGTCGTGGGCGCGGTCGGGCCGGTAGTCCTCCTGGCCGTGCTGGCCATGTTCGCCTGGTGGGGCTTCAGCGACATGCTGCAGCGTTCGGAAGAAGCCATTGTTTTGCGAGCCCTGGAGAGCAACCAGTTCGCGGCGCGCTACGTGGCGCGCGATGCGGCCACCGCCCTGGAAACGCGCTGGCGTGCGATCGAGCAGGTTGCCGATTCGGGATACATCGAAGGCGTCCTTTCCGAGACCACGGCGGACGAGGGTTTTCTGAAGCTGCTGGAGCAGCTCAGCGATCCGCAGGCAAGCGAAGAGCAGTTGGAGCCTTTGCGTCGCAAGTTCCTCGAAAACCCCAAACGCAAGCAGATCCAGCAGGAATTCACCGACGTGGTGTTGGGCCGCAGCCGGCCCAAGGTCGGCGGCTGGTTCTTGACCGATGCGCGCGGCATCCAGGTGGCGCGCGTTCCGGAGAGCGATGACACCGGCATGATCGGCAAGAACTTCAGTTGGCGGCCCTACTTCCACGGCCATCCGCAACCCAAGCCCAAGACCTGGCGCCCGCGTTCCAGCGAGCACATCCAGGACACGTTCCTTTCGCCGGTGTACCGCAATGACGGCAGCACGGAGTGGATGGTGGCCCTCACCTGCCCGGTGATCAACGAGAACGCCGACGACGAGTTCCTGGGGGTGGCGGGTCTGGTGATGGAAATCGGCAAGGTGGCTGAGTTCGAGGGCATGGACCGGCAATTCGCGGTCCTGGTCGACATGCGCAAAGGGGAGAACCAGGGGGTCATCCTGCAGCATCCGCTGTTGGACCGTTTGCAGCGCGAGTTGGGCGGAGTCCCTCCGCGTTTTCAGGACTATCGCATTCGGGAATTGCCCAGTACGCCCGACCGTGTGCAGCAGTACCACGATCCATTCAGCGAGACCGCGGAGGGCGAGGATCTTCGCCGCCAGTGGCTGGCCCAAAGCCAGCCCGTCGTCGTGCGCGAACGCGATACGGGACTGGCCGTGATCGTGCAGGAGGATTTTGACGGCTCCATCGGCCAGCCGTTGCGGCGTCTGCGCGCGGGGTTGGTGCGCTATTCCTTGGGGGCCGTGGCGGTGGTTGTCCTGGTCATCGCCGCTTTGTGGGGCCTGGCTTTCCGCCTGTTGCAGGAAGCCTCGCCGCAGCGCAGCTTGATCGCCGGCCTGCGGCCGACCGAGACGGCGCATTCGTCTGCACGGAGCACGCGCCGCGCTCCCTCCGTGAGCCAACCACCGGACGAGGTTGCCTCGGACCGGGCCCAACCCGCCGCTGCAATCCCGGATGAAAACAGTCCAGCAGATACCCTGACTATCGACGAAGCGGATCCTGAGAAACGCTCGAGTTGACCGGAACCGGCCGCGGCCCGGCTCGTGCATCCCGCCCAACGTTCCAACCACCTGCCATTATGCCCGACTTGATTGCCCAGGGTGTTGAGCCGCAGCAACGCTGGCGGCGCGGTCTGCCGGAGGATCAGCCGGTGATCCTGGGCCGGGCTGCCGGGGCGTGGTCCGTGCCCTGGGATCTGCACGTCTCGCGGCAGCACGTGCGTCTGCTGTGCAGCGACAACCAGCTCCGCGTGACGCAGTTGGTCTCTTCCAGCAACCCGGTCTTCTTTCGGGGCAAGCAGTCGCCGCGATTCAGCCTCCGCCCCGGCGAACACTTCGTCATCGGCCAGACCACCTTTACGCTGGTCAATCAGCGCGTGAGCATCACGGCCGACGCCCCGCAACCCATCCAGCAGCACTCCTACAGCGCCCAGTTCCTGCGGCAGATCCCCTTCCGCAATCCGGATCACCGCATCGAAGTCCTGGTCCGTTTGACCGACGTACTCTCCGGCGCGGCCAGCGACGAAGAATTGATCGTGCGCCTGGTGAGCATGCTGATGGCCGGGATTCCGCGCGCGGATTCGGCGGCGGTCGTCTCCGCGGAGGAGCCGCCGGGCGGTTTCGCTGAGGGTCGCCCGCCGATCAAGATCCTGCATTGGGATCAACGACTCGTCATTGGCCGCGACTTTCAACCCAGCCAGGGTTTGATTCTCGAATCGCTCCGCCAGCGGCAGAGCGTGTTGCACGTGTGGCGCGGCATGGGACGCGATACGGCCCAAGGATTCACCGAGGTGGAGAACGTGGACTGGGCCTTCTGCACCCCGGTCTGCGGCAAGTCCTGCCCCGGCTGGATCCTGTATGTTTCCGGCCGGTTCGGCATGGAGACGCCGGGCATGCCCAGCACCTCCGACCCCGACGATCTGCGCGAGGATGTGAAGTTTGCCGAGTTGGTGGCCACGACCCTCCGCTCCCTGCGGCACATGCGTCTCTTGGAGCGGCAGCATGCCAGCCTGCGGCAGTTCTTCTCCCCGGTGGTCCTGGAAACACTTTCCGTAGAAGACCCGGAACTGGTTCTGGCTCCGCACGAGGCTGAAGTGTCGGTGTTGTTCTGCGACCTGCGCGGCTTCTCGCGCAAGAGCGAGCAGCACGCCGACGACCTTTTGGGCCTGTTGCAGCGCGTCAGCGAGGCCCTGGGCGTGATGACCCACCATATTCGCCAACAGGGCGGCGTGGTCGGCGACTTCCACGGCGACGCGGCCATGGGCTTCTGGGGTTGGCCCATGGCGCATCCCGACTCGGTCTTTCGTTGCTGCCGTGCGGCCTTGGCCGTGGGCGCCAATTTCCGCGAAGTGGCGCAAGATCCCGAGAGCCCCTTGGTCGGCTTCCGCGCCGGGATCGGCATCGCCACGGGCAAGGCCGTGGCCGGAAAGATCGGCACGGTCGACCAGGTGAAGGTGACGGTCTTTGGTCCGGTGGTCAACCTGGCCTCGCGTCTGGAAGGTATGACCAAGATCCTGCGCGCCCCGATCCTGCTCGATCAGACCACGGCGACGGCCCTGCGCGGCCGGGTGAGCCCCGACATCGCGCGCGTACGGCGCGTGGCCGTGGTCAAGCCTTACGGGATGGACACGCCCCTGGAGGTCAGCGAGTTGCTGCCGCCAGCCACGGAGTATCCAGACCTCAACGACGGCGACCTGGCCTGTTATGAGTCGGCTCTGGACCACTTTCTGGCCGGGCGCTGGTCGCGTGCCTTCGAGTTGTTGCACCGCATTCCGGCCAGCGATCGGGTCAAAGACTTCCTGATCGTGTTCATTGCCCAGCACAACCGCACCCCGCCTCCCGGCTGGGACGGTGTTATCCCGCTGGCAACCAAGTGACTGCCAGCTTTGGCACAACGAGCTGTTCCACCATCCGCTCACAAGGAGATCGCCGCATGCGTTCGGATCGATTCCCTCGCCGGACTTTCCTGGCCCGCTCGGCAGGCATCGCCACGGCCGCTCTGGCCGCCCCTGGCCTATTAACCTCGGCCGCAGCCGCAGCCGAACCCGCCTACAAAATCGGCTGCTACACGCGTCCCTGGTCCCAGTTCGATTGGCTGGTGGCGGCCGATGCCGTGGCCGAGGCCGGGTACAAGTACCTGGGATTGATGACCACCACGGGCAAGAACAAACTGGTCATCTCCGTGCAGACCACGCCGGAAGAGGCGGCGCAGATCGGTCAGGAGGTCCAGAAGCGCGGGATGCGCGTTTCCTCGGTGTGGGGCGGTGCGATCCCCGTCAACAAGTCGCTGGAGGCCGGCATCGAGGGGCTCAAGAACCTCATCAACTGCTGCGTCGCAGCCGGGGCCAGCAGCCTCTTGATGGGCGGCGTCGGCGACGAGAAGCTCTTCGACGTCTACTACAAGGCGATCGCCGAGTGCTGCGACTACGCCGCCGAGAAGAACCTCCTCCTGACCCTCAAGCCGCATGGCGGAATGAACGCCACGACCGCCGATTGCCGCAAGTGCCTGGATCTGGTGGGCAAGAAGAACTTCACTGCCTGGTACGACGCCGGCAATATCTACTACTATTCCAATGGCGAGCTGGACCCGGTCGGCGAGGCCGCGGCCCTGGACGGCAAAGTCAGCGGCTGGAGCATCAAGGACTATTCGCCTACGCGATCGACGCCCTTACCCCCCAACGCCAAGCCGCCCAAGTACCAGGGCGAAGTCTCTCTCACTCCCGGCACGGGCAAGGTGGATTTCAAGGCCGTACTGGCACGCCTCCGCCAAGGTGGTTTCACCTCGGGCGACCTGGTCGTCGAGTGCCTCACGCCCGGCGAACTGCCGCACCTGTTGGCCGAAGCCAAACGGGCCAGATTGTTCCTGGAAGAGCTGGTCCGCGCCTATTGATCCCGGGCGACCATTTCGGCCAGGTGCAGGGCGATGCAGTCGGCGAGCACGGGCGGGTTATAGCCCCCTTCCAACACGCTGACGACACGTCCCTGGGCGTAGGCGTCGGCCGCGTCGAGTACGGCGCGCGTCATCACGCCATAGTCCTCCGTCTCCAACCCCAGGTCGCCGATGGGATCCTCGCGGTGCGCGTCGAATCCGGCGCTGATGAAGATCATCTGCGGACGGATTTGCGCGGCGAACTGCGCAAGGTGACTCGTGAACGACCGCAGATACTCCTCGCGCGGCGTGCCATAGGCGATGGGCAAGTTGAGGGTCGTGCCTAGTCCGGGACCGTGGCCCGTCTCGTCGGCTGCGCCTGTATCGGGGTAGAACGGAGAACGATGAATCGACAGGAATCCGGCGCGTGGATCTTCCCAGAACATGTCTTGCGTCCCGTTGCCGTGATGTACGTCCCAATCGACGATCAACAGGCGTTCGACCCCCAACTCCTCCAAAGCGACCTTGGCGGCGATAGCCACGTTGTTCAGCAGACAGAAGCCCATGGCCTGGTTGAACAAGGCATGATGGCCGGGCGGTCGCACCAGACACAACGCACGGCGGTCCTCGCCGCGAACAAGCCGCTCGGTGGCGTCGCAAACACAGCCGGCGGCGAGCAGGGCCACCTCGTAGGAGGCCGGGCTGACGACGGTCTCTTCTTCCAGCTCGCCTCCTCCCGATTTTGCCAGCGACCACAGCGAATCCACGTAGCTCAACGAATGCACGCGGCCCAATCTTCGGCGTGAAGCCGGCTCCCAGGTCGGACGCTGGCAGCGCGCCCACAGCCCCGCCTCCTGCAGGCGTGCCGCAACGCCGCGCACACGGCTGGCATTCTCCGGGGTGGGCCCTGTCTCGTGATCCAGGAAACGGGGGTCGCAGTACAGCAACGTCATGTTCGAGTTCTTTCCCAAGGTGGGAGTCGCCGGTCTTTGCCGTGCCATTCTGGCCAGGGCCAGGCACCTCGCCGAACCCTTCTCTCCATCGGCCGAGGCCGGCCTTGCGCGGTCGGCAGATGCGGCAGCAGGGCCATTCCGAGAGCGACTCGAAGGACTTGCACAACAATACTTTAGGCGGTCGAGGTGACGCTCGTCAAAGGGACAGCCCGAGACCGTCCATTCACCCCAGTATCCCAAGGCGGCACAGCTTGACATCGTTCCGTCCGGGGTGGTACCCTATAGATTGTCCGTTTGTCTACCCAAAGCCGTTCGGCACTGGAATTTGCGTTCCTCGGATGTAGGTCATGATGCACGTCTTGCTCGGCCCCGGTTCCCGTTTGGCAGTTCGACTGACCCTGTCGGCGATCGTGAGTTTGGTGATTGCCATATCCCCCAGTTATGGCCAGCCGGCGACTCCTACGGCGGGCGCGGCGCCTGCCGCGGCAGCCCCTGCAGCCAAGCCGGAGTACGAGGCTTTGCCCTATGACGTCGGTCAGCGCAAGAACCAAGTCAAAGCGATGGATGTGATCCGGGGAGGGAAGTTCGACCCCGCCGGTGAGAAGATCTTCAACGACTACTTCAAGCTCTATGCGTTGGGACGTTGGACACAGCCGGAGAATCTGCACCAGTTGGCTGCCCTGCGCAAGGAGACTCGCAATCAGTTGTTCATGGCCAAGGGCGGCGTCTCTCACAGCCGTCTGACCAAGCTGTTGCTCGATGAGTGCAGCCGCATCGCGGTCGGCAACTACCATCCGGTGGTGCGCGCGAATGCGATGTTGATGATTGGCGATCTGAATTTCGAAGAACCCTCCAAGCCGACCGACGATCCGATACCGTTGCCTGCGGCCCTGCCGGTGATGGTCGCCCAGTTGAACGCCCCCGAGCAAATCGACGCGGTGCGCGTGGCGGCGCTGGTGGGTTTGAGTCGGCATGCGCGACTAGGGATCCGCGATGCGGAAACGGCGCGCGACGTGGCTCAGGCCGCGCTCAAGGTGCTGACGACCAAGAGTGTTCCTGGACGGTCCGGGGCGGGCAATGGCTGGATGCGGGCCCAGGCGGCCGAGGTGCTTGGGGGAGTGGGGGGCTCGGGCGACCTCAAAGCCGTGGCCGAGGCCTTGGGCCAATTGGCCGGCGACACAGGGGCCCCCATCACGGCCCGGCGCGCCGCGGCACAGGCCATGGGGCGATTGGACTACAAGTCGGCCACGGCGCTGAATCGCGAAGCCCTGGCGAATTCGTTGGGCCGCTTGGCTGTGAGCGCCTACCAGACGGCCAAGAACGACGCGCAACCGGATGCTGCCGTGCGGCGCATGAAGAGCGTCCTTTACGCTTGTTCGCAAGGCATCGCCGGCGTGGCCAAAGGTGTCGATCCCGCGCAGCAGGCCTTCGTGGCGCAGGTGCAGGAAAAGGTGACTGCCATGATGGCGGTCTTCGACGAAAGAGACATCCGCTCAGACGAAGTGTTGCGCCGCATGGATTCCCTGGCTGAGGAGTTGGAGAACGGGCTCAAGAAGGCTGCCTGACGCTCGCAGGCCTTCGATTCGGAATCGAAGGCGGAGAGATCACTGCGTGGCCGTCGTGAGGCAAAAGGATTTGCCTGTGGACTGCGACCGGACCGCTAATCATGCCGCACATGGCCGGACCGGGCCTTCGGTGGAGGGTTGGGCTGCGCACTCGATCGCGCGTTGGGCGGTGTTGGCGTTGGCCTGGCCATGGCTGGCAGGCTGCCAGTGGCTGACGAGCCCGGCGGCAAACCTCGCGTTGACCGAGACGGCGGCCGCCGCCTCGGCGCCCGCCGCGGCCGATGCCCAGCCTGTGGCGAACGCCCACCGCGACGTGCTGGCCAATTCCCGCTGGTCGCCGGTCCCGTTGCACGGCGATCGATTCCGAATCGCCTTTGAGGAGCCGGACCGGGCGGCGTCCGATTCCCCAGGCACCGCTCCAGGGGAAGGCCAGGCAGAGAACTCCGGCGCAGGATTCGCATCTCGGCCGCGATGGCAGCACCGCGGGCTGGAGGACCTGCTGGCCGGGCCAGCCGCCGAACGTCCCGATTTCCTGGCTGCCCTGGGCGACTCCAAGGCCGTGGTGGCGGCCAATGCGGCGATCGCGTTGGCACGACTTGGCGACCCGGCCGGAGTGAAGGTCTTGATGGCCGCGATTCGAACCACAACACATCCGCTGCCCATGCGCTGCGCGGCAATCGAAGCTTTGGCCGGGCTTGCCGATCAAGGCGACTCCTTGCGCGAGTTGCTGCAGCCGTACACCGCGCAGCAGCCCTCCAACGGTCCAGCCGAACTGCACGCCGAATTGCTGCGCGGCCTGGCGGCCCATGCGCGGCCCGAAGACACGGCAATCCTCTTGCCGGCCTTGGCCAGTCTCAACCCGAAGGTCCGCGCCGAGGCCGTCTGGACCTGGAACGCGACGGGCCAGGCCGATTGGCCCGAAATCCTCACCCGGCTTCGTTCCGACCGCAGCCCCCTGGTGCGGATTGCGCTGCTGCACCTGGTGGCGGCCCAGCGTCATCCCCAAGCGCGCGTCTGGCTCAGCGCGGCCGTCAACGATGTGGAATTGTCGGTGCGCCTGGCGGCCATCGCCGGGCTGGGGCAGTTGGGAGGGCCGCAGTCGCAGGCGCTCCTGTTGAAAACGCGCCAGTCGGGTTCCGACGCCATGCGTGCCGCAGCGGTGACCGCCCTGGCGCGGATGAACGTGCGTCAGGCCATGCCGGAGGCCACCAAGGATCCCTGCTGGCGCGTGAGGGCGGTTATCGCCGAAGCGTTGCCGGGCTGGGCCGACCGCGAAGGCGCTTCGCTGGCCTTAACCCTCTTGGACGACTCCAGCGTTGAAGTGCAGCAGCGTGTCTTGACGTCGATCCACACCTGGCCGCTGGAACTGGCCGGTCCTGTGTTCTTGGCGGCCATGGGCAAGTCCGGTTACTCCACGCGCTGCATGGCGGCCCAACGGCTTGCCGCACTCTGGCCGCCGGCCAGCGAGTTTCCCACCGAGACGGGATTGGAAAGCCGCAGCGAGTCGCTCTCGCGATTGGAGCAACGGTTCCGCCAGGAAGTGGGTTTTGCGCAAAGCGATGCGGCACAGAAGGCGATCGACCAGGGGCAGGGCAGAGTTGCCCCATCGGCCGAGACGCTGACTCGGACCGAGCAACTGCTGGCGCGCCTGGCCGCATCCCCGAGTACAGACCGGCAAGAGGCGTGCGAAGCCCTGGCGGCCTTGGACGCCGATATGATCCCCGTGCTGGAGTGCGTCGTATTCCAGCGGCAGACGCCGCTGCCCGAGATCGTGTATCGCGAGTTGCTGCCCAAACGTTCGCCGGTGTTTGCACGCATCGAAGAACTGGGGCAAGAGGATCTGGTGCAGCGCAGAGCGGCGGCCGAGTCGCTGGCCGAACTGGGGCAGCAGCAACCGTTGCCACGGCTGGCGCTGGCACGGCTAGGGACGCTTATGCTGCGCCAGTCCGACACCCTGATATGGCGCAGCGCGCTGATGGCCGTAGACCAATGTCCGGGGCCCGAGGCCGCGGCCCTGGCCTACGCCGGCTGCAGTCATCCGAATCCGGAGGTGCGACGGCGCGCCTGCCAGCACCTGGCCCGGCATCCCGCTCCGCGCCATGTACCGGTGCTTGTGGCGGCGTTGGACGACGTCCACCGCTCGGTGGTTTCGGCCGCGATTGCCGGTCTGGGGGTGCAGGGGACGCTGAACGACCCACAACCCCTGCAAAGACTTCTGGCCGCACCCAGCGAATCGCTCCGCGCGGAGGCCGCCCTGGCCTTGGCTCGCCTGGGCGATCTCTCCGGGTTGGCGGCCCTGGATCGCCTGGCGTACAGCACTGATTCCGAGATCCGGCGGCAGGTGGCTACGGCCCTGGGCGAGGTGGGCGACTCCAGTTCCATCGCCACGCTGGTGCATTTGCTGGACGACCGGACCGCCGTGCGCCGCGCGGCCCTGGAGAGTTTGCCGCGCGTTGTCGGCAAGAACGTAGCTCAGGTCGATGGCCAGCCGCTGCCCGACATTGATCGGCAAGCCTTGCGATGGAAACAGTGGTGGCAGCAGTCGTCCGCGGCCGGCGATGCCGACTTGCGGAGATGATCCGCGCCGCTGGTGCGTGTCGCAAACACGTGTAGCGTTCCCGGCGGCGTGTCGCCACGATTCCGAAAGGGAAAAGAGCGCTACAGGTGCCTGAATCGCGCCCTAATTGCCCATCAGTTCGCGCACGAATTCCACCTCGGGCTTGCCGCCTTTGCCTGTCAGCGACTCGGGCAAGTAGCGGACTCGTTCGCGCGCGTTGGTGGGGCTGCGGAAATCGTCCCCCTTCTGCAGGATCGGGCGATTCTCGGGAATCTCGCCGAAGTAGCGCTCGCCGGCTACCTGGCAGGGGTACCATTGCCCCTTGCCCTCGGCATCCAGCAGGTAGAACTCCGGATAGCAGAAACCGGGCACCCACACGGTTCGCGCCGGTATATCCACGGCCCGGCAGAGGGCGATGAACAACGAGGCCAGATCCTCGTGTCCCCCCTGCTTCTCCTGCAAGGCCACGATCGCGCCCTTGGGCTTGCGGAGCTTGCTCTTGTATTCCACGTTGTTGCGGACCCAGTCGTACAGGGCCTCGATCCGCTGCCAGGCCTGGTCCTGGCCTTTAACGATCTCTTTGGCCTGGCTGATGATTTTCGGATTACGGCATTCGATCAGCGGGCTGTGACTGAGGTAGGGGCGCACGCTGCGCTCCATGCGATCGACGTTCGCCAGCTTGAACTGCTGCGTATCCTTCGGGGCCAGGATCGAGTTTCGCACGATCTCGAAGGTCACCAGGGCCTTGGCCTCTTGTCCGGCCGGGAGGTTGGGCACCGAGACCACCATCAGTTTCACCCCCTCGACCACCATGTCCTTCATCCTCGCCCACTGGTTGATCTCCTGATCCGATTCGCGGACTTGTTGTTCGGGCCATTCGGCGGGGACAGGCAGCGTGCCCACGATTCCCCGGCAAGGTCCGCTGGCGGCCTTTACGACTACGCCTGCGCGCCAATGGTGCGTCACGGCCTCGCCCAGTTTAGCGTCTTCCGAGGGACCTTCCTTGAATTGTCCCCAGGCCAGCACCGGCAGCCCTATCCACACCAAGAGCAACAGGGAAATGCGACGCAGCATGCTTCTTCCTCCAGCGTGACCTGCCTGGCGGCAGGATCTCTCGTTACGGCAGCAATTGACAGATGAACTCGACCTTGGGTTGTTCGCCCTTGGCCAGGGGAACGGCCGTGAAGTTCTGGGGCAGGAAGCGGCACCGCTCCTTCTTCTTGCCCAGCGGCGCCTGGCACAGGATGTTGTCCCCTTTCTGCAGGATCGGACGAGGATCGGGCATCTCGCCAAAGGCCTCGGTCCCGGCCGGTTGGCAGGGGAACCATTGCCCCGCCCCCTTCTCGTCGACCAGATAGAACTCGGCATAGCAATGCGTGGGAAGACGAACCGTGCGCGCCGGGATGCCCGCCGCCCGGCAGATGGCAATGAACAGAGACGACAACTCGTCGCAATCGCCGGTTCCATCGTGCAGTGCGGCCAAGGCGCCCTTGAGCGGTTCCTCTTTGTACTGCACGCGGCCGCGCACCCAGCGATAGATCGCCTCGACACGCGCCCAGGCCTTCTTCTCATCGGCTCCCACCTGCCGCGCCAAGGCGCGGATTTCGCCATGCGTGCTCTCGATGTAAGGGCTGGGCGCGAGATAGGCCGACAACTTGCGGTCCGACTTCTTGACGTCCGGCAGTTGGTACTGGCTGGTATCGGCGGGTTTCTCCTGGAGTTTCCGCGTGATCTCGAATGTGACCAGTCCGCGCAACTCTTCGCCGGCGCCGATCTTCGGAAACGTGATCGTCATCTGCTTCGCGCCGTCGTCGATCGTCTGGTAGCTGACCTTTGCGCCCGGCGACAGGTCTTCGCCCATGATGCGGACCTTCTGCTCGGGCCAGTCGGCCGGGATGGGCATGGTGGCCACCAGGTTCTTCATCCCGCCGGCCGGCAAGGAGACTTTCACGCCCACCTGCCAGCGTTGCACCACGGTTTCGCCCGGTCGCGTCGTAATCAGCGGTTCGTGAAACTGGGCCGTGGCAATCGCGGCCGGAAGCACCACCAATGCCAAGAAGCACGATCGGAACATAGGACCTCTGGGGACAGGCCCCGCCGCGGATGAAGTTCGTTGCTCGCACAGGGCTGGGCGCGTCCGCGACAAGGGACGTTCCGGACCCACGGCCGCTGCACCAGGCCTGTGCCCCTCGGGGCGTGGGGCCTGTTTGCGGCAGACACCGGTTGCGCGTCACCACAGGTGCATCTCTCAATTCTAGTTCGCGCTCGGGCTAGCGCTCGGTTCAAATCACCCCCCCTACAATGGTGCCGTGCGACGACACAAGGGCCTGTCCGCTGAGCCTGGGGCCGATACACTGAAACGAGGAATCCAAATCCAGTCCCCCGCCAAAGCAGGAGCCAGTCCTGTGTTGTCTGCGCCACCGAACCGAGGTCAGATTCTGGAGTTGATGGCCGCCTTCCGCCCAGCATGTGTGATCGGAGGGGCCGCCGAGTTGGGTGTCTTTGAGCTTCTGAGCCAACAGTCGCTGGACGCCGCGACGATCGCCGCGCGACTGGGGGCCGACCTCCGCGGAACGGTCATGCTGCTGGATGCCGTCGCGGCCCTGGGGTTGCTGCACAAGCAGGACGATCGCTACACGCTGCCGGCCGAGTTGCAGCCCTTGTTGGGCAGCGGCGCGCAATCGATCCTGCCGATGGTCTTCCACAGCATGAACATCATGCGCGGATGGATCGAGGTCGCGCGCGTGGCCAAGTCGGGCCGGCCGGGGCCTCGGCTTGCCAGTCTGCGCGGCGCGGAAGCGGATCGGGCGGCCTTTGTGGCGGCCATGCACACGGTGTCGGGCCCGGTGGCCGAGGGGCTGGTGGCTCGGTTGGGACCGCCGCGGCTGCGCCGGTTGTTGGATGTGGGCGGGGCCTCGGGCACGTGGACCGCGGCCTTCCTGAACGCCGTGCCCGACGCCACGGCGATCCTCTTCGACCTGCCCGACGCCATTCAACAGGCCCAGGCGCGCCTGGCCGGCGCGCCGCTGCAGTCGCGTGTGACGCTCGCGGCCGGCGATTTCTATCGCGACGAGTTGCCGCGCGGGGCGGACTATGCCTGGGTCAGCGCGATCATCCATCAACACTCGCGGCAGCACTCGCGCGAGCTGTACGCGCGGATCTACCGGGCCTTGGAGTCCGGCGGCACGATCGGCATTCGCGACCTGGTGATGGAGCCCGACCGCACGCGGCCCCTGTTGGGCGCCCTGTTCGCCATCAACATGCTGGTCAACACCGAAACCGGCATGACCTACACCTTCCAGGAAATCGCCGAGGATCTGCAGTCGGCCGGTTTTGTGGAACCGCGCCTGAGCATCCCTTCCGACGACATGCACGCCGTGGTGGAAGCTCGGCGGCCGTAAGGAACGGTGTCTCTCAGCCGGCGGCGCGCCGCGAAGCGTAGATCGCGGGGTTCAGCGAGGGATCGTTGTACATCTTGAACTGCCGGTAGACCTTCAGCCGCTTGTGCCCGGCAAAGATGTCCCGGATCAACTCGCTCAGCGCCTTGGAGAGATCGCGGTGCTGTTCGTAGAGGATGGCCAATCGCTGGCTGGCGCGATCGCGGTGGGCCTCGTCGGCGTCCAGTCGATCGGCCTGCTCCTCCATGTGATAGATCCGCAGGGCGAGGATCGAAAGCCGGTCGATGACGCTGCCGGGAGTCTCGCTGTTCAGCGGCGTGCTGCTCACGGTCTGCACATCTTCGGCCCGGAGTTGCTGAATCAATGCGTCATCCAATTGTTCGATGCGGTCGTTGCGGCGTTGGTTCAGCCGGTCGATGTTCCGTTTGACCTGAGCGATTTGCGCGTCGCTGGCCGCCGGGTCGCGCGCCAGGTCTTCTTCGTGCCACAGCAGGTAGTTGCACTGGTGCTGCTCGCAAACCAGTTTCAGGAAGCCATTGTAGAGGTTGTCCGGATCGATCTGGCGGTGCCAGCGGAAGACCGTCAACCGGTGCAGGTCGGTAATGCTTTGAACGTCGATCATCGCCAATCCAACTACGAACGGAACAGGAAAGAGATACGCACTCCTCCCCTTGAGAAGGGTGTTGCGGCGAGTAGAGTAGCCGCTCTCGTCCTTTGGTACAAGAGGAGAATGGACGGCGAGGAAAGTGGGGCAAGGACGGGCCGCTCGCACCGAATGCGGATTGGCATCGGCGGCGAGCGACCGCGGTGGATCTGGGTGCTATCGGAGGCGGGAGAGGGTGGATATAATTGCCCCCGTCTCCGAGCCTACCTAACTTGTGTTCACCACCTGCGAACCCCGGCTCTCCAACATGTTGCCCCGTTCACTGCTGTCTCCGCTCAAAACGCTCGGTCCGGGACTTGTGGTGGCGGCGGCCGGGATTGGAGCGGGCGACGTGATTACGGCCACGGTCACGGGGGCCGAGTTTGGCACCGCCCTGGCCTGGGCCTTGCTGGCCTGCGTGGCGTTGAAGTTCATGCTCAACGAAGGCGTTGCGCGATGGCAACTGGCCACGGGCAGCACGGTGATTGAGGCCTGCGCGCGCCGCTTGCCGCGGTGGGTCAGCGCCTATTTCTTCGTCTACCTCTTGCTGTGGACGTTCTTCGTCGGCGGATCGCTGAGCAGTGCCTGCGGCCTGGCGGGGCACAGCCTGTTCCCGCGCTGGCCCGTATCGACCTGGGGCATCATCCATTCGGTCGTGGCGGCGGGGCTGGTGCTGGTGGGCCGTTTCGGTCTTTTCCAGCAGGTGATGAAGGCCCTGGTCGGGGTGATGGTGCTCACGATTGTCGTGTGCGCCGTGCTGGTCCGTCCGCATCTGGGCGAGCTGGCCAGCAATCTCGTGTGGCCGCACATGCCGCCCGGCTCGGGCAAATCGGTGCTGGGCATCTTCGGGGGCATCGGCGGCAGCATGACGATGCTCTGCTACGGCTATTGGATTCGGGAGAATTCCTGGAGCGGCACGGGATATCAGCGCGCGGTGCGCAACGATCTGGTGCTGGCCTATGCCGTGACGCTCATCTTCGCCGTGGCATTGACCCTGGTGGCGGCGGGCTGCAGCGCCGCGGTCACGCAGGGCAGCGGCATGGCCTTGGAGGTGGCGGCGCGCTTGGAGGCCCTGATCGGCCAGGCCGGACGCTGGGCGTTCCTGCTCGGTTTCTGGTGCGCCGTGTTCTCGGCCATGCTGGCGGTGTGGCAGGGCGTGCCCTACTTCTTCGCCGATTTCGTGACCCAGCGCAGGCAGACCGCGGAAAGCGTCACCGTCGATTTGAAGAAGACCTACGCCTACCGCGGTTACCTGTTGTTTCTTGCCGGGCCGCCGCTGGCGCTGCTGTTTGCCGACAAACCGGTGGGGGTGGTGGTGCTGTTCACCGTGGTCGGCGCGTTCTTCATGCCCTTCCTGGCCGCGACCTTGCTCTATCTGAACAACCGCAGCGACTGGGTCGGATCGTTGCGCAACGGCCTGGTGCAGAACGCGGCCCTGGTCGTCGCGCTGCTGTTGTTCGGATGGGTCGCGGCGACGGAAATCCTCGGCGCTCTGGGAAAATAGGCCGCCGCGGCCTTTCGGCCAACCCGGCCTATCCACCGCCGCCGGCGAGCATGCCGCAGGCGGCGTGGATGTCGCGGCCGCCGCTGTAACGACGGGCCACGGGCATGCCCAGCTCGGCGGTCAACGCGTCGCGAAAGGCGTCCAGCTCTTCGCGCGTGGGCGCGCGGAAGCGGCCGGTCGGATCGTTCACGTCGATCAGGTCCAGCTTGATCGGCAGCCCCGCGGTCAGTTCGGCCAGGCGGCGCGCGTCTTCGGCGCGCGTGTTCACGCCGGCCAGCATGATCCAAGCCAGCATGACTCGCCGGCCACTGGTCTGGTGATACTCGCGCAGGGCCCGGATCAAATCGGCCGTGGGATGGACGCGTTCCACGGGCATGAGTTCGCGGCGCTGGTCGGGATCGGCCGAGGTCAACGACACGACCAGCCGGTAGTGATGCCCTTCGGCCGTGTAGCGGCGGATGGCCGGCACCAGGCCGACGGTGGAAATGGTGATGGCCTTGGCCCCGATGGCCAGGCCACTGGGCTCGGAAAGGATGCGACAGGCCTGGATCACCGCATCGTAGTTGGCCAGCGGCTCGCCCATGCCCATGAAGACCACGCCCCGGACCGGGTGCGGCGAGTCGGCCTGGACCTGGATCACCTGGTCGACCATCTCCCACGGTTCCAGGTTGCGGATCAGGCCCATCCGGCCCGTGGCGCAGAAGGTGCAGCCCATGGCGCAGCCCACCTGCGAGCTGACGCAGACCACGTATTTGCAGTCCTCCGGTCGATGCACCAAGGGAATGCCGACCGCCTCGAAGGGTTCGGGGCCGGCGCCGCGGAAAAGGTACTTGGTGAAACCGTCTTCCGCGGAGACTCGCTTATCGAGCCGTTGGAGGTGCGGGATGTGGATCGCCTGCTGCACTTGCTGCAGGAGCCGCGGCGAGACCCCCGGCAGGGCCGTGGGGATTGCCCCCTGACGCACCACCGATCCGTGAAGCTGCCGGGCCAGACGCGGCGACACGCCCAGGGTCGCCAGGCACTGGTGCAGGTCGGAGGCGGTGAGGTCTTTGGCGCAGATGGTCATGGGCGCATTACGGCGCGCGCCCTGTCGGCGCGCGAGAACGTTTGGCAAGGCAGGCGGAGTGCAAAAGGCTGCGTGTGCGCGTTGCAATGCAACAAGCAACGCCTTGCAGGGTGTTCCTATGAGGCAACACGGTGTTGCATGTCTCTAACGTCCTTCATTGTAACATGTTGCGACGAGCGGTGGGAACGTCAACCGACTAACTCCTGTGGCCGGGTTGTTGCATCCATGTAGGGGAAGCGATGGCGCGATCACAGACGGTGGAGAACTGGCAGGCCGCGCTGGAGCAGCCGGGTCAGCCCCGCGCGTATTGGCGGCGACGAATCCATGAGGGGTACAATACGCACTGCGTGGAGTGGGAGCATTTCGATCGCATTGTACCAGGATCTGTGGCCCTTTGCTGCAAAGGCTTGGGCAGAGAAGGAATCAGGAACATGCAACGACGACGAATCGGCTGGGCGATGGGAGGACAGGCCGGCTGTGGCGCGGTCCTGGCGGCCTTGGTGATCTTGCTGGGCCAGATGGCCGGGGCGCAGGCGGTGCCCAATGCCGATTTCGACCAGGGGGACGAGCGGCCCGAGGGCTGGCAGCTTTCCGGCACGGGGCGTTGGGTGGACCGCCAGGTGCTGGAGGTGAGCGGCAACGGAAAGGACAGCAGCCAGTGGTCCTGCCAGCAGCCGTTCGCGGCAGGCGAGCTGTATCATTTCCAGATGCGCGTGCGGCGCAGCGGCACGCAGGGCTCGGCGATTGGCGGCCCGGAGTTCGCCAACCGCGACTATCGCGTGCCCAGTGGCGAGGAATGGACCTGGCTGGGGCATGTGTTTCGCGCGCCGGACAATGCCCAGCAGTCGCGACTGCGTCTGGGCCACTGGCACGCCGACGGAGCGGTGCAGTTCGACGGCCTGCGCTTGGGCCGGGCCGTGGCCGTGCACCGCGAGGTGGGCGGACTGACGCTGGGCGAGGGAGAGCGGATTCGCGGCGGCGTGTACAATTTCCAGTCCGCCTATAGCTATCCCGGCAGCAACTACCAGCGGCCCCTGGCGGAGGCCACGGCCGGCTTCAACAGCGACCGCTGGAACATCTCCGGCGACGGGTCGGTCACGTATTGCTTTCAGATGCCGGGGCATCGCTTTCTCACGGCCAAGGCTGGCGTACGCGTGAACTATCACGTGCGCGGCTCGTGCCTGGTCGAAGTCAGCCGCGACGGCGCCAAGTGGACGCGCCTGTTGAGCCAGGACAGGCTGGGCGAGGTCGAAGAGGCGCTACCGGCTGAGTTGTTGCCGGCCGACGCCCTGTGGGTGCGATTCCGCGCGGCCGAGGCGAAGGCGTC
>CALARR010000023.1 GCA_937889015.1 uncultured Planctomycetales bacterium | reverse complement strand
TCTTCAAGGCCAATATCTGATAGACTCCTTATTGGCGTTGGGTGCCATGCCCACGCTCGCCGTGGGCATGCCGAAGCGCTGGGTGCCCTGCCACGCCCACGCTCGCCGTGGGCATGCACACACCTGATGTCGCCCCACAACGGCCCCTCTGCGCAACGCACGACAGATTGAGGTCCGCATTGCCAAGGATCGTTCCGCGGCCGCTGGAGCCCGGGCTCCAGCCGATACGGCGGGAATCCGGACGGAATTGCGATCAGGGACTGCGCCGGCGTCATTGGGCCTTCGGCTTCGCCGCAGGCTTGGGCGGCTGCTTCGGCAACACGTGTGCCTCCGGCGTCACCTGGGCCAGGTTCGGCGTCGCCTCGGCATCCACATTCCGCAGGGCCCAGGCAAAACCGCCCAGGATCACCTGCTGCACCTGCGGCTCCTGCCAGATCTCGTGTCGGTGCCCAAACGACGTGTAGAACACGCGCCCCTGCTGGTGCTGCCGGGCCCAGGTGGCCGGAAACGGCGGCCGCTGATAGCAGTCCCCCTTCATGCCTGCCGTCTCCTGCACCAGGATCACGTGCAGGTCCGGGGCGAAATTCTTCAAGGCGTACCACTCCTCCTTCAGTCGCCACTCCGCCGGCACGCCTTTCAATCCCGGAAACCCCGGCGAAGTCACCCTCACCACCGACTCCTGCTGCGGCCCGTGCGTGACAAACTCCCCGCCCAGCATGGCGATGTACGGGTCGGGCGGCTGCTGGTTCTCATCGCGCGGTCCCGGGCTGTGGAACGAATCGTTGGCCGAGTGGAAGCCCACAAAGCCCTTGCCCCCTGCCACCGCCTCCAGCAGGCGCTGCTTGCCCTCCGGTGACATGGCCGGCGTCCCCTCCTTGCTGGGCTTGGTCAGGTCGCCGGACGTATAGAAGGCGAAGCAATCGTACTGGCTCAGGTCGCCGTCGAAGATCTGCCCATCCTTGCTGCACTCCACTTCAAAACCGGCCTGCGGCCCCAACTCCATCAGCAGCTTCTCCGAGAACGACAACGCGTCCCCCTCGCGCTTCACGGCCGAATGGATGAAACCCTGGCAACGCGTGAAATACAGCACCTTCTGCTTCTTCGGGCCGGCGGCCGGAACCCACCGCGCCGGAAACAACGCCAGCCCAGTTCCAACCCCAGCCGCCAAAAAATTGCGCCGCTTCATGGGAGTCTCCTGAGAACCAACCGGCTATTTCGGACAGGTGGGACAGGCCGCGTGCATCACGGCCTGGAACCTGGCCGCCAGCGCGTCGTAGCGCGCCATCTGCTCTGCGGTCGGAGGATTGACAAGCATCAGTTTCCGCTGCGTCACATTCATCACCTGTTCCGCCAACTTCTTGATCTGGGCGACTTCGGCCGCATCCGGTTGCGGGCTGGCCTGGATGATCCGCGTCGCCTGATCCGTGATCCGCTGGTACTCGTCCAGCAGGGCCTCGTGACCGGCGCGCGGCGCCGCATCGCAGCCCGCCACCAGCGCGCACGCCAGGCCCGCCACGGCCACCCAACGCCGCCAGGCGAACCGCGACCAGCATGCCGAGCCGCGCGACGTTCCTTCGGCCGAAACGTGCCTCAAACGGCTCCCCCTCGCGACATTTCTGGGCATGCATGCTGGGAGGCCGATTTCACAGGGGCCTGCGGAGGATTGCTGCGGCGTGTCTTTTCTGAAGGTCACTCGACACCTGCGATGCTACCAGGTTGCGGGTTTCGTCACGGTACGCCCACTGCCCAGAGGTATTGACGCTGGAAATTGGGACTTGCTGAGAAGATCCAATGGAAGCGTCTTGTGCTTGTCTGCTTCACCTCGGCTGTGAAGTACCGTATCTTCTGCACGTCGTCATCTTGCCGAAGACGACAGAAGAAACGCTCCAAGTTCAGCCACTTGTGAGAGCTGCCCTTCAACACGCCGTAGAAGAGGTTGAACCCATCGACATAGACGATAGCCCGTTTTCTCGGCGGCCGACCAGGCGCGGAAGATGGCATCGCGGCGTACTCCAAGCGGAGCGCAAAAAAAGAGCCGGCCATATAGACCGGCCAACCGGTGATTAGCCGGGGAGTCGTATTGGTAAAGTATCGATCACGAGTGCACGTTGTCAACACCTATGTTGGGTGGATTCGCAAAGAACCGTGATCGCCCGCTGCCAGTTGCCCGGCGACCGCTGGGCACGGGGGCGAACCGCTCCACCGGAAAAAAAGGCTGCGCGAGCCCTCCCCGCGACATTGCGATAGCTCAGGCGGGCCAATAAGATGAGGCAGGTGCCTGCTCCCGCCGCCCTCAACCGGGCGCGCCTCGCGCCGTGCGATCCGTCGGGCCCCAAAGGCGCTCGGTCCGTCAGGAATGGAGCCCGGATTACAAAGCTATACACCAAAGCATCTTGCGCCCGTAGCTCAAGGGATAGAGCAGCGGATTTCTAATCCGCTGGTTGCAGGTTCGAATCCTGCCGGGCGTACTCGCTGGAACCACTCTAACTGTTTAATTCTTTTGCTGTTACGACAACGCCTGATGCTTGGAGCATCAGGCGTTCTTGTTGTGCCTCGCGCTCTCTACGCCCTCGCCAGACTATAGAGGACCAATGCCAGCCGCTACCGGATGGGGTTCCACCCCGCGGTGCTCCGCACGTTCGACACAGCCGCGTCAGCCCGCCAAGTAAGCTCGTCGCAGGTGGCGAGGGTTCCTGACACTGGACTACTTCAGGCACCGTATTCCAGCATGTACTGGGAGTTCGACTCAAGCGCACCATCCGGCACCCAATGGTGCCGAGGCGAAGACTGCTCCCGCCAGGACCGGCAACAAGCAGTCCAAGCCGGCGTCCACGGCCAAACCGCGGACGAAGTGATCCCTAGCCGGTGAAGGCCGGCTCCCCGCGGGACGCACGCCGTCCGCCCGCGTGCGGCATACGTCCCGTCGCCTCCCGCGACCAGGCGTCCCCCGAACCGCGCCAGCGGTGCCCTCGCCCTCCTCTTCTTCTTTCAGCCCAACTCGTCTCGCTTTGGCCAGGGATGGATTACGAGACTCCTCGCCTCCTGCGGCCGAGAACTCTGCGTCCCTCGCCACCATCGCTTTCAACGCCGCCGACCCAACGGCGAGGGGATGCCGTCAAGTCGTCTGCAGCAATCCCGCCACTCGAGGGTCGCCGGTACTTAGCACACATGCCCGAGCCACGGCTGACAATTCCATCTGTTCATGCATGAGCTCGCGAACGCGTTTTGCAGCCTGCTTGTAACGGTCCCTTGCGATGCCGTTGGCCTTGTCGGCATGGTAGATGGCCAATTCCTTTAAGTACTCTTGTATTCGATCCCAACATTCTGCCCAGACCATCTTGCGTTTGTCCAGGAGTGGTCCGAAGTCAAGATTGTAGCGTTCAACAGAGTACTTTACGCGTGCTTTCTCCCAAGCGTCGGTGAGATGAGCGGCTGGGATCGCTCTGCCCTCCATGTTGAACGACAATAGGCTGGGATCCTCTTCGTCGATCGGGTCCAGTAACTGAGGGTCCTCATATCGGATGTCGCCCAGAGGCAAGCACCTCACGCAGCCTGGACGCAACGGAAAAGCAGCACCTTTCTTTCGATTACCGGCGTTTCCGCAGATCCTGAAGTTAAGCCAGTCGAAGGCGAGCCACCAATACGCATGGTGAATCGTGGAATCGAAGCCCTCTGGAGGAATCTTCTTTGGGCGGTAGTGTTCGACGTCCCAGTGACTGAAGCAGTCCTTAGCTTCCGAGAACCAGCACTTCTGATGCGACAATTCTAGCAACCACTGCTTGAGCTCCCCCCAAACGGTTCTGTTGCCGTCAATGATCTTGTTGCGCGCCGCCGCATCAGGTGCAGCTCTAAGCTGTGCGAGTAGATCGTTGGCCTTAGCAACCCATACAGCATTCGGTGTTTGCTTTCGCAGGGGAATGTGCCTCATGTGTCTCCTCCGAGATGATCGGCCTTTTCCTCTGCAAGCACTTCCTCGAGTACTTCATCCGCCAATTGTGCCTGAGATTCAATATCTTGTTTCGATAAGGCGACCTGAGGCTCTGCGGACCGGCGTTTCGCCATGGCATTCGCGAAGACCTCAAAGTAAGGGTTCGGGTGCGTCCGTGAAACACCCAAGTTGTTCAACTCGACTGCAATCCGCATCAATTCCCCGATCTCGTCCGATGACTTGTCCTTCTTGCCAAGCAACAAGTAATGACGATCCAGCTTCTTCAGCACCTCGGGGGCCAACGTCGATCTTAGCCCGTACAACTCGGATTTCAGGAGCCCTTCGATACCGATGCCAATCGGGTCGTAGTCGGGCTCATTGGCAGAAATACCCGCCTCACACCGCGTCAGCAGACGCACCTGATTCTTGTGAAGGCTCCCGATCATCAGCGGATTGTGAGTGGCGACAATCAACTGCCCCTTCTCAGCGCGAATATTCTCTTGCAGCAATCTCAAGAAATCGTAGGTCCAAACCGGGTTCAAGTGGGTGTCCGGTTCATCGAGCAGGTATAGCGATTCATCATTCTGCGTGAACAGCAGCAGGCCGAGCACGGTCAGAAGCTGCTGTTCTCCTTCACTCATTTGGACGAACTTGACGCGGCTACCGTCAACACGTTTGACTGTCACGCGGACCTCGTCGATCAGGTCGCACAGGAACAGGCTCTCTAGGTAGCCAAACAGCGTCTTAGAATCTTCATCGGGTTCCTTAAGCGAGGCTAGCTCTGCCTCGTTCTTGATGAACAAGTAAAGGCGTTCCGTACTTTCCCCCTGCCTCCGAATGTCCCGCTCCACGGATTCCGTATTTCGGATCGGGGCGAGTGCGCGGGTCCAGAGGCGGCTGAGAAAGCCTTTGAAAGCGCCGCAAGCATACCAGAAACGTGGGTCGCCCTCGGCAAGCTGGATTGCGTTCGGCTTACCGCTGCCACGCCACCAGGGCGTCTTTAGGACGAAGAGGGCCGATTCGAACGACTTGATGCCGAGGTACTGTTCCAGCAGATTCCTCGCCGCTTCGCTTCTTTCAAGGAAGAACGCGAGCAGAACTAGCTGGCTGTATTCCTTGCGGCAGAAGAACAGTCGGCGCAGCGGCAGTTCGCGATCTGGGCTCTTCAGGATTCGGTCGTAATGTTTACGAGTGGGGCGGTCGAATTGGCGTTCCAGTCGGCTGCTCCAACCGGAGTAATACGCAAAAAGGTATTTCGGCAAGTACGCGTCGACGTTACCTTGAAAGGCGGATTGCGTGATCGCTCTGCCATCGACCGTGATATCGAGTCGTTTTGTCGAGCGTGCAGGGTCAGCGTCGATCCGGATGGCTCGTTCGTGGCAGATGTACTCCATTGTGTAGGCGAAGGCTGGCGCACTTGCCAGTTCCAGTTCGCGGAAGATTTCAACGATGGCCTCGATCAGGTTCGACTTGCCGGTACCGTTGCTCCCCAGCAGGATCGTCGTCGGCTGGCTTTCGTCGAAATCGATCCGAAATGATCGCAGGTTGCGATAGTTGGAAACACAAAGCCGATCGAGTCTCATGTTATCTCCAGCAATCGAATCTCGGTCGAAGAATCGCCCCGTCGCTCCTTCACCAAGCCCTGCTGCTCCTCAGCCTTGAGTTGGTCGTAGAACTCGTCGATGTCGAGTTGCGATGCCGACCAGAGTGACTCGGCCGTAAGCGGGCCGCGTTGTTTGAGGATCGTGGCCAAGTGATCGTCCTGTATATCTTTGCGAGTGATCATTATTCCCTCGGCTTTCTTCGTTGTCTTGCCAGGCCCGGCAGTTGCACCTCGCTTGACCTTGGATGCTTTTGCCGATTTGAGAGTGCGAATCCGTTCCAGCAGCACAGTAGCAGCTTCATCGTTGGGGTCTTGTGGAACCAACTCCCCGCGAAACGCTTTGCCAAGGATCGCTTGCGTCAGCTTCTCGGCCCGTCGCGTTGCCGAAGCAACGCGGCGATCAATTGCATCGACTAGCTTGAACAGCGACTCAACTCGTCGGACGATTTCATGCTGCTCGGCGAGAGGCGGAAGCGGCAGATAAGTGACTTCCAAGAGAGCAGTATTGAAACCAGGTCGAGTTACTCCGCGAACGTTGCCCATCACTTGACCGACCACATCTGGATCGCCGTGAAGTGCGAAGACCGCGTAGTCAGGCAGTATGAAATCGCGGTTTAAGCGTGCACGCAGGATATGCCCAGTCATCCGCCAATTATCGACGAATGCGGGGGCAACACACACCTTTCCGAGCGTCGCACCGGATCGCGCAAAGAGGATGTCGCCAGCGTTCACGTCATATCTTGCGAGTTGCTCGGCTTTCTCAGGCGGAACAAAGTACAGGCCATTCGAGGTGAACCCCATTCCGGTCAGATTTCCAACTGCGATCACCGGAACGCCGGATTCGACAAACTCATCGCGATGAAGCTGAGCGCCAAATGGGCCCGTTTGAACCGGGTTCAACGGGTCGGCGCCAAGCAGCCCGAGCGGAACCCAAGTCCAGCCCACGGGGAGCTCGCGGAGCGGCTCGTCACCAAACTCCGGTGCCGCATACTTCGCTTTCCATGCGTCCGATTTCGGCTGCCTACCGGACTCGCGCAGCCGTAGCAACTCGCGTTGCTCCCAGCATTGGCGATGATGCGCCAACGCCTTGTGCCGTGAGTTCTCGTCAACACTAGTGAAGTCGTCTCGCCAGTCGGCCGTCAGTCGCCCATCGCAAGCGGCGGCCAGGATGGCATGACGGAAGCGACTAAGGATCGTTGGGACGTGAGCCAGGCGGTGGAGGGTCGCTTGCACCCGCGCTATCAGAGCCTCCACCTTCGCCACAATCCGCCGCTGTTCCGCCAAGGGAGCTAATGGCATCGGCTGCCCCAGCACAACTCGATCAGTGGTCGCTGGGTAGTGAGTACCCGTTTGTTGTGGGGTAACAGCGTCGATGAACTGGTCGGTCAGGACGTAACGAAACAAAAAATGCGGATCGATGGCTCCGTTGGACCTCAGGACCGTGAAACCCGTCGAGCACAGGTCGACCTCAACATTCGGCTCGACGATCGCCACGTTGCGGAGGTATGTTCGCACATTAGAGAACAGCACGTCAGACGTCTGAATCGGGCGGCGTGCTCGGGACGGGGCGTCGCGACCACTAAACGTCTTGTGCTCGGCAATCCGATTCGTCTTGTTGCAGATCGACGAAATGTCGACGTAACCGAAGACTCGATCTGGCTCCGTCTCCGGCTTTACGTTCGGCACTTGCTGCGTCACGTCCTGCAGTGTGGTCAGTGTCCAGCCTTCGGGCAATTCCGACTCGGGTACGGCTGCTTGCGTCATTTCCCGTCCTCTGCGGTGGAGACAGCATGAGCGCCGTTGCCGTTCTCAAGCAAAGCCAGGATCGCGTTCAGTTCCTCGACCGCTCCTTCCAGTTCGCTGATGGCGTCGGTCGCCAGCTCTTCCGGAACGGGAAGGCCATCAGTATCGTCAAGCGACTCCTCCTTGAGCCACTTGAAGCCATCGATCTTGAACTGGTGGTCCCGGGCTTCCTTGATCGAGAACCGTCGCCAGCGGTCGCCCCCCAGGTAACCCTTCTCGGCCGGCGAATCACCCGGCTTGCGCTTCGACAGGCCGTTCGGATCACCCCCGTAGCACTTCTCAAATTCGGCGAAGTGCTCGGGTGTGAGCGGACGATCCTTCTTGGTGATACCGGGGACATTGGTGCGCGCGTCGTAGATCCAGATCGTGTCGGTTGGCTCCCCCTTCGTGAAGAAGACCACGTTCGCCTTCACCCCCTGGGCGTACGGCGTAAATGTGCCACGCGGCAACCGAAGCACGGTGTGAAGCCGGCAATCCTCGGTCACGATCTTGAACACCTCGCCCGCTTGATCCGCGAACAGGCAGTTGTCGGGCAGCACCACCGCCGCCCGGCCGCCGGGCTTGAGAACTGTCAGAATGTGCTGCACGAAATTGAGCTGTTTGTTGCTGGTGGCGACGGTGAAGTCCTCACGGTCGGGGGCCTGGTTCGCCCCCCGGGTGCCGAACGGCGGATTGGTTAACACGCAATCGAACTTCTGGCTGGCCGGCGGCTCGTAGATCGTGTCGCCCAGATTGATCGTCGGCTCCAGGCCGTGCAGGACGAGATTCATCAGCGCCAGCCTTCGCGGCGTTTCACTGATGTCCTGACCAAAGTACGTCTTCGATTTCACCCGCTTGGCGGTGGCACGATCGAGTTGCCCACCCTGCTTGGTGACCGACATGAGCCATTCATAGGCGCAGACTAGGAATCCGCCCGTACCGCAGGCCGGGTCACAGATGGTGAACTGGCCACCGACGCGCGGATCGGGCTTCACGCAACGGACAATCGATTCGATCAACACGCGGGGCGTGAAGAGTTGCCCCGCGCCCTTCTTACCCTCGCTGGCCGCCTTCTCAAGCAGACCCTCATAGGCCGCGGCCTTCACATCGACACCGAGAGTCGTCCACTCAATCTCGTCGATGCGACCGATAAGCTGCTTCAGGGAGATTGGCTTGTTGAACCTTGACTGGGACTGGCTGTAGATGTCACCCAGGAGCCCAGGTTGTTTTCCCAGCGTGCGGAGCAGATCGATGTAGCCGTCAAGCAGGTCGGTGCCACTCAGATTCCGCAGCGCCTGCCAGTCGCAGCCCTTTGGCAGCGCTATCTTCTTCTCATCGGCCATCTTGAGGAACAACAGATACGTGAGTTGCTCCACGTACTCGGTATACCCGATGCCGTCGTGGCGGAGGGTATGGCAGAATCCCCAGAGTTTCTGAACAACGTCGGACATTTCGATACGGCCTCACTACTTCTGGAGAACGGAGACCATGGACTGAAGAAACGAATTGAACTTCCTCAGGGTCTCCATGTCTTTATCTTCAATTCCTTCCGGGTTGAAGTGCATTACATCGTTGCGGATTTCTCTCACCTCGTTGAGCTGGCTGACGAAAAGACTTCGTTCGATACCGATGCCGAGTTTTGCCCAATTTGCAGGATTCTCTAGAAGCCGAATGTACTCCCCAAAAGTCATGTCGGATACATCATTGATCTGGCGTTCGGCATCAGATGGGTCTTTGGCCGACTGCAAGTCGGCAACTGTGAATTTCGGGTGGATCAACGCCCGAAGATGGTTCTCGATGTAGCTCAGGAGCAGAAATGGCCGAGATAGTTGCTCGAAACTTCCGCTGATATCCGCAGCAGTTAGGATGCCAACAATTCGATTCTCGGTACTTCTGACAAGCACACATTCGTGTTCTTGGATTACTCGAATGGCGTCGAAGATCGAATCATCGGCTTTCACCTCGTAGTGTGGCTCCAGGCAATCGCGTACAAACTGCGGCGTGTTGCCCATCGCCCTTCGCTGGCCAATCGAATGCCAGGTGATCATCCCCGCGACATTCCGGTCACCCTGCATTACGGGCAATTGCGAGAAGTCGTGCATGAGCATATGCGTGATTGCGACGTCAATTGATTCGTCCCTTGCGACAGCGACGAGCGTCGAGGTTGGCAGAAAACGAGCGACTCGATGCACAGGATCGGCCGGCGTGCGTGATAGACTATCCGAAATCGCCGCTGGAGCGGATGCAATTCCGGGATCTGCTGTAGTCGTCGTGGGTGTCTGGTCAGCCGCAACAGGCTGCTCCCTTTCTGCATCGCGAGCCGACTCCAACTTCAGCGTAATCGGGTCGTCGAATCCCGATCCCTCAAAGTCCGGAAAGGTAAACAGCCCGCAGCTCTTCAAGGCGACGTTCACCTTTCGGACCTGACGCCATGTGCGGCGGTAATTGCCAAACCAGCCAAGCAGTTCGCGTGGTGTTGTGAAAACGGGCTGGTCGCCGGCTCTTAGGCGTTCAGCGGCTTGGGTCAGTTGCTGAGGAATATCCATTGATATAACTCCAGGAAATGGCAGCTATGCAGCTAATGCCTCGTTGATTCGTTTCAAGAGCTCGGCCAGGCGGCCATCGAAGACACGGTTGGCTCTGCCCCAGCCCCCTTCACGGCTGAACACAGGGAGGTCGTCAAAGTCAGCCGGATCGATCGACAGGTTTGAAACCAGATGGTCGCGAATTCGGGTGAGCCACGCCTTCTGCTCATCGTTGAGCGACTGCCCTTGTACTAGCCGGCCGAGCGCTGCGTCGACCCGTTCGGTAGCGGTGAGCAGCGGTTCACTTTCCTTCGCGGCGTGCTTCACCATCGAGATGATGTCCACCAGCGACTTGTGGTACTGAGCCGCATGGGCACGCTCCAGGTTGTCTTCCGTAAAGCGGAACTTGTTTGCTGACAGCTTGGAACGGAGTTCAGCCAGAACATCCGTGCCCCATTCTTGCGGCCGGTCGAGCAGAATCCGTACAGCCTCAACGTGGTCCGGGTTCTCCCGCACATACCGCGCGAAGGCAGCGAGGTAGTCCTCGGGCTTGTGCTCCTGGCCGGAACCGTCGCGAATCAGCCATACCGACGACACCTCGTCCTGGGCTTCTGGCGCGACAACAAACCGCCGCGGTGGCCGAGGATAGTTTACCAACAGATCCTGGAAGTTCTCGTCCCGCAGAAGTCGCATCGTGCTGGTGAAGTCGTCGGCGAGCCGTTTGGACAGCTCTTTGGCGAACCGGCCTACGTCGCCACTCGGGATATAGGCGGCGAACAACGCCCGCGCATCGGCCGACATTTCCTTGTCGATCCGTTGGAGGCGGCGAACGAGACAGCGGACATTGTAGTCGCGGTCACGATTCTGCCAGATGTCTTCGATAATCTCCTGGATGGTCCGCGTTGGCCTGTCCGGTGGTTCGCGGGTGAACGCTGATGCCTCGCGGAAGTACTTGAGCAATGTGCCGTCGAAGCAGTCGAAGACCGTGAAGTGCGACTTGTCGGGGAATCGCTCGCCCTTGCGCGTACCGCGACCCAGCATTTGCTCGAACAGAATACGAGACTTCACTGGCCGCAGGAAGACGATGAATTCCAGATCGGGAATGTCAACGCCCGTGGAGAGCATGTCCACGGTAACCACGATCGCCGGGGTCGGTCGGTTGCGGAACTCGCGAATGCGTTGAAGGGGGCGGTCAACAGTCGGACTGCCGGTGATCTTCTGCACGAACGATTCCCCACGCCCGAAGATATCGCGGCAAAGAGTGACGAGTTGATCGGCGTGGGACGTGTGGGGCAGATCGTTCACCGCGAAAACTAGCGTCTTGGGAAAGCGTCCGTACTTTGCCTCATGCTCCAAGGCATACTTCTTGACCTCTTCAATGATCTTACGGTTGGATTCCGGGGCGGTCGCCTCGCGTTCGATCTGAGTGGTGTCGAACTGACGCTCGTCTTCCAACAGGTCGAGGTGCGATGCGCCCGTAGAAGGGTCGACGAGGTTGACCTGCTCTCCTTCTTTCAGGAACAAACCTTGCAGTCGCACATTCGACTTGACCGTCACGGCGTCGTAGTCGACGAGATACCCCTCTCGCACCGCGCGCGCGTATTCGTATCGGTAGACGACCTCGGTGAAGTAGGCCTTGGTATGAGCAGCCGGCGTAGCCGTCAAGCCGATCTTGATAGCGTCGAAGTGATCGAGCGTGTTCCGCCAGACGGACAACTCGCTGCTGGTATAGCCGCGATGGCATTCGTCGGCGATGATGCAATCAAAGGCGTGAATGGGGATATCGAGCTTGTCGGCTTCGTCGTCGATCTCTTCTTCGCCCAAGGCAAATGCGGTACCCCGTCCAAACAGGTTGATCGCCATGCGTTGAATGGTGCAAATGTAGACGAAGGCGTGGCCAGCGTTTGGCGTCAGGAGATACGATGCTGGCAGGACTTTCGGATCGAACTTCTCGTCCTCTTCAAAGTCCTCGCGTTTGAATCGCTGACTGTAGACTTCATAAATCTTGTCGAACTTGAGCCCCGGCTCTGGTTCAAAGGCAGCAAACGCGCGGACTGCCTGCGCGGCCAGAGCGCGGCGATCGACGAGGAAGAGCACACGTCTGGCCACTCCCGACTTCATGAGCCGGTAAGCCTGATTCACCATCGTGAAGGTCTTGCCGGTACCGGTGGCCATCGCCACGAGCATTTGTCGTTTGCGAGTCAGAACGGCAGCCTCCGTGGCTGCGTTGGCTTCAAACTGATACGGTCGTAGGCGAGGATGGACGTTGGGCAATTGGCGAAGCCGCTCCCCATCGGCCTCAAAGTCCCTTGTCAGCCGCTCTTGCAGTGCTGAGGGAACATGAAAAGCCGCGACGCGACGCGACCGCTCCGCGCAGTGGCGAACATCGTGAAACCAGATGACTTCGCCATTGGTCGCATACAAGAACGGCACCCGGCAGCCGCCGAAATCCAAGCCGGTGCATTCCGCCCCCCGGGAGTAGCGTTCGGCTTGAACCAAGGCGTTCTGTGGCCCAAGGCTGAGCTTCTTGGCCTCAACCACCCCGAGAAACCTGCCGGCCACGAAAAGGGCGTAGTCGGCCGGCCCGGTGGTAGTGGGATACTCCTCGACAGCATGATTCTGCAACGCAGCCGCCACAAGTCCGGGGCGAAACGGGATCACCACCCATCCGGCTTCCCGAAGGGCTTTGTCGATACGAGACTTTCGCGTGGTTGCTTCAGACGCCATAGACAGCCCCTCGCCTGAGGCCTTGCGCCCCCAACTACCGAGGATGGAGCCTATGATAGCAGCATCGCTTGAGGAATTGAAGATGCAGGAACTGGCCCCGTCCCCAAACGTTGTGGCGCTCCGCTGTGTGGTCCCACGTCGCAGTCAACGCGTCACGCTCCCAACTACCCGTCCTCGTCAAGGTATCTATGTTGCTCAAAAGAACCCTTGGGATACCGCGACCCAACGCGATTCCGAATTCCCCGTCTGTTCGTCCCCTCACATGGATGCAACAACCCCGCCACAGGTGTTACCCAAGTTACGAACCACAATGTCATCGCAACCAGTTGCCACACAGAGACTTCTCACTTCCGTCCGCGACTTAACGCGATAGCAGCGCGACGAACCGCGTTGCTTGTTGCTAGCGCTGCGTGACAATCAGCGCAATCCGGCCCCTGTGCCCCTGTGCCCCTGTGCCCCTGTGCCCCTGTGCCCCTGTGCCCCTG
>CALARR010000022.1 GCA_937889015.1 uncultured Planctomycetales bacterium | reverse complement strand
GATGCCGAGAGCGACTTGGCGGTGTCGGCCGAGGCGGCTACGAGCGTCGTGCGGACGTGTGCCGCCTCCAACGCAATGGTCCTGTCGGACGCCGCCGGGCGCAACAATCTCCTGAGCGGGGCCGTCGAATCGGCGGTGAACCTGGATGTGGCCGCCGACTTCTCGGTGGCACGGGCAGCGGTGGCCGAAAGCACGTTGATGCTGGCAGATGCCGCCGGGCGCAACAACCTGCTCAGCGGTGCGGCGGAATCCGCGCTCAGCCTGGATGGAGCGGCTGGATTCACGGCCGCATGGGCGGTGGCGGGCGAAAGCACGATTGTCCTCACGGATGCGGCGGCCAACATCGGCGGCCAGCTTATCGAGGCGGCAGCCGAGTCCGCGCTGGTCCTGGATGTGGCCGCCGATTTCACGGCCGCGCGGGCGGCGGCAGCCGAGAGCGTATTGGCCTTGGCCGATGCCGCAGGCCGCAATAACCTGCTCAGCGCCGGTGCCGAGTCCGTCGTCAGCCTGGATGCGGCGGCCGGGTTCTCGGCGGCATGGGCGGCGGCAGCCGAGAGCGCGCTGGCGTTGACCGATGCGGCAGGCCGGAACAACTTGCTCAGCACCAGCGCTGAGTCGGCGATCAGCTTGACCGCCGAAGCGGCCCGCGTTTTGCCGGCTGTGATTGATGTCGCGGCTGAGTCCGCGATCAGCCTGACCGTGGCGGCCGGGCGCAACAACATCGTGGCCGCCGCTGCCACGAGCGCGCTGGACCTGACGAGTGCAGCGACGTGCGTTCACGTCGTCCCCACGCCGGTCAGCGCTGAATCGACGATCAGCCTGGACACGGCGGCGGCCTGTTCGGTCGCGCGGCCGGCAGGGGCCTGGGACGAACTATGGAGCCTGTGGCACGAGGCATCCGTCGTCGTCGTGCGGAAGGTGGCTGCCGAAAGCCCCCTGGCATTAGCGCAGACGGAACTGACCGCCCGGCCGTGGTACTTGTCGGCCGAGTCCCCGCTCCAGACCGTCACTGAGGAGTACGATCCCGAGCTTGACGCGATGGTCGCGCGGATCGAGGGCCTGCAAGATGCCGCGAGCGTTGCCCGTCCGCTGCCACTGGCGGTCCAGCAGTCGATCTCGCTCGGGCAATCAGCCTCGGTCGTCAAGGTCAAGCCCAACGCCATCAACGTCTCGGCCGAAAGCGTCTTGGAACTGCTGGGCGAAGTCCGGCCCAACAGGACCGGGGACGTAGGCCATTGGTTGGCGTTCACGCAGACTGCCACGGTTGATAAGTGCAAGCCGGCCAGGTCGGCGTTGGAGTTGGCGGCCGAAGCGGCGGCTGTTTGGACCGGCCCGCGCGACGCGGACTCGGCGCTCGATCTGCGCCAGTCGGCGACATACTATCTGGTTTCGGCCGGCGTCCTTCAGCGGTATCACCCGTTTGTCGGAGCAGGGGCACCGGATGCGCCGACGCCCCCGCCGCCGGTCCTTGAGGGTCCGCGCCCCGGCGTCACGGTCACGTTCCAGTTGGTCTATCCGGCGACGGGCAGCGTCACTGATTCGGTGACGCTGCGAACGCCCAATTTCGGCAACAAGGATCGGCTCGGCTTCAACCGCGTCTTGCGGGAGACTCGCGGCGGCACGCTGATCGTCTTCGCCGATCCGATCTGGCCGAAGATTCAGACCCTCGTGCTGAACTTCTCCGGCCTCACGAGCGACCAGGCCCAAGCATTGCTCACCTTCCTGGACGCCCATCTGGGCGAGGAAGTAGGCGTGTACGACTGGGAGCATCGCTATTGGACTGGCGTGATTACCACGCCAACCGACCCTATGGTCCAGGACGGCCGGGCCAGCTTCTCGGCCAGCTTCGAGTTCGAGGGTGAGTTGGTTCCGGCATAAAACCTCTGGCGAGGACAGGCCCATGTTCACGCTTCAAGCCCCTTATCCGCTCTTGCAGACCACGACGCTCTTGCCCAATCCGCAATTCAGCGACCAGGAGAGCTTGACGGCGACCGTGACCCGCAAGACGGCGATGGACGGCACGCGCTACACCTACGTCAAACGGAAGGGCGACCGGCGGAAGCTGAAGTGGTCCTTCCGCCTCATGCGGAACAAGGGCCTCGAATTGCGGGCCTTTCTCTTCGCCTACTTCGCCTCGCCGGTGCGCGTCGTTGACCACAACGGGCGGATGTGGGTCGGCAATTTCACGAACAATCCGTTCGAGTTTGACACTGCCCAGAAGGCCGGGCCGGCGATTGCGCCGATGCCGCGCGGCGAGGCCCAGATGATCGAATTGGAATTTGAGGGAGTCGAGCAGTGAGGAACATCTCCGCAGCCGGATTGGCGAAACTGGCGACCCGCTACGGCACCGAACCCATCACCATCATCGAGGTGGATTGGGTTGACGGGAGCACCGCGCGATACGCCGACCGCACCATAGGAACGATTCCCGGCCGGATCGTGGAGGTTGGCGACCTGGATAACGTCGTCAACGTGAGCAACAACAGCGGCTCGCAGGAATTGGCCGTCACGCTGGACGATACGGACGGCACCATCAAGGCCATCTTCGACGCCCATGACATTCACAAACGGACGGCGCGGGTGTACCAGTATTTCACTGGCCTGGCGCTGTCCGACAAGTTCCTGCTCTTCAGCGGCAAGGTCAGTTCGCCCATTACTTGGAGCGAGCGGGACCGCACGGTCAAGTTCTCGATCCTCTCGCAACTTGAAGACAAGGAGATCGGCTTCAGCGCGGAAGAGGGCCAGTTTCCTTATCTACCGGCGGACATGGTGGGCAAGGCGTGGCCGATGATCTTCGGCAAGGTGGTCAATTGCCCAACGCTCCAGGTCAACAAGGCGGTCACGGGCACGACGCTCACCAGCGCGGGCATCCTCAGCGGCATGGACCTTTGGGCGTCGATGTCGGACGGGGCCGACGACTCGCAGCATACCATGAGCCTGCTGCAAATGCTCATTCAGATCAACCACCTTCAGAAGGTGAAGGAGTGCTGGGCACCGCATTGGCACCCGCCGGTGGACGCTGCCAAAGCGGCCGAGCTTCAGAAGCAGATCGACTCGCTCAACGCGCAAATCCGTGAGGCGGTGGGGCGGCGCGACAAGCAGCGGGCCTGCGCCCTGGCCCGCCGGCAGCAGCAGATCGCCGAGGCCAATGCCCAAGGAGAGGGCGAGAATCCCATCCGCATCCTGGGCGGCGAGGATTTTCCCCAGGGGCGGACCCTGACGCTCAACATCAATGGCGGACTGTTCACTGGGCATTTCGAGGGCGAGTTGTTCCACGTCCAGAGCCGCCAACATCCGGCGGACGACGCCACGGCCGCTGATGCGTATGCCGAGAAGACCGAGGAGCCGGCCATCTGCCTGGAACCGACGCAGATCAGCTACTATCGCTATGAGGACGAGGTTCCTAACGGCTGTGGCGATGGGTTCCCCAAGGGAAACAAGATCATCGACCAGGGGGCGGTGATTACCAACACCAATGCCACCGTGAGTCAGATGGATACCGAGCCGGTGGCCCAACACTTCTGGGTCGATCCCGGCGCATCGGTGACGATTGCCAGCGACGAGCCGATTACCTACATCGCCTCCATCGTGCCCGGCACGGTCTTGGCGGTGAAAGCCTACAAGCAACTCACCGGCGAGCGGCGGCTGGTGGATGTGCCGACCGACTTGTATACGGTCACGAGCCAGACCTACGGGTCCGTAACGGCCATTGAGATCGTCGTCAACAAGCCCTTGAGCACCATCACCGATCAGGGCTGGAGCGATGATCTCTACGTGACGTTTCAGTCGAGCGTCGGCCCGGACACCGTGAACATCCTCAAGTACCTGATAACCAATTACACGGACCTAACTTGGGATGCCACGTCGTTCAACCGCGTCCAGGAGAAACTCCAGCCCTTTCCGGCCAACTTCCCGATCCTGGAGCGGAAAAACACGATCCAGGCGTTGGAGGAGATCGCCTTCCAGGCCCGCTGCGCCATTTGGCTCAGCAATGAGGTGTTCTACTTGAAGTATCTCCCCGAGGAGCCGACACCGGCCGGCACGATTACCATAAGCGACATCGACGCCGAAAAGGGCATCGAGGTGGAACTTACCAGCACGGAAGACATTGTGACTAAGATGAAGGTCAACTGGCGGCTGAGTTGGGCCGACGTTTCCGATCAGCCGAAGGACAAGGCCGAGAAGACGATCCTCTTGCGGCACAACGTCGCCAAGTACGGCACCCAGGAGCAGCAGTACGACTGGTACATCTACAACCAGCCCGACA
>CALARR010000021.1 GCA_937889015.1 uncultured Planctomycetales bacterium | reverse complement strand
AGCCAGGGAGAGAAGAAGAACAAGGCCACGCAGAGCCTGGCGAAGCGAGGCTAGTAACGGAAGATGGCAGCCAGCCCGGATGGAGTCGGCATTCGGTCATGGGGAACGACGAGGACCTCGCCGCCATGGGCAAGGACCATTTCCGCCACATCGTCGAGCATGTCGCCAACATCCGGCATGGCGAGGTCGCCCGGTTGAATTGCTCCGGTGGTTACATCGACTTTGCCGGGACGATGCTCATCAGCATCCACCAGCAAAGTGCTGACACGACCGGCAACCGTCGCTCTTGCCACATCCGACAAGTCGCCGGAAGCCAAGTGTTGGGCGAAGGACGCATGAAACTGATCGGTCAAGCATGCCAGCCGCGCCACGTAATGCGGTTGCAGAAGTTGCCAGACCTCCTTCCGTAGTTCCTCGGGCGAATACGACTCTGGGTCGCCTTGCACGCCCTCGCTGAGCAACCACCGGTTCTGGGACACGCTGCGGAATACGGCTTGATGCTTGGGCAAGGCGACAAGGATCAAGGGCAGTTCGGAGGGCTTTGAAAATCGCTCCAGCACCAATCGGTCGATGGCCCGGAAGAATCGTTCATCGTCGATTTCCGTTTCGTCCTTGCGGGAGCCGTGTCCGTGATGCATGGGCGTTCCGCCGACTCCCTTGCCATATCCGGCCACCGTCAGGTGAGGTTCGGTCAGTTCGGCGCCGAGCACCTCCTCGATGCTCGCGGGGAAATCTTTCGCCTCCACGGGATCCAACACGTACCGATTCCCTTCCCACATGGATGCACGGCTTCGACTCAGGGACAGGACTTGAAACCGGTCCGACGATTGCAGATGCCTCAGCACGGGCTTGACGTGGAATCGACTGGACACGATAGCGATTTGCGGGACGCTGCGTTGAAGCGGGAAGACATCATGGCGGTCCGAATCAACGAACACGGCCAAGCCGTCGAGGGTGTGATTCCAGAACTCGGTATCCGAGGCCAGAGACTGCAGCGGTTCCAGGAAGGGTCGAATGTCCCGACTGCGGAACTGCTGGCTGAGCGATTCCTCTACCTGGCGCAGGAGGTTCTTGAAGGCAATGGGGTCGCGCTGATTATCCGGGAAGTGCCGATGGGTCGGCTGGTAGATCGACACACAAGGCGGCTTGGGAGTCGTGACTAACTGCCGCAATCGGTCATGGGAGAGATGCGTCATCGGTCAGTCCCTTTCGTAAGAAGGATTCGCCGTCCTGGAAACTGGCCTCGGAGCGAATTCTATACACGGAGCGCTCGTCAGGCCAGAGGGTTGGAGCCCCCCTGGCGCAAGGCCATGCCCGATGCAACCTGCCGTATCTCCCGGCAGGTTGCAGCCGACAGCCCTTGGCTTCCGGCGTCGTTGCTGCGGCGATGTTCCAGGGCCTGGTTGGGGCCTGCACAGCCGCTCAAGGGAGGACCGGACACCGACCGGAAGTGGCCGCGGAAGCGCGGTTTCGCGGCCATCGCGTTGGTCGGCCCGGGCCGTTCGTGACGCAGAGGTCAGTGAGCCCGCCGTGCGTGGCGGCAAGGACGGTCGGGAGTGCGGACGGCCGCCTGGAAGAGGCTGGCCATCAAGGCGTGGAGCCCGCTTTCTGGGTTGATGTCGCTTCGCTTTCGGCGACAACGAGGTTCCGGAAGCCGACCCCATTGCCGGTAGCCATGAGAGCGAAGGCAGTCTTGCGCTCGGCGAGGGAGTCGTGCGCAGCCTTGGCCGTGACGTCGGCAATCTGAGCCTGAATTTCCGCGCCGGACATGGTGATGCGCACAGGATACCAGTTGTCGGGCGCGAGCTTGAGCGACTGGCGCACCAGCACTTCACCCCGGTCAGTTCCACCTCCATCGACAAGGTGGCGGACAATGGCAAGGTTGCGGGGCGAGATCTCGATGCGGAAGACGTGGTTTCGCTCGCGGGACTGCAGACGCAACGCGTGGCTGGTGGCGCTGGGCAGCGCGAGCTCGTACTGAATCGCACCGTCGGTCAGGTTCAAGGGGCCGCGCAGCGCGGCCGGTTGTTGCTCGCCGGGGGTGGGGCTGCCACGCAGTCCGCCCTCTCCAGCGGCCCATTTGCCGCGGACCTGAACCCAGGGAGAACCGGGCACTTTCTGCAGCGCATCGCTGAGCACGGTCTTGCCGGAAAGCGGTTCCAACTCGAAGGACATGGTCTTGGGTCGGATCGACAGGGGCGGCAACTCGCGGCTGTAGCCACCGTCACGGTAGCGATCCAGCAGTGACTCCAATTCCTTGACCACCTCGGGATGGACATGGCTGACGTCCGTGGTTTCGGCTGGGTCGTCTTTCAGATTGTAGAGCTGCGGCTGGAACTCCTCCGCACGGCTTTTGCGCACCCCGGGCTTAAGCTTGTCGACGGGCACGCCTTCGATCCACTTCCAGGGGCCTTTGCGAATGGCGAAGACTCCATCGGAACTATGGACGATCATGTCGGGCCGGAGCGGACTGGCCAAAGACTGGCCGAGGATCGCGGGCAGGATGTTGTAGCTATCCTCGGCGGCTTGATCCGCGGGCGGCAGCCGCTGGCCGACGATGGCGGCCGTGGTGGCGAGCAGGTCCGCCAGGCTGACCATGGCATCACAAGTCGTTCCGGCGGGTGTCTGGCCCGGCCAACGCACGATCAAGGGCACCTTGAATCCGCCCTCCCAGACATGATGCTTGCCGCCGCGCAAGGGACCATTCACGGCAAGCCCGGCATTGAGGGCCATGGTTTGCGGGGTGTCAGTCCGATGCGGTTCCTTGACGCCGCCGTTATCGCTGGAAAAGACCACAATCGTGTTGGCCGCCAGTTGTTTGCGGTCGAGGGCCTCCAGCACGCGTCCCACGGTGCGGTCGAGTTCGTGGATCCAGTCGCCGTACAGTCCGGCCGCGCTCTGGCCCGCCAGATCCTTCTCGGGCGTGACGGGGTTGTGTACCGCGACGGGCGTGAAGTAGAGGAAGAAAGGCGTGTCGGCGCGCTGCTGTTCGAGCCACTGCAGGGCCTTGTCGGTCAGGAGCGGCATGACCCGATCGTTCACGCGCCGCGGCGCGTCGATCTGAATGGGGGTCTTTCCTTTGCCCTCCATGTCGTCGCCCGTGTAGTTGGCCTGGAAGTTGTCGTCGTCGGGTTGCGGGCCGGGCAATCGCATTCCGGGCGGAATCTTTCCGGAGCGCAAGCCGTAAACGAAACGATTTTCCACGTAGATGCCCGTCAAGTCGCCGTGGTTGCCGGGCACGCCGAAGTGGTAGTCGAAGCCAATGTCCAGCGGGCCGGGCGTGAGTTCGGCGGTGAGATCCGGACGCCACTTGGGAGAGCCGTCGGACTTTCCGTAGCCCAGGTGCCACTTGCCGATGGCGGCGGTCTGGTATCCGTGGGCTTTCAGAAGCGATGCCAGGTTCAGCCGCGACGGCTCGATATGCAGAGGCGCGAAGGTGCTGAGCACGCCCGATTTCTCCGACGTGCGCCAGCAGTAGCGGCCGGTGACCACCGAATAGCGCGTGGGCGAACAAACCGAAGAGGTGGTGTTGGCATCGGTGAAGCGGCGTCCTTCACGAGCCAGCCGATCGATGTTCGGGGTGCGGACCAATTTCCCGTCCGCGCCATAGCACCCGGCGCTGCCGTAGCCGAAGTCATCGGCAAGGATGATCAGCAGGTTGGGCTTGCGCGAAGGAGCCTCGGCGGCCTTCAGGGGTTGTCGCTCAGGAACCGTGAACGCCAAGGCCAGGGCCCCGAGAATCGCCAATCTTGACATACGATGGCTGCTGTTCATATTTGGTCTCCCAGTGGCAGATTCTATGATTTTGTGGGTTTCTTGCTGGCGGGCTTTTTCTTGGGCTTTGGCCCGTCGCCGTTCCAGCGCAGGTCGATCCAGCGCGGCGGCTCATTATCGGCATTCCAGGCGTCCCACAAGGCTTGAAGTTGTTGGACTTTTGCCGGTTCCTTGGCGGCCAGGTCAGTCGTCTCGCCAAGGTCGTGGGCCAGATTGAACAAGCGCGGCGGGTCGTTGACGTGGGTCTTGACGAGTTTCCAATCGCCTTGGCGTACGGCGTACTGCACGCCGAATCGCCAGAAGAGCGCCGCGTGTGGCGGAGCCGCGGTCTTGCCTTCGAGCAAGGGCAGCAGGTTCGCGCCGTCGAGTTTCCATTGCGGATCGATTTGGCCGCCGGCGGCGGCGATGGCCGTGGCGCAGATGTCAACCTGGATGACCGGCTGTTCGAGCACCTGGCCGGCGGGGATGCGACCCTTCCACTGCACGACGAACGGCACGTGGATACCGCCCTCCCACAAAGTCCACTTTGTGCCGCGCAAGGGACGGTTGCTGGCGGCGCCGCCGGGACCGCCGTTGTCGCTGAGGAAGAAGACCAACGTGTGCTCCTCCAGCCCGCACTGGCGGAGCCTGTTCATGACCCGGCCGATGATGTCGTCCATCTGGGCGACATCGGCGGCGTACTTGCGGCGGTTGGCGGGAACCAAGGCGTCGAACTGGCTGAGCCACGGTTCCGGTCCTACATAGGGCCCATGCACCGCGGAGAAAGGCAGATAGAGAAAGAAAGGCTCCTTCTGATGCCGGTCGATGAAGGCGAGGGCTTCGCTGCAGAACGACTCCATGTGGTTCTTGGAACCGGTCCCAGAACCTGTCGGCAGCTCAGTCTTGCCGGGCCGCCCAGACTGGCCTTGTCGGTTCGGCGATAAATTCTTAGAACCGGTGCCAGGGCCGTCTAGCGATTTGACTTCTCCGGGCCGCCCGACCTGGCTGTGGTGGTTCGGCGATAAATTCTCGGGTATCTCGACCGTGTCCAGGCCGCGATAGATGGGCACGGGCTCGCCGTTGGGCCCAAGGGCGGCAATCCCGTAGGGGAAGAACCCGTAAAACTCGTCGAACCCGCGCTCGGTGGGCCGATAGCCCTCGCCGGCGCCGATATGCCATTTCCCGATCAGCCCGGTCGCGTACCCCAGGGCCTTCATCCGCTGGGCGAACGTGACCTGCTGGATGTCCAAGGCGCGTGGCGCTTTGTCACCGGCCGCGGCCTTGCCCTCAGCGTTGGCGTCGAAACCGAACCGCTGCTGGTATCGGCCGCTGACGAGCCCGGCGCGCGTGGGACTGCAGACACAGCCGGAAGTGTAGCCGTTGGTGAACCGCGCGCCGCTCTTGGCCAGCGTGTCGATGTTCGGAGTCGGGATGTCCTTGCAACCTTGCACGCCGCAGTCGGCGAAGCCCATGTCGTCGGCAAGGAAAACCAGGATGTTCGGCCGCCGGGATGGTGCGCTATCGGCAGCCAATCCGCGCCCTGGTGCAGCAAGCAGGCAGGCAAGGCCGATCGACAGGATGCACGCTGTGCGGTTTGTCTTCATTTTCATTTTCCTCGGTTGGTGCAGAGTCATTGTAGGCCCTACGAACGTGCAGTGTGCGGACGCCTGCGGCTCTCCAGTTCAAACGGACGAAGAGGCCGACAAGGCGGTAGAAGGCAATTGGGGTTCTGGGGTGAATTCTCTGTCACAGTGCAGGGGGTTTGGACGCTTCTCCTGCGGCGAGGGGGTGGGCGTTCGCACTTGGGGCATTCGTTGGCAGGTGCTCTTGAGGCCGGCGCCGGCAATGATCGCAATTCCGTCGGAACGATCCTTGGCAATGCGGACCCCAGCAATGAATGAAACTCAACAGATGCGCCAGAGTTCTGGGGTAGATTCTTGCTACGTGTCTTGGGACCTGCAGCGTCAGTGAGTAGCCACGCCAGGGGGGGGCTGCTTCCGCCGTTGTCCGGTCGACTTCTGCCGTGCCATCCCGAGCAGGACACGACGGGCAGCCCAGAACAACCACATCCGAGTGACGGGACTCCGAGAAAGTTGGCCGCCAGCGTGATCTTGGGTGTTGCAAGGAAATGCCCCCCCGGGTACGCTAGATGCTGATAGCCCGCCTTCAATCCAGCCCACAAAACAGGCCTCGATTGAACTTCAGCCGTGGAGTGGCGTCGCCTTGATGCGTCTGCGAGCTGAAAGGTATCGAGCGCGAGTACCAGAACCCCAACCTGCCGCGGCTTGCCCCGCGCGCCCCCCGCGAACCTCTCTCAGTACCACCACAGTCAATCGGGTCGGTAGGAGAAATCGAGCTGCCGAAGGGTTTGGGGCCAGGAACAGACAGCCCCGACCGGCAAGAGTCTTGACGAAAGGCCCTGCCGAACGATTCGGTTCTGGATATCGAGATACTGTGACCCGCGACAACGGAGACCGCTTTCTCCATGGCAAAGGGCTTCATGTGGCGTGAGAAGTCCCTTCACAGTTCATCTTCAAGGGGATTTTAGATGCGAATCAAGGCTGTCTTGCCATTAGCGGTTGTCCTGGCGGTATCCATTTCGCTTTTGGCTCGGGCCGGGGAGGCTCCGAAGCCGGCCCAGGCTGAAGCCGCGGCAAGCGCGGAGGCCAAGGCGGAGGCGGCCTACGGCGCGGCCGAAAAGGCAGCCAAGGAAGCCGAAGCGGCGGTCGCTCCCCTGAAGGCCGCCGTGCAGAAGGCCGACGCGGCATATGCCAACGCGCGAAACGCGGCCAACGCGAAACGCCTGCAGGCCACGGAGGCGAAGAATTTGGCGGGCGAGTCGGGTGCAACAGAGTTGCAGCAGGCCGAGGCCAGCGTGCCGGTTGCCATCCAGGCCCTAGCCGAGGCCACCGCCGCCAAGCCTGTGGCTGAGAAGGAAGTGGAGGAGGCCCGGGCGGCCGCGCAGCCGCTGCAGCAAGCGTACGAAGCGGCCGAGAAAGAGGCGAACGAGGCCGAGGCTGTGGCGAAAGCCGCCTTCGCCGCGGCCACGAAGCTTGGGGACGAAGCCAAGATCGCCACGGCTCAAGCGAGCGCCAATCGCAGAGCGGCAGACGCGGCCAAGGTCGTTCTGGCCCGGGCACGGCGAGACGAGCAGCAAGCGACGGCTCAGCTCAACGCCGCCCTGCAGAAGCTGCCCGAAGCCGAGAAGCAGAAGAGAGCCGCCGATGAGGCCTTGGCCCAGCCCAAGGGCCGGGCGGTGGCTGCCGCCAGTGCTTACCAGGCAGCCGAGCAGGCGGCATTGGCGGCGGAGGCCAAGGGCAAGGTGGTGTCCGAGGCGGAGAAGAAGAAGGCGGTAGACGAAGCGGCTGCCAAGCGGAAGGCCGCCGACGCGGCCAAGACGGCCTTGGCCCAGGCTACCGCGGCCGCGCAGAAGCTGGCCGGCGCCCCGGCGCAGAAGAAAGCCGCCGACGAGGCCTTGGCCAACGCCAAGAAACGGGTGGCCGCTGCCAGCAGCGCACACCAGGCAGCGGAGCAGGCGGCCCAGGCGGCGGAAGCCGCGGCCAAGGCGATCTCCAAGGATGCTGCCATATCCCCGGAGCAGAAGAAGAAGGCCGCGGTCGAGGCGGCCGCCAAGCGTAAGGCCGCCGACGAGGCGAAGACGGCCTTGACCCAGGCGCGGCAAGACGAGCAGCAGGCCCAGGCCCAGGTCAACACCGCCACCAAGAACCTGAGCGACGCCCCAGGGCAGAAGAAGGCCGCGGACGAGGCCCTGGCGAATGCCAAGAAACTGGTAGCGGCGGCCACCAACGCATCCCAGTCAGCGGAGAAGGCGGCCCAGGCGGCGGAGGCCACGGCCAAGGCGATGGTCCAGCGTGCCGGCCGGTCGGAGGCCGAGAAGCAGCAGGCTGCGGCCGACGCCGCGGCCAAGCGTAAGGCGGCCAACGCGGCCAAGGCCGCCCTGGCCGAAGCCCAGGCGGCCCTGCAAGCTCCCCAGAACCTGGCCAACACGGCGACTCAGCAACTCGCCCAGTTGACGGCGCAGAAGACTCAGGCCGAGGCCGCGTTGACCAGTGCCAAGGCCCAGATTGAGGCCGCCACCACGGCTCTGGCGGCCGCCACGAAGGCGGCCGTGGAAAGCGCGAAGGCGGCGGAGGGGAAGGTGGCGGCGGCGGCCCAAGTCACCGCCAAACGTAGAGTGGTTGCGGATGCCGCGGCCGCCCTGGCCCAAGTTCAGCAAAACGTACAGAATCTGCAGAACCAAGCCGGCGCCGCGGCAAAGAAGTTGGCCGATGCGGCGGCGCCCAAGAAGGCCGCCGAGGAGGCCTTGGCCCGCGTCAAGAAGCAGTCGGCGGTAGCCGCCACGGCTTTGGCCGCCGCCGACAAGGCGGCCAACGAGGCGGCCGCCAAGGCCAAGCAGATTTCTGCGGCGGCCGGCAAGCCGGACACGGAGAAGAAGCAGGCGTCCGCCGACGCCGCCGCCAAACGCAAAACGGCCGATGCGGCCAAGGCCGCCCTGGCCCAGGCACAGAAGAGCGAGCAAGAGGCACAAGCCAAGGCGACGGCTGCCGGGCAGAAGCATGCGGACGCCGCGGCGCAGAAGAAGGCCGCAGACGCGGCCCTGGAGAAGGCCAAGAGCCAGGTGCCCGCCGCCACGGCCGCGCATCAGGCGGCCCGGGAAGCGGCCCGGGAGCTCGTCCAGCTCGATGATACGGCCAAGGAGGTCGCCGACGCGGCCGCAGTGAAGCGCAAGGCGGCCGACACGGCCAAGGCCGCTTGGCTCACGGCACAGAAGAAGCTGGAGCAAGCGGCGCTGGGGGCCAACGACCGCGTGCAGAAGCTGACCCAAGCCGAGGCGCGGAAGAAGTCGGCCGAAGAGGCTTTGGAGAGCCTCAGGAAGCGCATCGCCGCTGCCAAGCAGACACACCAGGCGGACGAAGAAGCGGCCAAGGCGGCGGAAGCCGCCGTCCCTCCGTTGAAGGTGGAAGCCGACAAGGTCCGGGCGGCGTATGCGGCCGCCAGGAAGATCGCCGACGAGAAGCGAGCCCTGGCCGAGCGGGCCAAGGGCGAAATCTATCGGCTGGGCGCCGTCAAGAAGATGGCAACCCTTATGGAAAGCCCTGAGCCGCCGAAGCCGGCCGGTCGGATCGACGAGATCGTGTTTGCCAAGTTGAAGGGACTGAGGATCCAACCGGTCCTCTGCTCCGACGCGGTGTTCATCCGGCGCGCCTATCTGGACTTGACCGGCAGGTTGCCGAGGGCGGAAGAGGCCAAGGCGTTCATACAGGAGCGGGACCCGAAGAAGCGAATCGTCCTGATCGACCGTTTGCTTGAGCAGTACGCGCATGTCGATTACTGGGCGATGAAGTGGAGCGATATCCTGCGAATCAAGGCGGAGTTTCCCGTGAAGGTCTGGCCCAACGCGGCGCAGGCCTATCATCGCTGGGTGTGGGAATCGATTGCCCTGAACAAGCCGTACGACAAGCTGGTCCGGGAACTGCTGACTTCTAGCGGGAGCAACTTCCGCGTGGGCCCGGTCAACTTCTATCGCGCCATTCAAGACCGGACTCCCGAGGGTATCGGCGCGGCCGTGGGATTGGCGTTATTAGGCACGCGTGTCCAGTTGTGGCCGGAAGACCGTCGCGCCGGGATGGCCGTCTTCTTCTCGCAAATCGGTTACAAGCCCACCAGCGAGTGGAAGGAGGAGATCGTCTTCTGGGATCCGCTGGGCTCGGTAGCCGTGCCCGGCAGCATCGCCCCGGGAGAGGAGTCCGTGGCGAAGGCCGTGACCGTCACCAACCAGATTCCTGGGGCGCTGGAGAAGCCGCTGAGCGCCAACGGGCCGTTGGCGGCGGCCTTTCCGGACGGCACGAAGACCACGATTCCGCCGGACCGCGACCCGCGCGAGGCGTTTGCCGATTGGCTGATCCGGCCGACGAATCCTTGGTTTGCCAAGGCCATCGTGAACCGTACCTGGGCATGGGCGGTGGGGCGCGGCATTGTCCACGAACCCGACGACATTCGCGAGGACAACCCACCGAGCAACCCTGAACTCTTGGCTTACCTGGAAAAGGAACTGGTGTCCAGCGGCTATAATCTGAAGCACCTGAAGCGGCTGATTTTCACCTCGACCACGTACCAGTTTTCTTCGATCCCGAGGTTTGCTTCGCCGGAAGCACGCGCCAACTTCGCCAGCTATCCGTTGCGGCGTGTGGAGGCGGAGGTACTGATCGACGCTGTCAACCGGATTACCGGCAGTTCGGACCTGTACACCAGCGCTGTTCCAGAGCCTTTCACCTATATTCCCAAGGACATGCCCGCAGTGGCGTTGGCCGACGGCAGCGTCACCGATTCTTTCCTCACGCTGTTCGGACGTTCTGCGCGGGCCACGGGGACGGAAGTGGAGCGTGTCAACGAGCTTGCGTCGCCCCAGTGGCTGCACCTGCTGAATTCCGGCCAGATCCAGAACAAACTTCAGTCTGGCCCGAAGCTGGCGGCGATGCTCTCCTCGGTTGGCAAGCCACAGGAAGTCGTCGAAAACTTGTACCTGACGATCCTTTCGCGGTTGCCGACGGAGGCTGACGTGAGAGCCGCGGAGGAGCATGCCAAGACCGGAGTGGCGAAGGGGCGCGATCTGTGGATCGATCTTGCTTGGGCGTTGGTCAACAGCCCCGAGTTTCTTCTGCGGCATTGATTGCGGCCGCAGTGGCGAGACGCAGTGTGAAATGGTCGGTTTCCTGAAAGGACTATCCAAGGCCGAGTTAACGGAGGACCGAGATCATGAGTACCAGCCCTAACCCAGACAACCTAGAACATGTATCCCGGCGCGAGGTCATGCGGCGCGGCGTCGTGGGCGCGGCGGGGATGATCACGGCCGGCGGCCTGACTTCCCGCGTTTTCGGGGAGCCGGTCAAGATCTCGCCGGAGGAGCTCGCACAGCAGAAGGCGGCCCGAGACGCGGCCGCCAAAGCCAAGGTTAAGAAAGGCCGGATCAAGTCGGTTATCCAGGTCTTCTTGTGGGGCGGCATGTCGCAGAACGACGCGTGGGATCCGAAGCCGGGCATCGGCTACGACTACCTGGGCGAGTTCGACAAAGCTATCCGCACCAACGTGGATGGCATTCAGCTGAGTAGCCTGTTCCCGGCCTTGGCCAAGCAGGCCGACAAGTACTCGTTGATTCGGAGCATGACGCATGGCAACAACGGCCATGAAACGGCGGCGTACCTGATGCAAACGGGCCACCAGCCCGGCGGCCGCCTGGCCTTCCCCAGCGTGGGCGCGATCTTCACCTTTTTCAAGAGGAACCAGTACAAAGGGCTGCTTCCCCCCTACATCGTGATGCTCCAGGCGGCCGGGCGGTTTTCGGAGGAGGGCTTTTTGGGGCCGGCGTACAAACCTTTCGCCACCGGCGGCGATCCGAGCGCGGACCGCTTCGAGGTGCAGGGAATCGTCAACCGGGGAGTGAGCGATGCCCGGCAGAAGGCACGCCGCGAATTGCTTCAGAAGGTCGATACTTTGGGCTATGGCCTGGCAGACGTTCCGGAGATGACGGCTATCGATCAGGCCAAGGAGAAAGCCTACGGCCTGATCTTGGGCGAGGGGAAGGAAGTATTCAATCTCGAGAATGAGTCCAAGGGCATCCGCGATCGTTACGGCCGCCACACGTTTGGGCAGGAATGCCTGGCTGCGCGACGGATGGTCGAGGCGGGGGTTCCCTATATCACCATCAGCTTCCCCGGCGGCTGGGATACGCACGCCAATCATTTCTCGACCATGAGACGACAGTGTCCCATGCTGGACCAGGGACTGGCGACGCTGCTTGCCGATCTGAGCGAGCGCGGCTTGCTCGACAGCACCCTGGTTTGGTGCACGGGCGAGTTCGGCCGAACGCCGAAGGTCTCTTGGGAACCGCCCTGGAACGGAGGGCGACATCACTACGGCAACGTCTTCACCGTGCTGGTCGCGGGGGGCGGATTCAAGGGTGGCCGCGTCGTCGGCTCCTCGGACAAGTTGGGCGCCTATGTCCAGGAGAGGCCCGTCTATCCGGCGGACCTGCTGGGCAGCTTCTATCTGTTGGCCGGCATCGACGCCACGGCCAAACTGCCCAACCCCGAGGGATTGAATGTCCACGTATTGGACACCGAGAGCGAACGCATGAAGTCGGCGGGGCTTCTGGAAGAGATTATGTGAAGCCTTAGAGCCGGTCCCAAAACCAGTCGGCAGCTCAGTCCTGCTGGGCCGTCCGGCTTGGCTGGGGCGGTTATGGGATAGGTCCTTAGGGAGCGCACAATGAACAAGCTTCGAATCGCGACTATCGGGCTGGCCCTGCTTGTAGCCGCTGCATCCTCAGTCAGGGCGCAGAGCCAGTACATCGGCTACGTCTACCCCGCCGGCGGCCAGCAGGACGCCACCTTCCCGATCCGGTTGGGTGGACAGGGGCTTGCGCATGCTTCGGATGTGGTTGTGACCGGGGAAGGGGTTTCTTGTCGGCTGGTCGCCTACTACGAGGTCCTCGGCAATCAGGACCTCGGGTTGCTCAACCAGCAACTGAGTGTGTTGAGGAAGAAGGAGACGACGGTCAACGACTCGATCGTCGCCAAGATGGCGACGATCGAGTTTCCCGCACCCATCGGCCCGGATACCGGTCCAAGCGCGGTCCCTTCCCTGATTTGCTCCGTATGCGGTACGGCCAACCCGCTCGACGCCAGCGTCTGCAGCAAATGCAATGCGAAGCTGGAGAAGCCCAAAGACCCGAAACCGGGCAAGAAGGACGCGAAGAACGAAGCACCCAAGTCCGAGAACGAGGTGGCCAAGCAGAAGCTGATCGACCTGATCCAAAGGAGGTTCGCGGAAGACGAGCGGACCCCGGCCGTCCGTTCCCAGACCGAGTTGGTGTTTGCCGAGGTCACGGTGGCGCCCGACGCCAAGCCGGGCCGGCGAGAGATCCGGGTGATTACCAAGCGGGGCATTTCCAACCCGCTGCCGTTCTATGTGGGCCAGGTGCCCGAAGTTGCGCGCAAGCCGATGAAGACCATGCAGGTCCCGGTGCTCGGCAAGGAGCATTTGGCCCAGCGGAAGAGGCCACCGGAAGAAGAGGAGGTGCGGATCACGGTGCCGTGCACGATGAACGGCCAGATGGCGGCGGGCGAGGTGAACCGGTATCGTTTTGCGGCCAGCAAGGGGCAACGTCTGGTGATTTCCGCCAAGGCACGGGACCTGGTGCCCTACGTCCCCGACGGTGTTCCCGGTTGGTTCCAGGCCGTGCTGAAGCTGTACGACGCCCACGGCAAGGAGTTGGCGTACAACGACGATTTCCGCTTCAACCCCGACCCGATCATCTATTTCGAGGTACCGAAGGACGGCGAGTATCTGCTGACCATCCACGAAGCGCTGTTTCGCGGCCGCGAGAGTTTTGTGTATCGGATCACTATCGGCGAGTTGCCCTTCGTGACCAGCATCTTTCCGTTGGGCGCCCGCGTGGGCGAGCCGGTCAAGATCGAGATGAGCGGTTGGAATCTGGAAAAGTCCACACTGGCGCCGCCCCCCAAGGACGCCAAACCGGGGCACCACCTGATTGCCCCCACCAACGGGAAGCTCGTTTCCAACCACGTGCTGTTTGCGCTGGACACGCTGCCCGAGTGCCTCGACAAGGAATCCAACGACGAGCCGTCCCAGGCGCAGAAGGTGCAGCTTCCGATCATCATCAACGGGCGAGCGGATCGCCCGGGTGACTGGGATGTCTTCGAAGTGGAAGGCAAGGCCGGTGAGACGATCGTCGCCGAAGTCCACGCGCGGCGTCTCGGCTCTCCGCTGGATTCCTTCGTCAAGGTCACCGGCCCGGATGGCAAGGTCATCGCGCTGAACGACGATCATTACGACGCGGGGTCGGGTTTGAACACCGACCACGCCGATTCGTACCTTATGGTGAAGCTGCCCGCCGACGGAAAGTACTTCGTCCACCTTGGCGACACGCCGCGGCGCGGAGGAAAGGAGTATACCTACCGGCTCCGGATCAGTCAGCCTCAACCGGATTTTGCGCTGCGCCTGATCCCTTCGCGGATCGTGATCCGCAGCAAGAGTTCCGCCAACGTGACCGTCTACGCCCTGCGCAAAGACGGATTCGACGGGCCGATCAAGCTGGCCTTTACGGACTTGCCGCCGGGGCTCGAGTCGTCGGGCGTGACGCTGCCGGCTCAGAAAGAAGTGGTGGGGCTGTCGGTGAAAACCAGCCTCACGGAGATGGACAAGCCGGTCGACCTCACCGTCGTGGGCACTGCGACCATCGGGGGCCGGGATGTCGTCCATGCGGCCGTGCCGGCCGAAGACCGAATGCAGGCCTTCCTGTGGCGCCATCTGTTGCCTGCGGAAACCCTGCCGGCCCTGGTCTACGATCCATCCTACCAACCACCCGCCGATCGCATTCGCCCGCCGATCCGTGACGAGGATCGACCGAAGGACGTGAAGCGCACGTTGACCAGGTCATCGGTCGACGGGTACGTGAGACAGATCGAGAATCTCTATCAGAAGTGGCTGTTGACAGACGAGTTCGTCAATCGCGAGATTGCGAACATCGAAGCACGCGTGATCAAGTAGGAACGGCCTGAGGCGAGAAGGGTTCGCCAGAGCAGGTAGCTTGAGTTAACCCTGGAGTGTCTTGGCGGTTCTGTCAGCGCAAGATCGGCCGGCGGTCGGGCAGGTCGGCCAGGAATCGCAGGCTGCGATGCACGTCGATCAGACGCACGTAGGCTTCCAGGCCGTGTTTCGTGCAGTAACTTCTCAAGGCGCGGGACAACGGTTCGCCGAGGGCGATGGCCTTCTTTCGCGCCGCCTCAAGGGCCTGTTCGTCCCGGCGATCGATGTCGCGGAACGGGGCCTGAACCGTCACCAGGTAGTGCATGACCTGGCGCGTGAAATCGAACAGCAGGCGATCGGCGGCCACGCGGCGGCGGACGCCTGGGGATGAGGCGGCCTGCTCGGCGCGCTGTGCCGCAAAAGTATCCGCCTTCTACGAAATAGTATCCGTTGCGGAAGTGGCCCCGGAGGCCTGTGCTGCGGATCGCGGCGAAGAGTCTCCTGGATCGCAAGGACGGGCGATTGGGGGCAACGGATTGTGCGGACGAATCTTGGCAGACCGCCTGAGTGCTCGACACGGAGGGGCACGCCACACTAGAATAGCCGGCCGGTTGTACGGACCGCACTTTGTCGAGTACGCGGGAGTTTACGCAAACCGGGGGACCACGCGATGCTGCTGCAATTCGCCCTGCTGGTGCTTGGCGCTGCTGACGCTGCCGCCGGCCCGGAACTGATCGAAGGCAAGACCTACAAGCAACTGGCCGGGGTCGCCATTGAATTGCAGGACCGGCAGCGCGTGACGATTCGCCGCTGCTTGTTCAGCGACGTGGGCGTCGCCATCCGTCTGAAGAACTGCCGCGACGTGACGATCGACTCGTGCCTTATGGCCGACCTGACGATTCAAGGGATCGACGTCCGGGAAGGATGCGCGGACATCCGGATCGTCAACAACCGTATGAGCGGTTTTCGTTCGGACGTGCAGGGCGGGCATTTCATCTCCACCGAGAAGACGGACGCGCCGCGCCAATTCCGGATCACGATTGCCGGCAACACCCTGGTCGGGAACGGCAAGTCCTGGGTGGCGGGCCGCAAGAATGGCGCCGCAGGCGACATGATCGCCCTGCGGTCGATCTCGGGCTTCTGCCTGCGCGACAACGACTTGTACGGCGGCGGCGAATTCGGCATGGATTGCCTTTACGGCTGCGAGCACGGCATCATTGCGCACAACACGATCCGCCATATCGATGGCACCGGCCTGCTGATCGGCTACGGCGTCAAGAACGTCAACGTCTACGGCAACAACATCATCGACTGCGGCTGCAGCTTCGAAACGGATGGTTCGGCCAATGACATCACACACCAGTCGGGCATTCACTGCCGCAACGGCGTGGAGAACGTGCTGATCACCTCGAACCTGATTTGCCGCGAGAGTGCGGAGGAGATGCGATACGGAATCCAGTTGCGTGAGACCACGGGCGCGATCCAGGCGAATTTGATCACGGGCGTGGCTGAGGCGATCCACATACCGCGCTCCCTCGCCGAGACCGTCAAGATCCGCTAGGCGAAAACCAGCTACGCGTCGCCTTCTCGGGAACTGGTTCAGAACAGCACTCGGATGCACGACGGGCGGGGCATGGAGATCGGCGCGCCAAGCGCGGTCAAGCCGCCGGCGCGCTGGTCGATGCGAAACACAACCACGCTGTTGCCGGGCATGTTCGCACACAGCAACCACTGGCCGTCGGGGGAGATCGCCAGGTTCTGCGGCCCTTTGCCCAGACTGGGCTCCACTGCGATCAGCGTCAACCGGCCATCCTCGCCAACCCGATATGCGGCGATGCTGTCGTGCCCGCGATTCGTGCCGTACAAGAAGCGGCCGTTCGGCGTGACCTTCACGTCCGCACAATAGCTCTTTCCCTGGAAGTCGTTGGGCAGGGTCGAAATCGTCTGCCGCTGGAGCAGCGATCCGGACCGCGCGTCGTAGTCGAACAGCGTGACCGAGTTGCCGAGTTCGTTGATCACGTAGACGTATTTGCCCGTGGGGTGGAAGGTCAAATGCCGGGGCCCGGCTCCAGGCGGCAATGGCGCGACTGCGGGCTGGTGGGGCAAGAGCCGCGCCTGGGCCGCGTCCAGCCGATAGATCAAGACCTGGTCGAGTCCCAGATCCGCTGCGCAGGCAAAGCGGTTCTCGGGACTGACCACGATCGAGTGCGCGTGCGGCCCCTTTTGCCGCACGGGATCGACGCTCGCGCCCGCGTGTTGAATGAACGACACCGCCGCGCCCAGGGAACCGTCCTCGCGCACCGGCAGCGACGCGACGCTGCCGGTCGAGTAGTTGGCCACCAGCACCGTCTTGCCGGTCCGGTCCACGTCCAGGTAGCAGGCCGCGGAGCCGCGCGCCGACTGCCGGTTCAACAGCTTCAACTGGCCGGTGCGCCCGGCGATCGCGTACGCGGCGACTTGCTCGTCTTCCTTTGCGCCGAACTTCTGCGCGTGGATCGAGTAGAGGAACTTCTGATCGGGCGATACGGCCAGAAAGAAGGGATGCGCCACGTTCTCCGTGCGCTGCAGCGGCGCGAGACGGCCCGAACTGCCATCCAACCGGAGGGCATGGATGGCGCCGTCCTCTCCCGAGGCGAAGGCCGAAATGAAGACCAGCGTCTCTTCCGCGTTGGCCCGAACGGCGCCCAGGCACATGGCACCGACCAAGAAGGGAAGCACGCATCGCAGAAGCTCGTTGCCCCTCAGACAAGAAAGGCCGCAACCACTGTGCGTCTTGGCCGGGAGAACCAGGCTCCCGTTGGTCGCACGCAAAACGCTACCGGCCTGACACGCAGCAGGCGACAAAATCGAGACGAATTCCGGCATGGAGCACCTCACTTCGACGAGTCATCGCCTTCGGGACGAAACAGGGGGGCCAGTTCGGGAGCGACTTTCCGCAGTTCTGCCACGAGCAGGCGAGCCGTCTGCGCCTGGCCTGTGGGGGCAAGATGCGTGCGGTCGCGTTTACCGTCCTTGCCGATGGGCCCCCACGGTTCGCTGGCTTCGGGCCCCAAACGCTCGAGGACCTCCACGCTGCGCGCATAGAGATCGACCAGCGGCACAGCCTTCTCGGCGGCAACCGCGCGCATCGCCTGAACATAGGGGGCCAACTCGCCCAGGAGTTTTTCGCCGTTGAAGGTCCGTCGCGGAATGGAGGTAACGAGGATGGGCTTTGCGCCGACGGCGCGGGCCTCGTCTACGAAGCGGACGAGATTGGCGCGGTAAGTCGTGGCCGGATCCGTCTCGCGATTGGGGCCTTTGCCCGGCATGTCGTTGTGGCCGAACTGGATCAGCACATGTGTCGGTTGCAGATCGAGGGCCTTCTTCCAGCGGCCGCCGTCGAGGAAGCTCTTGGAGCTTTGACCACCGCTTGCCGTATTGGTGCAGCGCGCGCGGGGCAGGAGCCGGTCGGCGAACGCCTTGCCCCAACCGGCGGTGTCGGTGACGGTTGAGTCGCCCGCGAGGACGATATGGATCGAAGGGGCCGCAGCATAGCAGGGGCCGGCAACGCAATGGCCGAGGCCAAGAAGGCCGGTCAAGAGGATCAGGCTGGCAGTCGCTTTGGATGGCATATGGCGTGCTTTCTGGAGGGTAGTGAAAACGGGGGCGGGACGAGCTTCTGGCTGTGAGTAGGATACCAAGCCCGAGACGGTCCAGCCACACGCCCGGCAGCACAGAGTCGCAACACGGGGAATGATAACGCTTTGCGTTGGCGGACGGCCCGAGACGTGCCGCCCCCATTACTGGCTTACCGCGTTTCTGCCGAAAATTGGAGGACAATGGAGCGAGGCGAGGGCGTCTTCGTGGGATGCCAAATGTCGGGCGGTCAACACCCATAGTGCCGTTTGAGATGGCCTGCGGGGTTTGACTGCTGGGTGTACAGCCGTCGTTTCACCGTGTTCTTGATCGCATAAGGGGTGAACAAGAGCCGGAGGCTACACACTGCCCCGCGATCGGCGTGTCACCTCAGCAAGCCTTTCGAGGATCAGCCGGCCCCCGCGGCTATTGGGCGTAAGATGGGCTCCCCGAGCTTCGCCCGCGGTGTACCGCACGATGCCGGGAAGATCCGGGAGGCCCCAGAGGTTTGCCTTGCGCGCGACGATGGCGATCGCCTTGCCGCGTCTCACGCGGGGAACCACGACGCGTGAAACGAACTGGCGCGCCAGTTCCACCGACCTGAGTTGCCTTGGCCAACCGCTTCTCCAACTGCTCGATCCGAGCCCAGCGACGCCGCGCCGCTGGGTCCCGCGACCCAAATCTTCCGGGCCGAATTCGGTTAACCCGGCGAGACGCCGCTGCGGGACTGGAAGTCCCTGGTCGGACCGCGACCCTCCTGCAAGAAAGAGGCCCACATCCATCCGTTCCTCTCGCCCGAAGGCAAGCTGGCGTTCTCCAATTCCGACGAGTCGGGCATCCTCCAAGCCTACATGCTCCGTGGGCTGCCGGCGTGACTGTTCCCTCCTCGAATCCTCCAGAGGCCGAGAAGGTCTCTGGCAACCGTGATACAAGCGACGTTGCCCGCAATTGAACCGCAATGATGAGCAACGGAGTAATCTTGGGCGGGCGTGTCGTGAGGACGGGATCTCACCTCCAGCGCCGTCATACGATTGTGATTCACCTGCACTTCTCCACAGGAACACAACGACGTAGACTTCCTGTGATTCGTCGCTTGTCAAGTAGCTGCTCGCCGACTCGCAAAAAGCCGGAGAACCGGCGACTGAGGGCCGCTGAGCATTTTCCGCGCAAACATGCATCATGCCCCGTTTTGCGAGGGAGATCATGACTCGTCCCTGTATCAGCATGACCCTATTGTCGGGAATCTGTCTGTCGGGGATGCTGCTGCCCCCGGCACCTTCATTCTCTGAAGAGCCGGTCGCCGCCGATGCGTGCGTTGTCCAGTTGGCGTTGCCCGACGGGGCCAAGGTGAACGTCGACGGCCAGCCGTACGGTGACAAGCGCCGGCTGGTCTTCAACCATTTGGAGCCGGGCCTGGTTTATCCCGCGCAGTTCGAGATTGCCCTACCTCAAGGCGGCGCGGAGCATCGCACCGTATTGATCAGGGGGGGGTGGCTGGTACAACTGTCGCTGGCTGCGCCCGACGCCGCGGTGCCGCAGATGGTGCTTCAGGCCTACGAGCGGCGCATCCGCTCGGGGGCTTTCAGTCCCGATGGTCGACTCGTGGCACTCGGCGCGAGCGATGGCCCGGCGGTTGTCTGCGACGCGAGCACCGGGCAGATCCTTCGCACGTTCCGGCAAGGAAGAGTCTGGTCCTGGCCCATTGCCTTCAGCCCCGACGGCGTCCACCTGCTCATCGGGGCCGATGACTACAGGTTGGTCCTGTGGGATGTAACGACGGGCAAGGAGCTTCGCGTCTTCTCCGGTCACAAAGCGCACATCAACAACATCGCCTTCAGCCCGGATGGAAAACACATTCTCAGCGGCGACGATGACAAGCAGGCGATTCTCTGGGACGCTCAAAGCGGTAAGCCGCTGCTGACGGTCGCCGCGGGAAAGCGGAGCGTGCAGGCCGTGGCATTCGGCCCAAACGGCCAGTTCCTTACCGGCTCGGACGACCAGAAAGTGATTCTCTGGGATGCCGCCTCGGGCAATCAGGTTCGCGTTTTCGAGGGAGCTGGAAACGAGATTCGCTGGGTGGCCTTCAGCCCGGACGGCGCGCACGTATTTGCCGACGCCAGCAAGTACGATTACAGCGCTAGGACCTGCTCCAGCGAAGTGCTGCTCTGGGAAACGGCCAGCGGCCGATTGTTGAAAGTGGCGCGTAACGACAACCGCCATGATGACTCCGCTACGCTCAACGCCGATGGCCGCCAATTGGCCGTGGGCGGCTTCAAGTGGCAGGATGGCAAGATGGTGGGCGTGTGCGCCGTGTATGATGCAAACAGCCTGGAAACGATCCATGAGTTTGGTCCGTCCGTAGACCGCTACGCGATACCCGTTTTCAGCCCGGACGGCCAGCGCGTACTGGTGCTCTCGTCCGAAGAGGCAAGCCTTTGTGATCCGGCCACGGGTAAGCCGACGCAGCGTTTGGGCGATCGAACCCGCGGCGTCGGGGTAGGCAGTGCGACTCCGGATGGCAAATGTGCGATCATGTCGAGTTCCGATGCCGCCATCGTTTGGGACTTACGTACCGGGCAGACCAGGCAGGCGTTCGATCTGCGCCCCTTTGAAAGCCAGCAGATCGCGATGTATAAGCCGTACATCAGTCCCGGCGGGCAACAGGTACTCGTCAGCGGATGGCTCAACAAGGGAAAGGAAACGCCGGCATTCTCTGTTTTGTGGGACGTGTCTACGGGACGCCGCCTGCACGATCTTCGCGGTCATTCGTCGATGCTCTGTTGCGCGGCGTTCAGCCCAGACGAAAGGCAACTGGCTACGGCCGCCTACGATTCCGTGTGCGTTCTGTGGGAGACTTCTTCGGGCAAAGAGCGGCATCGCATCAAACTAGAATCCAGTCCGAACGCGATGGTCTTCAGCCCCGACGGCCGGCTGTTGGTGGTTGGCGTTTCACGTACGGCGACGATCTTCGATACGGAATCGGGCAAGGCGGTCCGCAGCTTGGAAGGCCTCAGCGACAGCATTGCGCAAATCGCCTTCACCCATGATGGGAAACGGGTGATGCTGGCAACCGGGCGTTACGGTGACCAGGCAACGCTACAACTTCGTGACGTAGGCTCGGGCGATATCCTGGGCAGCTTCCCTCAAGTGCCGCCGAAGGTTCGCACGCTGGCGCTGAGCCCCGACGATCGTTTGGTTCTGATCGGGTCCGAGGATGCCACGATGGCACTTTGGGACGTGGAGACGGCCACGCTGCTGCGCACCTTTCAGGCCGGGACCGCACAGCTTTCGGCCGCGGCCTTCAGCGCGGACGGCAGGCGGATCATCACGCTTGCCGGCCGGGCAACTGCCCAGTGGTGGGACGTGGCCACCGGCGATCGTCTCCTCGACGTATTCAACCTGGAAGGGGAACAGCAATGGCTGGCCATCACTCCGGAAGGGCTGTTTGACGGCTCCGAGTCGGCCAGGAAACTGATTTACTATCGTGTTGGCGCCGGGTTGGAAGTGGCGCCCGTGCCCGCAGTGGCGCGGCGCTACCACCATCCCGATTTGCTGGCGGAAATCTCTGCCGGCAAGCGACCGCTGCCCGGGAAGTCGGCCACCGAAGGGCTGTCGGAGCTGGTTCAGACCGGCTCGCGGGCGGAAGCCAAGGCCGGTTCCGGAGAGAAGCCGCAGCCGCCAGCGCAACTCAGCGAGGCGGAGGAGGCCAAGGCGGCGGCCCAACGGGTGGCCCAGCTGAAATCCAAGGACGAAACCCCCGCCGACCGGTGCGTCGTGCAATTGAGCCTCCCGGCCGGAGCCACGATCAAGATCGACGACACGGACTATGGCGAGACGAAAACGCTCTCCTTCGATCAACTCGCGCCGGGCCAACGCTACGTTTCTCAAGCGACCATTCACAATGCCGACGGCACGCGGGAACAACGCTCGCTGGTCATCGAGGGCGGCCGAACCATTCGGCTTGTGAGCCGAGCCCTGGCAAAGCAAACGGCCGAGCCTGTCCTCCAGGCAGGGCACCGAGGCTATATTCGCTCGCTGGATTTTACTCGGGACGGCCGCTATCTGGTTAGTCTATCCAACGAGGCGGCCATCGTTTGGGATGTGGCCACCGGCCGACAACTCCGCACCTTCCTGTCGAAGAGCCGGGAGCCCTTTCAGGCCGCAGCTTTAAGCCCGGACGGCCAACGATTGATTCTGGCCGGCTACCACGACGTGGATCTGTGGGAAATCGCCACCGGCCGGCAGATTGTCCGGCTGCCCAAACGCGACTCAAGCGTCGATGCAATCGCCTTCACTCCCGACGGCCGAGAGGTGGTCTTGAGTGGTTCTGTGCCCGAACTGTGGGATCTAAGCTCCGGCAAGAGGGTCGTGGGCTTTGAGGGGCTTACCGGCTCGGCCAAGGCGGTGGGCGTTACCGACGATGGACGATTGCTGATTACGGCCGGGTGGGGATATTCCGGACCGGAAAAGCAAGGCGACCATATTGGCGAAATGTTTGCCTGGGAACTTGCCACGGGCGCAAGACTTCGCAAGTTCGAAGGGCACGCCAAGGGCATCGATCGGATGGTTATCAGCCCGGACGGCCGACTTGTGGCGAGCTTGACCGGCTATCCCGAGAAGAAAGTATTCCTCTGGGACACGGCCACCGCACGGCGGCTGCGGAGCCTCGAACCCCAGAATCCCGACCACGAGTCCTATGCCATCGCCTTTAGTCCCGATGGCAAGTACGTCCTAGGGGGAGGATACGATCTGAATATATGGGAAGCCGACACCGGCAAGCTGGTCCGCACCATCGACGTGCCTGGAAGCATCCAGGTCGTGGCCTATACGCCCGACGGTCGGCAACTGGTCGCGGCCACGAGCGACATGGACATTGTGTTCTTCGACGCCGCGTCGGGCAAGCCGGGACAGCGCTTTCCAGGTGAGTTTCTGGAGGTCGACGACGTGGCTTTCAGTCCCGATGGCACGCAAATCCTCACGTGCGTCTCGCAATATGGGATCAATCTGTGGGACCCGGTTGGCGGAACACGGATTCGAACCTACAAGACCGACACCAGTGTGCGGAGCGCTCGATTCAGCCCCGACGGCCGCAGAGTCATCTTCGGCGGGGGATCGGATGGAGCGGTGATTCGAGTAACGGGCTCGGGTGCCCTGTGGCGATTGCTCAGTGGTCGGGCGGCCGAGCAGGCCATTTTCAGCCCCGACGGAACACGGGTGCTAACGGCCGGCGATTCCTCCAACCACGCGGCCACGTACTGGGACCTTCAGACGGGCCGCATGTTGCAGACGCTTGCCGGACATAAAGAGACTATCCGCTGCCTGGCTTTCAGCCCCGATGGTCGCAGTGCGGTCACCGGTTCCGACGACCGCTCGGCCATCGTCTGGGACCTGGAAACGGGAGAGATTCGCCACAAGCTGCTGCGGAAGAACGCGATGTTTTCGGTGCAGTTCAGTCCCGATGGCCGCCAGGTGCTCACAGGCGGCGACGGCGCAGTCCTCTGGGATGCGGCCACCGGCCAGCCATTGCGGGATTTTGCCGAAGAGGAATTCCGGTTCATCCCGGTCACTCGATTCAGCCCCGACGGGCGGCAGGTATTGCTGGCCAACTCGTCGGAAACCGTGGTTCGGCTCTACGACGCCGCTACCGGCCAACAGGTGCAGAGCTTTCCGGGGCATACGGGCGAGGTAAACTGCGCGGCTTTTCGACCCGACGGGCGCCAACTGCTGACCGGATCCGACGACGGCACGGCTCGGCTGTGGGATGTGGCCAGCGGCGGCGAACTGGCCAGTCTTATCGCCCTGGATCGTTCGCGGCAGTGGCTCGTGATGACCCCGGAGGGCCTCTATGAGGGTTCCGAGGACGCATTGGCGCGCGTGATGTTCCGCGTCGGCAACCGCCTCGAAGTCGAGCCGCTCCCCGCCTTCCGACAGCGAGAGCTGTTGACCCGGCTGTGCCGGGGAGAGCGGCCGTTGCCGGGCAGCGAGTTGGTGCAGAAGCACGTTCCGGCGATCGTGAAGTTCTCCTCGCACGGTTCGGGCCGCGTCGACGACAGCGCCATCGAGCTTCAGGTCGAGGTCAGCGATCAGGGCGGCGGCTTGGGGCAACTGGCCGTGTTGCAGGAGCAGGCCGACGTGGGCGAGCCGGATCACACCGATCGGGACGGGAACACCGCACGGTCGACTTTTCGGCTGCATCTGGCCGAAGGCCCGAATCGGTTTCGCGCCACGGCCCTTGGCCCTGACGGGATCTGGTCGGCGGAACCGGCCGAGATCATCTTGTTCTACGATGGGCCGCCACTGGCCGCCAAAGCCGAGCCCAATCCACCGCCGGCCGATACGTGCATTGTGGAGTTCAACCTACCCGAAGGGGCCACCGTGAGCGTCGACGGCAGCGGCTACGGCGCGAGACGCAAACTGAGTTTTGATGGCCTGCAAGCCGGTCAGCGCTACGAATCCGAAGTCCTCGTCCATTTCCGCGAAGGGGGGCAAACATCGCGGAAGATCTTTATTGAAGGCGGCCGAACCGTGCGTCTGGCCTTGGCTCCGCCGTCGACCAATCGGCCCGAAGTGGTGCTGCAAACCGGACACGCCGGACCGGTTGCCGCCATCACGTTCAGTTCGGACGGGAAGTACTGCCTCACCGCTTCCAGCGATCGTTCCGCCGTGCTTTGGGACGCGGCGACCTGGAAACGACTCCGCGTGTTCCCGGGGCATGGTGCTGACGTCCAGTCGGCAGCATTCAGCCCCGACGGGAGCCAAATCCTCACTGCCGCCGTGCGCTCGCTGGACGTCTTCCGAAGCGAAGGTGAAGTCAATGTTTGGGATACGGTGACCGGGAAACGCTTGCACGCTTTCCAAGGTTACCGGGGAGCCTTTGATCCGGGTGGCCGCGAGGTGGTGGTCACTCCCGACGATCCTGTCGTCTACGAACTAAGCTCCGAGGGCCAACTGCGGAAACTCGAAGGTCACACCAAGCCCGTCTTTAGTGTGGCCTTCGCGGCCAACGGTGGCCGATTGCTCACAGCGTCAGCGGCTGAAGCTATCCTGTGGGACGCCCGCTCTGCTACCAAGCTGCACACTTTCACCGCGGCGGAACCGATCTCGGCGGCTGCCTTGCGAGCTGACGGCCGCCGGGTGGTCACGGCACAAGGCGACCTGCTGGACCAACACCGTTGCAGCATGACCGTATGGGACGCCGTAACAGGGCAAGTCGATCGCCAGTTCAAGGATTTGCCCGGCCATGTGCACGCGGCGGCTTTCAGTCCCGACGGGACGCGATTGATCACGGGCCTTTCCGACAGCACTTCCATCCTCTGGGATGTCGAAACGGCGGCCCAATTGCAGATCCTTCGCGGTCACCGCAGCGACGTGCGTTGTGCGACATTCACCTCTAACGGGCAAGAAATCGTCACCGGCGGTGACGACCATCGGTTGATCGTGTGGGATGCCGAAACCGGCCAACTGGTCCGCAGCATCGATGGTTCCGGCAGCGGAGAGTTGGCCACGAAGCCGATGAGCCTGCGAGCCGCTCGTGAGGCACTCGCCAAGAGCCTCGCCGCGACACAAGGCTATCACGGCGGCGTGATGTCGTTGGCCATCAGCCGCGACGCACGCTTCCTTTTGGCGGGCTCCGACGATCGGGTGCTGGCGTTCTGGGATACCCGCAAGGGAATGCAGACCAGCGCTGTGCCGGGCCAAGGGGGACTGGTCACCTCGGTTGCGATCAGCAACGACAACCGTTGGCTGCTTAGCGGCAGCACCGACGACACGGCCATGCTCTACGACCGTTGGACGGGCGAGTCGCGCACGCTCGAAGTTGGCTCAGTCAATGTCGTGGTATTCAGCCCTGACAGCAAGCAGTTTCTTACGGGTGGCCATCGCTTCGAGGGAGACGTCCAACGCGGAACGCTAACCCTTTGGGACGCCATCGCGGCAAGACCGATCCGGCAGTTTTCTGGACATTCGGACGACGTCAGCACGGCGGCCTTCCGCAGCGACGGGCTACGAATTATTTCCGGCTCACGCGATAAGACGGCCATTATCTGGGATGCAGCGACGGGACAGCCGTTGCATACCTTGCAGGCCACGGAAATGGGCGTGAGTGCCGTGGCGTTCAACCCCAATGGCCGGCAGGTTCTCACCGCCCAGGGGTTCGCCTTGATCCAGGCGCCCGGCGTGGTGGCCCTGTGGGACGCCGACTCGGGCGTGAAGATGAACCAGTTCCAGGCCCACGCCAATTCGGTCCTCTCGGCCGCCTTCAGTCCCGACGGTCGTCAGATTCTCACGACTTCGGCCGATGGCACAGCCGTGGTCTGGAATGCGCAGACGCAACAGAAGATTCGCAGCTTCGAAGGGCACGCCGACTCGGTAATGACCGGCGCATCTACTCCCGATGGCCGAATGCTGCTCACCGGATCGGCCGACAACACGGTCCGGTTATGGGACATCGACACGGGCGAGGAGCTAGCCCGACTGATCAGCTTGGAATCGGGGAAGGACTGGCTGGCGGTAACGCCGGACGGATTCTTCGACGGCTCCGCCAGCGGCCGGCAGCGGGTGAACTTCCGCGTCGGTGGCGGGCTGAATGTGGTGCCCGTCGATCGCTTCTTCCAGGATTTCTATCGACCTGGCCTGCTGACGGAGTTGTTCCTCGGTCAACGACCGATGCCCGGCGTGCAGTTCGCCGAGACGTTGCCCCCCAGGATTCGCATCGTTTCTCCGACGCGGGCCACGCCCGCAGCGAAGGATCAGGTCTCGCTCGAAGTCGAGGTCGAGGACCTGGGCGGCGGAGTACGCGGGCCATGGCTGTTCCATAACGGAAGCCGCGTGCTGGCCACGGGCGTTTCCGAGCGCCGCGGGCGCAGCTTGCACCGGACGTTCAATGTGCCGTTGGTGGAAGGAGAGAATCGATTGGAAGTCCGCGCCGCGACCGCCGATGGGTCCTGGGAGGCCGAGCCGGCCGCCATGGTCATCCGTCACGAAAAACCACAGCAGAAGCCGGAGCTCTATTTCATCGCGGTCGCTATCGATCGCTACCTTGATTCGAAAATGCAACTCAAATTCGCCGCAGTGGACGCCCAGGCCCTGATGTCGCTGTTTGAGCAACGTGGACCCGTCCTCTATCAGCGGGTTCACGCCATGCCTTTGATCAACCAGCAGGCGACGCGCGCGGGTATCCTGGCTACCATCGAGCAGACGGCGACCCACGCCCGGCCCCAGGATACCGTAATCGTATTCTTGGCGGGTCAGGGAGTGCTCTTGGGCCAGCACTATTACTTTCTGCCGCAAGATTTCGCCCACGGCACCACGGACCTTGAAAAGGACATCCGCCAACACGGGATCCTTGCCGCCGACATCGGCGCGGCAATCTCGGCCATTCCGGCACTGAAGCGGCTGTTGATCATGGATACGTGCCAGTCGGGCACGCCGCTGGCTGTGGGGCGAACTACGCGCAATCCGTTCACCTTGCGGGGAACCATCGAACGCCTGGGACGCGCCGAGGGCACGTTTACCATCGCCGCATTCGCCGCGGCGGCCACGGTCGAGGACGTGCCGGACCTGGGCCACGGCGTGCTCACCTACACCCTCTTGGCCGGACTGCGCGCCGTGCAGAGCGGCCCGCTCACGGATTTGTGGATCCAGTCCAGCGGTGACGAGCACGTGGCATATGTCCTCCCTTGGTTTAGTTTCGCCACGGCCCAGGTACCGCAATTGACCAGCCGCTACTTTGGTCAGCAGGAGGACGTGCAGCACATCTGCGCCGGCATGAGTTTTCCCGTGCTTCCCGTCCCCACCGGCAAGGCCGCCAAGATGGATCCAGTTCCGACGGCCGCTTTGCCCCGGCCTGACGCAGAAAGTCCGGTCGCCACGACCGTCGTACGATCGAAGCAGCCGGGCGGCACGGGTGACTTGTACCTCTTGTCGGTCGGCGTGAATCGCTATACCCAAGGCGCCATGAATCTCAAGTATGCCGCCATCGATGCCAAGGCGATTGCCGAGTTGTTCCGCAACCGCGGTCCGAGCCTGTATCGAAAGGTCCAGGTACAGGAGATGCTCGATACCCAGGTCACCGCGGCCGGAGTGGTCGAAGCCGTGCGGATGATCGCGAAAGCGGCCGGTCCCAAGGACACCCTGGTGGTGTTCCTCGCGGGACACGGCACACTAGTCGGCCAACGCTACTATTTCATTCCCCACGATTTCCGCCGTAAGGCCGACTCGCTCGACGACGACGTCCGCAGCCAGGGCCTGGCCGCCGACGTGTTGGGCGATGCCGTGGCCAGCGTGCCAGCGCTGAAGCGCATCTTGATTTTCGACACCTGCGCTTCCGGCGGTGCACTGGGTGTCGGGCGCCAGGGGAAAGAGCCCTTTGCCTTCCGGGGCGCAATCGAACAGTTGGGCCAGCATCAGGGGATCTTCACCATCGCAGCCTCGGCGGCCGGCGAGGAGGCTCAGGAGATCGACACTCTGGGGCACGGCGTGCTGACCTACACGCTGCTCTCGGCGCTAGGAGCAGCGAAGGCGGGTCCTCTCCAAGAACAGGGGCTGCAACCCAGCAATCTCCAAGGATTGGTCGATGTCCTCGAATGGTTCAGCTACGCCTCCGGCCAGGTGCCGCGATTGACCAAGCAATACCTGGGCAGTGAACAAGACGTGCAAACCAGCGGCCAGGGAACGAGTTTTCCGGTTCTGCCGTTGGAGAGATACTCATCCCATGAACTTGAGAAAGGCGACTAAGGAGTTTCTGTTGTGGAAAGGGTCTCTTGGGGAGGGCGTTTGGCGGCGAAGGTGATGGATTAAGAACGGGCGCCGATTAGCAGCGTTGTGGGCGGGTTGCGTTGGGGGTCGGAACCGGTTCGAGGCGTTCCTCGAGGCCATGGCGCCCGGGGTTTCACGCAGCTATCGGTCAACGGCATCCCCAAGACTTTCTGGCCCCACCGTGCAACGTTGATATTGGGCTGTTCGGCCAGAAAGCGGATGTCGCGGATCCACTTCCTCCGGCGCAAACGGCTTCCGCTCATGCTTGGCATATCCCGGTTGGTTGCCAATCGATCGCTTGCCTCGGCGCTCGGCGCCATCGGCCTTGGACGGATTGACGATATCACTCGACGGTGGCTTGAAACTGTTTCCCGAGTTCTTCTTCAGCCGCGAAACTTCCGCCTCGAGTTGTGCAATCCGTGCTTGAAGGGACGCAACCGCCTCGGCGACTGCTACGGCAATCAACTTGCGAACTTCGTCTTCAGTGAAAAGTCGGGGCGGTCTCCTTCATAACCCACACCCCGCCCGATGGCGCAATACCAGTTCCTCACACTTCGTGAGCGGTTACCGTCTGTATGAGGCTTCAACTGGCCAACCGTTGTGCAAGGCCGGCGGCTACTTCGGTCCCGTGGTTCATCTGGCCTTCGCCACGGACGGAAAGACGCTCTGGTATGAAACCAACAATATCAAAGCGCTGAGCGGCAAATGATGGCTGGGTGGTTTCAAGCTGCCAAAGGCAACTGTGACGCGGGGGGGCGGCCTGGTGATCTTGACGCTGGGCACGCTACGGCGTTAGTCTGCTGAACATCAGCGGCCTCGACGCTGCTGATGGACGAAGGTGAAAGACGATGGCTATCGGAAGCGGACGTCAGGCAGAGGAACGAGGAGTTTCGACGCCACGAAAACTCTCCACAAGAACGGGAGTGTAGTATGTCTCTCGAACTTCATGAGCAAGCGGAAAAGAAGACCTTGGAAGTGCGCGTCACGGAGAAACTCGCCAAGGAGGACTATAATCGCTTCGTGCCCGAAGTCGAACGGATGATCCACCAGCACGGCAAGATCCGTGTGCTCTTCGATATGCGCGATTTCCACGGGTGGACGCTGCAAGCCTTGTGGGAGGATATCAAGTTCGACGTCAAGCACTTCAACGACATCGAACGCTTGGCGATGATTGGTGACAAGCGTTGGCAGGCCTGGATGGCGACGTTCTGCCGCCCCTTCACCACGGCAGAGATCCGCTACTTCGACCAGAGTGAAGCCGACGAAGCGCGCGTCTGGCTCGAATCGGTTTGACTGATACGCGACATGACGTGACCGAAGAACTCCGGTTCTTGATCTACTTCATCGCCTTGGCCGGGATGCAGAGGGCGTCGTTCGGCTGCGGCGAGGATAGCCTGCGGGTGGCCTGCTATGCTTCAGCCGAGTTGGGTTGTTTCCTGGCCCTGGGCTGGCCGCTGCCGGTGCAGGTGATGGACCTGTTTGCCGATTTCCGCTGTCTGACCAACGGTCTGCCCACGCCCTGCGGAAGCGGACGACTGGGGGCCTTGGCCTGGTTTGGGCTGGATGGCATGGGGGCTGCGGACAAGGAAGCGATGGGCGACCTGGTGCAGCGTGGCTTGCCGTTCACGGCCGAGGAACGGCAAGCGATGATCGACGCGACCACCAAGGCCGGCACCGTCTTTCGCAAGCTGGCCGGCCGGGCATTCGACTTCCACGCCCTGCGACATCAGTTCATCAGCAACATGGCCGCGGCCGACATCCACCCCAAGGTCGCCCAACGACTGCCGCGGCACTCCACCATCAGCCTGACCATGGACCGCTACACCCATCTGGCGGTCGCGGACGTGGCCGGCGCCCTGGACCGACAGCCGGAACCCACCAGCCCGAAACAGGCGTCTGACGCGCGAGCCACGGGCACCGAAGGGAGCCCCGGCGAACGGCCCAATTCGGGCCGAATCCGGGTTGTACCCCGGGTTGTACCAACTGATGGGAATTCGGGGGTTTTGGAGTCCTCTGGTGGCCACGAAGCGGGTTGCGGACCGAGGCACCAAGAAAACACAAAACCCCTTGGTATCAAGGGGTTTGAGAGCGGAGGGCACGGGACTCGAACCCGCAACCCCATTACTGGGGCACCACATTTCCAGTGTGGCCGCTAGCCATTCGCTTACCCTCCAAAAACTCTTGCTCTATCTCAGTTTGCGCTGCGAACGCCTGACCGTCAAGTGGGGCTCGTTCAGGCGTCACTCGTAGTGCAGGGCGGTGAGGAGGTCGAGCCGTGCGGCGCGGCGCGCGGGGAACCAGGCGGCGAGGAGCACGATGAGGAACCCGCCGGCCAGGCAGCCGAGGAGCAGCGTGGGGTGGAAGGCGAAGGAGATGCTGTGTCCGAGCACGTAGGCCGAGGCGGCGCTTTGCATAAGCGAGCCGATCAGCCCGAAGATCGCGCCCGCCACGAGCCCCAGGGTGGCCATGATCGCGGCCTGGGCGAGGACCGTTTTGCGGACCTGGCGGCGCGTGACGGCGACCACGCGGAGCAGGGCCAGTTCGCGCGTCTGCTCCAGGACGTTCATGGTCAGCGTGTTGGCCACGCCGAAGCCGGCGACCACGAAGCCCAAGGCCAGCACGCCCCAGAGGCTGCCCACCACGCCGTCGATCATCTTGTCCACGCGGCGGCGGAGATCGGCGAAGCTGTGCAGCATCAGGTCGTGCGAATCGGCGAGGCGGCGTAGTTGCTGTTCGGCTTGTTCGAGACGGCGGGGATCGGCCTGGATCAGGAACAAGTCGACGCCTTCCACGCCCAGGAGGCGTTTGCCGGATTCGCGTTGCACATGGACCACCATGCCGCCGACCATGTATTCGGCGGTGATGCCGGCCACGCGAACTTTTTGCTCGCCCTTGTCGGTTTTGAGTACGATCTCGTCGCCGACCGCGGCATGGATGCGTTGGGCGAGCACGCTTCCGAGCACGACCTGGCCCTCAAACAGGAGGCGGCGAACCTCGTCGCGATCGCCCTGCACCAGTTGCAGCGGCATGGGGTCCTGGCCGGAGAATTCGCGGAGGGCGACGATCACCGCCTGTTCGCCGATGCGCGCGCTGACGAATCGCAGGGTATCGACGCGCAACACGCCGTCGATGGCCTCGATTTCGGCGCCGAGCGATTCGGGGATTTCGGCGGCTTCGCCGGTGGCCGTGTCGGGGAACATGGCCCGGATGAAAAAATCGCCCTTGATGGTTTGCGCCTGCCAGTCACGGATGTCGTCTACGTGGCTGGAGATGCTGGTGCCGAAGCTGATGCTGCCGGCGACGGCCATGAGCAGCACGGCGATCGTGAGGGTGGTGCGCACGCGGCGGCGCGTGATCTGGCGGCAGGCCAACCGGCCTTCGGCGCCAAGCAGGGGATGCAGGAGCCAGGAAGCGAAGCGGGCGAAGAAGCCCAGCATGGCGGGGACCATGATGATCACGGAAGCGGGCAGGCCCATGCCGGCCCAGGCGGCCAGCGCGGCGGGCAGCCAGCCGGCGATCGAGGCCACGAGGCACGCGGTGGAGAGGACGAAACACACGGCGCCGAGCAGCAAGAGCCGTTTGGAGACGGCCGTATCATCCTGAGTGACCTGCGGGCGCATGCCTTCCAGCGGCGAGACGCGGCCAGCCAGCCAGGCGGGGATCAGCACGCCGCCCAGCGACAGCAAGGGGCCCAACAGCAGCGCCGTGAGGAAGGAAAAGGGTGAGACCTGCAACTCGGGCGGTTGACTGGCGTAGACCCGAGCCATGGCCAGGTTGAGCAGGTGCGCCCCGCCCCAACCGGCCGCTGCCCCGAGGACCGTGCCCAGCAGTCCCAGCAGCAGACCTTCCAGCAAGAGGATGCGGACGACCTGATTTCGCGTGGCGCCGATCGCGCGGAGGATGGCGAACTGGCTGCGCCGCTCGCCGAGGTTCATCAAGAAAGTATTGAGGATGATGAACCCGGCCAGGACGAGGGTCGAGATATAGGCGTAGCGCAGGCCCTGTTCAGGATCCTTGAGGCTTTCGCGCGCCATCTGGCTGCGTGCGGCGGGCGGCCGGGCGATGAGGCCCTCGGGAAGCTGGCTCTGCACGGCGGCCATGATGCGCGCGGGATCAGCGTCCGGCTTGAGGACCACGCTGGCGGTGTTGATCTCGGCGGTGTGTTTGAACAGGTATTGGGCCGCCGTGAGATGCATGAAGAGGATCCCACCCTGATTGAATCGCGCGGCCCCTTCGGGCGCCAACAGCCCCACGACCGTGGCGGAAGTGAACAGGCGGCGGCCGGTGAGCACGCGGACCTGGTCGCCGACGCGAACGCCCAGGGCGCGCGCGAAGCCGTCCTCCAGCAGCACTCCGTTGCCGTTGCGGAAGAACTCGCCGGCGACGAGGCGATAGGAGCGCACCGCCTCTTCACGGTGGGGATCGATGCCCAAGATCAACATGCGGAGTCGCTTGCCCTCGTGCAGCAGAATCGACGGCTGCTGGATGGTGGGGACGACGGCGGCCACTCCGTCGACCTGTTCCAGTTTGGCGACGAGGTCTTGCGCGAAATAGCCGCTGCTTTCGGCGACGACATCCAGGGCAGCACGGCCGGTCACGCCCTCGTACATCTTCTGTTGCGCGACGCGTGAGGTGTCGGTGGCCACGGTCACGGCCACGACCGCGCCCACTCCGATCATGATGCTGCCGACGGTGAGCGCTGCGCGGCCCGGCCGGCTGCGCAAGGCGCGGAAGACAAAACGCGGCAGGAGGCGATCCCAGAAGGGCTGCGTCTGGGAGGTCGGGAGAGCGGGATCGACGTCGTGCGGATGCGCAGGGGCCGGCGAGGGACTTCTCATGGGCTGGGCTTGAAAAGGATGCTGCGGACCGAAGCCTTCGCCTGTGCCGCAGAGCGGAGGCCCTCGCGATCGATCACGCCGTCGCGCACATGGACGACGCGATCGGCCTGGGCCGCCACCTCTTCGTCATGGGTGACCATCACGATTGTCTGCCGTTGCTGCTGGACCAGCCGCCGCAGGAGGTGCGTGATCTGCTCGCCATGGGCCGAATCCAGATTACCGGTCGGTTCGTCGGCCAGGAGAATCGCCGGTTCGACGACCAGGGCACGCGCGATGGCGACGCGCTGCTGCTCACCGCCGGACATGGTGCTGGGGATGTGACCGCGACGGTGGGAGATTTCCACCGTATCGAGCATGGCGCGCGCTCGCCGGCGGGCTTCGGCGGCGGGCACCCCCCCCAGTTCTAGCGGCAAGGCCACGTTTTCTTCCGCGGTGAATGCCGGCAAGAGGTTAAAGGACTGGAAGATGAACCCGATGCGCTGCCGGCGCAGCAAGGTACGGCGATCATCGTCCAGAAGGCTGAGATCCACCCCCTCCAGCAGAACCTGACCGCTGGTGGGCACTTCGACCGCTCCGAGGATGTGGAGCAAAGTGCTCTTGCCCGAACCGGAAGGGCCCATGATGGCCAGGAACTCGCCGGCCGGCACCTGCAAGTTGACGCCGCGCAGGGCATGGACCACCGCCTCGCCAGAACCGTAGCTGCGGCGCAGGTCGATGGTCTGCAACACGGCGGCGGGCTTTTCCATGGGTGAACTGGACAAGGACTGCCGCAGGGCGGCGGGGTCGGCGGTCGTCATGGAGGGTGAAACAACTGCGCTGAGGCCAGATCAGATGTGTTGCGGAAGAAGGTGCGAGCGAGTCGCGCCGTTTCGGGGGCAGTCTGGTGCCCACAGTACGTCCGCGCGACAGGCACCAATTTACCATTGGCCGACCATCGTTCCAAGGCACGACAGGCTGGAGATGGAGTACCGGATCTCGGCAGAGTCGCAGGTGCGATCATTGGCATCCACATCGGGGAGTGATCGCCTTGTCACAAAGGCTCGGTCTATGTGCGTTACATCGCGACCCCAGGGGGAGCTAGGTAGGCTGCGAGGCATTGCGATTTGGTTTCGATGGGGTTCTGGGCAGTTCAGGGTGGACGATATAGATGCGTTGGATTGGCAGGTAGAGAGGATGCCCCAGACGTTGTGAGGCAGTCCCCCTCCTTCTGACGGTATTGCTCGTGATAATCGCGCCGAGTTGCGCTGGGGCGATGCTAGCGTGCCCGCAAAGTTTGCGCCACCGTTACAACGCGAACGGTACCACCACCCCTGGGTGGAGTCTCTGTGAAATTCTGCCCGTTCCGCACGAACGGCTTCTTCCGGTTGTGCCGATTGTTCACTCTGTAGGGGAAGCATTTCTTCCCGGCCGACCGCGGTCTTTCCGACCAGGGCATGGTGGGACCAGGTCCGAGAGCAATGAGCACCATCTCTTGACGCGAAGGGGTCACGCATGAACGTCGCGTTGTCCAGGTTCACGGTCCTGTGCACCGTCGCGACACTGTTGATCACAGTCTCGACGGTTGAAGGATATGACGCCGCTTCGAACGAGGCCCCGATCATCGCCAGTCCGACGCCGATGCCCGAGTCTGCCTGGTCGGGGACGGCCGTCTACAGCGCCTCACCGGCGTATGGATACAGCCCCGCGGCCACGCGGTACGTGCGCGACTACGGCGGTTGGTCGGGAGTGGTGGGGCCGTCGCCGAAGATCTTCGCCACGGTGGAAGGGATCGGGTTGCGGATGAACGGCGGCACGCGGCATGCCAACTCGGTGGTGATCGATCAAGACACGACACAGACGCTGCTGACGACCCACGACACGCAATACGATATGGAGGCGCGTTATCGCGTCACGGCTGGCGCGCGGTTCAACAACGGCTTGCTGGTTGAGGGCACCTTCTTCCAGATAACCGAATGGGACGCGACGGCGATCGCCCTGGGCAACAATAACCTGACGCTGGACGGGGACCTGGGCCTGGTGGGCACGGCCGACTTCTTCGACGTAGACGAGTTCACCTTGCGGCAGCGGGCAACCCTCGACAACTGGGAAATCAACTCGTTCTGGCCGGAAGGGGTGACCGACTTCTCGTGGCTGGTGGGCGTGCGGTATGTGGACCTGAACGAGAGCTACAACATCAACGCTTTCGACCTCGACAGCGGCACGAGCATCTACGACATTGCGGCACGCAACCGGCTGTATGGCGTGCAGATCGGCGGACGCTACAAGCGGGACTTCGGACGCCTGGGCCTGGATTTCATCCTCAAGACGGGCCTGTACGCGAACGACGCCAAGCAGCACTCGTTGATCACGGGCTTCGACGGGGCGTCCACGGTTCGAGACGTGACGATGGACCAGACGCGAGCGGCGTTCATCGGCGAGTTGGGCCTGAGCGGCACGCTGCAACTGGCCAGTTGGGCCTGGCTCAAAGCCGGTTATAGCGTGATCTGGATGGAAGGCATCGCCCGCGCGGCTAACCAGTTGGACCTATCAGCCACGAGCACCAGCAGCCAGTTCATCGATTTCACGAGCGGGGCGCTGATCCACGGCGTGAACCTGGGCTTCGAAACTCGCTGGTAGTCGAGGCGAGCGGTTCGGCCGCGGCGCCGCAGGCCAACGCTTCCGGCCGGCGGCGCCAAGCACGATCGCAGGCGTCATTCCTCAAGGGGCAGCACTGGAAAGCTGGCCCCTTGTGTGCTTGTCTGGACGTCCTGGCTCACGCCATACAGCTTCTGCGTGAGGCGCGGAACCTGTCCTGCGGCGAAGGTGAACCATTCGAGGACGTCGACCACCTGGTCGGGGCTGGTGGGCTGGACGTGGCGGTCGGCCAGGGGGCCGCTGTCCACGGCCTTGAGACCAGCCAGCAGGCTGTAGGTCAGCACGCCGTGCCCCAAGGCCTTGGCCTCCTGGGCTTCTTCGGTGGCGGCTGAGGCAGCGATGGTGAAGACGCCCTGCGTACGCGACAAGCGTTCGATGGCCTCGCGGAGGGCGAAACCGGAGCGGGCCTTGAGGGCCCCGGCGAGGGCCCCGCCCGAGGCGCACGTGTCAAGGATCAACAATCGCTTGAGGGCCTTGGCGGCCACAAGGTAGTCGGATAGTTCGTCGGCGGGGAGGCCCTGCTTGCGAATGTCGTCTTCCAGGCGCTCGGCCTGCTTGCGGAGTTCGTGGGGCACAAAGTAGTAGCGTTGGCCGACCATGGTGCCGTGCCCGGCGAGGAAGAGGACTAAAGTGTCCTGCAGACGGGTTTCGGCGGCAACCTGTTTGACGGCGCGTTTGATGCCGTCGCGTGTGGCGTCTTGGTCGGTGAGGGGGGTGATTTGCACGCGTTCGTAGAGTCGCTGGCCGCGACGGCGGAAGAGTTCGGCCACGGCCTGGGCGTCCTTGGCGGCGAACTGGAGGTTGAGGTTCGCATCGGCGTAACTGTTGATGCCCACCGTCACGACGTACAAACGGCTCTTGGCGAGCGGCTTTTCATAGAGCAAGACGACTTCGGCGGGATCCGCCTCCCAGGAGCCGTCCTGGCTGCCGGCCGTGACGCGGATCTGGTTGCGACCTTCCACCAGCGGCACCTCAAAGGTGCGGTGCAGGGTTTTGCCTTCCTGACGGCTGGCGCCGGCGGCGAGGACGCGCGCCCCATTCTGGAAGATCGAGAGGTTGGAGATGCCGCCGCCTCGGTCCGTGGCCTGGACTTCGACGCGGGCCACGGCACTATCGATGGTGCCGCTGGCGGGCGACAAGATGGCCAGGCGTGGCGGTAAGCTCTTGCCGAGTTTGGTTTCGACCTCGATCTGTTCGCCGCGGACCACGGAGGCCAACAGACCGGCCCGGTAGAAGTCATTGAAGAAGCGGTCGACGGCGACCGGTTGTTCCTGGCCGGGAACGCGCCAGCTCACGGCCTGGCGTCCGCCGAGGGAGCCGTCGAAGAGCCCTTCGGGAGTGATGATGAGCCAGTCGCGGCCATCGTCCAGGCTGATGAGACTGACCAGTTCCCTGCCTTCCTGCAGGTCCCAGATGCGTGCTGACCCATCGGCCGCGCCGGAGAGCAAGCGGCCATCCGGCAGAAATGCCAGGGACTGCACGCCCAGTTTGTGACCGCGCAACATGTGGAGCATTTCTCCGCTTTCGGTGTCCCAGACAAAAATGCGCGTGTCCGAGGAACCGCCATGCGTGGCCAGTCTTCGGGCGTCGGGGCTGAAGGCCGGGGCGGCAAAGCCCGTTGAGGACATGGTGAGTTCGCGGAGCAACTGGCCGGAATCCACGTCGTACAGTTGTCCGCGTGCCGAGAACGCCAGGAAGAGGCGTTGGCCGTCGGGCGAGAAGACGGCGTGTTGGATCGAGTCGGCGAAGGGGCCGAGTTCCCGCAGTTTGGACCCGGTCTGGCTTTCCCACAGGGTGGCGGTGCAGGGCGTTACATGGCGTGGGTGGGAGAGAACGATTCGGCCGTCGGGGCTCAGGTAGCTCTGGACATATTCGGTGAATTGCAGGTTGATTTCGCGGAGTTGGCTGCCACTTTCGGCATCCCAGACCACAATCCGGCGGTTATCCTCCTTCTCGCGCCGGCCGACGGCCACGACCCGGCGGCCATCGACGCTGATGCAGGCGGAGTCGAGATAGGATTTGTCGATATCGAAGGAGTGCAACTGGATGCCGCTGGGCAGGCGCCACAGGTTGACAGAGTACGAGCCGTCCCAAGTGAAGAGCGAGCGGCCGTCGGCCGCGATGCCGGCTACCTCGATGCGCGTATCGCCCATCGGCAAGACGCGTGAGGGCTGTCCGGTTTCAGGATCCCAAAGCACGACTTCGCTGAACTGGCCGTATTGCGAGCCGGCGGTCCACAAGAGGCGACCGGCGCGGGCCGTGCCCACACAGTGGACCTTCTTGACGCGTCCGCGGAAGCTCTTGAGCGGTTGGCCTGACTGCCGATCCCAGATCATGGCGGCTTGTGCTGATCGGCCGCCGCCGGTGAGCACCTGCCGGCCGTCGCTGCTGACGATGACGGTCTTGGTTTCACCCTCCAATCCCCGGAAGGAACTGACCGCGGTGCCGGTGGCAATGTCCCAGAGCATGCCGGAGCCAGAGAGTCCGGCCAGCAACTGGCGACTATCGGGACTGAAGGCCACGGCGTTGATCTCGCCGGTGAAGGTGCGCAAGCACTTGGCCGATTCCATTTCCCAAACAGAAGTCTGGCGGTTGCGGTATCCACCGCGTGTGACCGCCATGCGGCCATCAGGGCTGACGGCGATGGACTCGACGCCTGAGTCCAGCGTGTATCGCGGTTGACCGGCGGCCAGGTCCCAAAGCACGGCGTTGCCATCACGCGAACAAGTCAAGGCCTGGCGTCCGTCGCCGCTGAGGGCGATCTGCTTGATTTGCTCGGCTTGCACGCGCAACGACTGCAGCTTTTGGCCGCTAGCGGCGTCCCAGACGACGAGGTCTGCAGGTCCTTGGAAGGCCCCGCCGCCGGTCAAGACGCGGCGGTTGTCGGCGGTGAAGGCGGCGGCCCAACCGTCCTCGGTCCTGCCCTGCAGCGTGCGGAGTTTGACGCCGCTGGCCGCATCCCAGACTTGGGCCGTATCGTCGTAGCTTTCCGGAGGCGTCAAGACGAGGCGGCAGTCGGGGCTGATGGCGGGCGTTAACAGGCCCGCCCCGGAACTGGGGAGGGTGCGGAGTTTGTTGCCGCTGGCCACATCCCACAGATGCACGACGCGCTCACTGTCACAGACGGTGAGCAGGCGACTGCCGTCAGACGTGAAGGTCAGGGCATGGATGTCGTGGGCATGTCCCACGAGGCGATGAAGGAGTTCGCCCGTCTCGGCATCCCAGAGGATCGCGGTCTTGTCTTTGTAGTCGCCTCCGGTGGCGATGTGTTTGCCGGTGGGACTGAAGGCGGCGACGTGGATTCCACCCGTGTGACCGCGAAGTATCTGCTGGAGTTGGCCGCTGGCGGCATCGTACAGGAAGGCGGCCCCATGATCCCGATAGTGGGAGGCGAGCAGGACACGACGGCCGTCAGGACTGAAGGCCAACGCGGTGACCGATCCGGAGAGGGACTGCAGGGCGTTGAGCGGCTTGCCGCTATCGACGTCCCAGACGGTTGCCCCGCCTTCTTGGCCGAGCAGGAGTTGCCGGCCGTCGGGGCTGAAGGCGACGGCGCCGATGTCGCGGTCGTGAGAGTAGTCGCCTTCCTTGGCGACGAAGTCGCCCAACTTGACTCCGGTCTTCGTATCCCAGACGATCGCCACACGGCCGTTGTCCGCGCTGGCCAGCAAGCGGCCATCGCGACTGAAGGCCACGGTCTTGACGTACTCGGCATGTCCGGCCAGAGATCGCAGTTTGGCGCCGGAAGCGGCATCCCACAGGATGAGTTGAGGCGTCTTCTGGTACTCGCCGCCCGCGGTCGCCAGCAGTTTGCCGTCGGGGCTGAGCGCCGCTGCACGGACATCTCCGGACTGGCGAAAACTGCGCAGCAGGCGGCCGGTAGCCGCGTCATAGAGGCTGGCCGTGTTGCCTCCGGCGAGCAACACCTCGCGCGCGTCGGGAGTGAAGCCGACGGCAGCGACGCGGAAGTATTCGGAGGGGAAGCTGCCCTTTCGGCGGCCGGTGGTCAAATTCCAGAGGATCGCGCGGCTGTCTTCCCCACCCGTCAATGCCAGCCGGCCATCGGGGCTGAACGCCACGGAGTGGACTTCGCCTGCGTGTCCTTGCAGGGTGCGAAGTTGGCGGCCCGTCGCCACTTCCCACAGGATGGCCGTGCGATCTTCGGAGGCGGTGAGCAAGAGCTTGTTGTCCGCGCTCCAGACCACGGCCGTCACCGGCCCGGCGTGGCCCGACTGGAGGAGGATTTCCGGCTTTTCCTCCGGCGGCGCCGTGGCCAGTTGGGCCGGTTTCATCCCGGGAGGCTCGTATCGAATCACGGTCACGGCGGGGGAACTTGGCCAGGCGCCGTCGGCAGTCGCCGCGCGGGCCTCGAAGCGGTTCTCGCCGGGTACCAAGGTCACGTGGAACTGCTGCCGCTGTGTGCCTTGGGTCGTCTCCGACTTTGCCGAAGGGGGCGGCAACTCGTTGAGGTTGTGCCAGAGCGTGGGGCCGCGAACACCGCCGCCCTGATCGATCACCTCGACCTCGACGGTGGCCTGCTGCTCGCTGAGCGGCTGATCGGCAGAAGGCCCGACGATTCGGACCAGCGGGGCCGGAGTCACCTTTTCGGCCGCCGGCACGCGAGGCCGTTGTGGCCGGAGCAAGGCCTCCATCAGGTCCGGATAATGAAAACGCCGCACGAGACTGGGCACCGTTTCGGCCCCCGGCCCTTCGCCCAGACGGAATGCGACCAGGCGACGGTAGGCTTCGGTCCCGTCGAACAGGCCCTCGGGCGTGATCGCCAGCCAATCCGAGTTTTTGTGGCTGCGATACATGCGCGCTAGCTCGTCGCCGGTGGCCACATCCCAGTAGCGAAAGGTCATGTCCGAGCTGGCGGTGATCACGTAACGTTCGTCAGGCAGGAACGCGGCCAGGTGCACATCGGCCGTATGTCCACGGAAGTGTTGAAGCCTCTGGGAGCCGATCCGAGGACGGCTCGACGACTCGGCTTCTCCGGGCCGCCCAGGCTGGCTGTGGCGATTCTCGGACAGGTTCCTACCGTCGGCGACATCCCAGAGGGCGGCCGTATCGTCGTAGGACGAGCTTAGAAGGTACTTGCCGTCGCGGCTGAACGCGAGTTTGGTGATTTTGTCGAAATGAGCTTCGTCGATGCGTTGCAGCATCCGGCCGTTCTGGGCATCGCACAGAACGAGGTTCCCTGGCTTGTTGTAAGATCCCAGGGCCACGGCAATCCGCGCGCCGTCGGGGCTGAAGACCACTGGCTCGCACCAATCGTCAAGTTTGCACTCATATAGCAGGTTGCCCGAGGCCGTGTCCCAGACCTTCAGACCATTCAGCAGACCGACGGCGGCTTGGCTGCCGTCCGGACTCAGCGCGACGGAGCCACCATAGGCGTCGAGGTTCAGGGTGTGCCGTTTGCGGCCGGAGGCATAATCCCAGAGGGTCGCTGTCTTGTCGCCGGTGCAGGTGAGCACGAAGCGGCCGTCACCACTGACGGCCACAGTCCGCACGCTTTCTTTTTCGCCGCAGGCCGGTTCTGACCGCAGCGTCTGGCCACTGGCGATGTCCAGCCAGACCAAGGGTTTGGGATGTTCACCGCCGCGGCGCGAGTTGGGCACGGACAACACCTGACGACCGTCGGGCGAGAGTGTCGGGAGGTTGTAGTACAACGACTCGTCGCCCAGTTGTTTGAGCAACTTGCCGGTCAACGGGTCCCAGACCATCAGCCCCGCACCGCCGGGCAGAACCATCTGCCGCCCATCGCGCGACAACGACAGCTGGTAGTAGCCACCCACGGATTGGCCGCCGACGCGATGCAGTTCCTTTCCCGTCTCCGCGTCGAGGACGAGGACTGCGCCGTCCTTGGGTGTGGTGATGATCTGCTTGCCATCGGGCGACCAGAAGGCCCAGATGGCCGTCAAGTCGGGCGTGGTGAGTTCGCGCGCGGCACGGCCGGAGGCCAAGTCCCAAACGGTGATTCGTCCGGGCTTCTTGGTTGTCCAATCGTATCGCAGGGCTGTGAGGGCCTGACGGCTGTCGGTACTGACCGCGACGGAAGCCATAGCTCCGGGGCCGTCATACAACTTGCGGAGCAAACGGCCGGTGCCGGCGTCCCACAGCCAGAGTTCCGAACGCGAGCCGTCCAAGGCCTTGACGTAGTACTCCCACGCGATCGTCAAGACGTGGCGCGCATCGGGTGTGATGGCCACGGCGCGAATGCTGCCTTTGTGTCCCTGCAAGGTATGGAGAAGCTTGCCGCTGGCGGGGTCCCAGATGATTGCCGTGTTATCGTAAGAACCGGTGACCACGCGTCGGCCATCGGCTGAATAGGCCAAGCTGTTGACCGTGCTGCGGTGTCCGCGCAAGAGCTGCAACTGTTCGCCCGTGGAGAGGTCCCAGAGGATGGCCGTGTTGTCGCTCGATCCGGTCAGCAACCGGCTGCCATCAGGGCTAAAGGCCATGGCCGCAATACCGCCGGTGTGTCCCCAAAGGCTGCGCAGCGGCTTTGCAGCGAGGGCGTCCCAGAGGGTCACCGTGCGATCCTTGGCTTCGCCGCCAGTTGCGAGGAGGCGACCGTCAGGGGACATGGTCACCGCGCTTACAGAACCGGAGTGGCCGGCAAAGCGGCGGAGATGCCGACCGCTGGTCACGTCCTGCAGCACGGCTTCCCGGCCCCAAGTGTAAAGCAACTGCCGACCGTCGGGAGACAGGCTGACGTTGCTGCTGGGCGTGCCGAACTGCAACTCCATGGATACCGCGGCCAGATCGGGAGGCAGCAGGGACAGATCGATATGCCATCCGCCACGGTAAGCCAGTTGCCGCTCGAGGGAAGTGCCGTCGGGCAGTTTGGCCTTCAAGCGGCAGGCGTAAAGACGGCCCGGCTCCAAACCATCCCAGGTCAGTCGCCGGCGATCGCCGTAGGGCTGGCCGTCGACCTCCAGTTCGGCCCCTGGCGGCAAATGCACCTGCAACACGCAGGTGTCCGGCGGCTGGGTCGTGGGTTGCTCGCCGGCAGGGGCGAGATCGAGCAGGCCGAGGGCCACCAGCCCCACGACACACAGCCCAACTCGGGCGGAACCCATCATGGCTGGGCCTCCGTAGATGGAGAAGAGACGAGCGGATCGCCAAGGTTGGCGGCGAGGTCTCTGGCAACAACATATACCCGAAGCGGAAAGCGCCGACCGGGCCGGCGCAGCGAAGTCGGATCGGGAGCCGGACGAATGATTGGCTGTGCGTCCGGGACGCCAGACCTCAAGGCCGCCATTGGCAACGACAACGAATTATATGCGACTCGGCCAGCCGGCTTCGCGTAAATAACGCTCGATCGTCGATCCCAACTGCCGCCCTACGTCGAGGTAGCCCTCCTGAGTGCTATGCGGAGTGTTCCAGGCAACTTCGAGGGTGAAAGAAACGATGTGCGCGCCGCACTGCTCGACGATCCAGTTCTTGCTGATCTGGCGCCAGGCCTTGGGATCGTATTTGGCGTTGCTCACGCTGGCCTTGGGATTGAGGCCCATGGGGCCGGTGAATTCCTCGATAGCGGTCTTGAGCCAGCGCGCGTGGTTGGCCTTGCCGGCTTCGTTCAGGATTTCGTCCGGGGGATAGAAGAAGAAGGGCTGCTTGCTGCCGGCGCCGGGATCGTGCAAGTCGATGAACAACTGGAGTTGGCCGTTGGTGGAGAGTTCCTTGAGCCGCTGCTGGGCGGCGCGGACCTCGGGCCAGTGGGGCTGATCGCTCCAGTCGCGGTTGTGGTCGTGCGGCAACTGGGCCTTGCCGCCATTGCCGGCCACGACGTTGTCCACATCCATCACAGGCACGGCCCAGATCTCGGCGCAGCTGCGGAGGGTCTTGGCGCGAGGATCGTCGCCCAAGAGCCATTGGACCATCCCCAGCCAGGTCCAACTGGCGCCGGTTTCCCAGGCGTGCTGCCGGGCCTGGACCCAGACGACGGGGCGCGGCTCGCGATCGCTTCCTTCCCGGATCACCAGGCCGGGCACGGCGCGGCCTTCGCGCGAGCGGCACAGTTCGAAGGGCCGGGCGTGGGGCGACTGCCGGCCGAGGCGCTGCACGGCGTCGCAGGCGTCGGCCCAGGTGAAGGGAGGGCCCCAGGCAAACCAGGCAGAAGAACTGTCGATCCGCTGCCGCCAGGTGATCAGCCCTTGCTTGCTGCGCTGGCCCGCCTCGTCCACCTGGCGCCACTGTCGCCCGTCCAGACTGAAGGCGGCTCGATCGGGTTTGCTGAAGGAGTCGGAGGCTTTCTTGGGCTCCGCCGGCGTCAGTTCCAGGGTCAGAGTCTCACCTGGGGTAATCCCCTCGACGCGAAACATCCACCAGCACGGCCAGCCGCGTTGCGGATCGCCGGCCGGCGAGAAACGAATGGTCCGCTGCTGCTGGTCGATCTGCAGGACACGCGCCGAGCCGGCTTCGAAATCGCTCAACACGCGCAAGGCCGTCGGCGGCTGGCCTGGCGTTGCCGGCGCGGGCCGAACGGCGTCGGGGGCGGCGAGGAAGCAAGCGATCGTCAACAGCGGGCAGATCATGCGGAGACTCCCGAGTTCGAAGCTCTGAATGCATGGTGGTCTACAGCGACCGAATGCGGACGTTGCGGAATTGGATCAGGCTCGATGCCGGACTCCACTGGCCGGTCTTCTTGTTCAACCCGCCGTGATGTTGCAGAGCGATGGGGCCGGTGGCGGGCAGGCCGGGAAGCTGGACGTTGTCGATGACCAACTGGCCATTGAGCTTGACCGTGACGCGGTCGCCCTTGACGGCGATCGACATTTGATTCCACTCGCCCACAGGGCGATCGGCACAGACCTTGGGTACGCAGCCGGCGCGGACTTCGGCGGGCATTTCCTTGTCATTGCGGTAGCCCCAGATCTCCCCGGAACCGATGGGCCAGCACCAGAGGTTCAGTTGGGCCTTGGAGTGGCCGCGAAGATAGATGCCCGAATCGGCGTTGGGCAGCGGCACGGAGATGGGCTTGCCTTCCTCGTCGAGCTTGTACGAACCGTCGGGAAGAATGATCTTGGTGAGGTACTCGCCTGTGGTCTGCTTGAATCGCCAATCGATCTGCAGTTCGAAGTCGCCGAACTCTTCGGCCGTCCAGAGGTGCTTGTCCTTGCCGGGGGCCTCGGAGCAGGCGTCGTAGTCGATCACGCCATCGACGACCTTCCAGTGGCCGTTGTCTCCTTCAGGCACTTTCCAGCCGGTGAGGTCCTGGCCGTTGAACAGCGATTTCCAGTTCTCCTGGGCCTGGACAGGGCAGGGGACCAGGCACAAGAGGGCCACGACTCCGACGAGACTTCGCACGAGCGACATGGTTGGCATCTCCGTGATACGATAGTCAACAATCCGACAAGAGGAAGGGGTCAATACGCAAACACGTGTTCGGGCCGCAGGGAGAGGATGCCCGGCAGGCCGGCACGCAGGCGAAGGGCGTAGTCTTCCAGGGTGCCTTGGTCGGCCCGGGCCGCTTCCAAGGACCAGGTCGCACCGTCCTGCTTGGCGGTGGGGACGTCGAGCGTGGCCTCGGCGGCGGTGGGCAGGGTTTGGGCAGAAGCGGCCAGTTTCCCGGCCGGGTCGTAGACATTGACTCGCACGGTCTCTGCCCCCGAGCCCTTGACCAGCAGCGAGAACTGTTTTAGCCCCTTGGGCACGTGGAAATAGAGTCGGCTGGCACGGCCCATACATCCGAGGCGATCGGAGGCATCGAGCCCCAGCGAGACGTTGCTACGTGTGAAGGTGTAGGTCGAGCGCGAGGCAGCCGCGATGAGCATATAGTTGCCGTCGACGGGCGGGACAAAACTGATTGTGCCCGTCGTGTTCGAGGCGATGAGGCTCGAGCCGACCTTGTTTCCGGCGGGATCACGCACCTCCCAGATGAGGCGGGACTGGTCGCCACCGATGGCGCGGACCTTCACGCCCAACTCCACCTCCTGACGCGCCTTGCAGGCTAGCAGGACGAGGCTTTCACCGCGGACTTGGACAGGGGGCAGGTCGACAGGCTTGGGGCCGGGAGGCGGGGCCACCAGTTTCTGCCAGTCGAGATTGGCGCGCGTGGAGAAGCTCCAATTCTCCGGTGTTTCGCGCGGCTGGTGCTGGGCCTGGAAATCGCCGCGCGCGATGGCGCGATTGGCCCAGGTGAACCACTTCCAGTAGGCGGCGTGATCCGGCTGGCGGTAGTGCGGGCCCTCGTAGAAGATCCAATAGCCGCGCGTGACTTCGGAGATGGCGACGGCGTTCTTGCCGGAGAACTCCGGATCGGCTCCGCGCACGGCGGGATCGATTCCGCCGGTGTAGATGAAGGGGATGCCGGCCTGCTTGGGGACCTCGATGTTCTTCAGCAGGCGTTGCTTGTTCTTTTCCAGGGCGTCCTGTTCGCTGATGAAGCGTCCGGGACGGCCGTAGGTCGTGGCGTCGGCCAAGATCAGGGGGGCCTGCTGCGTGGCCCACTCCGGATAGATGGCCTGGACCATGAAGGGCGTGCCGGGCGCGGGATAGATGCAGAACTGGAACTTGGGATTGACGGCATCCACGGCCTGACGGAGGGTGCGGCAGCGCTGACGCCAGTGCGCGATCTGGAATTGCACGAAGGCCTCGTCGAGGCCTTGTTCCACCAGCCAGGCCTTGCGCTGTGCCGGTTCGATCGCTGGCAGGCGGAGGTTCTTGCTCTGGGCAAACTTATCCAGGATCAGCATGTCATAGGAGATCGAGTACAGGTTGCCCTGCTTGCCCTTGGCATAGTTCTCGTAGTCCAAGAACACACCGATCAAGCTGGGGCACTCGCGGCTGATCTTGGCGTATTCGAGCACGTAGCGCGTGGTCCAGTCCCAGAAGGCATCGGTGTTAGGACTCCACAGATCTTGCTCATCGCCATTGGCCCAGGTAAGGCGCTGGCCGTCGACCTTGCTGCTCTTTGGCGAGGAAAGCGAGCCACGCATCCAGGGCAGATGAAAGATGCCGTGCTTGGCGCACCATTGGGCCACCTGACGGACCTCGTCCAGCCGGTCGGCGCCTGAGCGCGGGGAGAAGACATTGAAGCCCGCTTCGGCGGCGGCCTGGATCATCCATTCCTTGGCGATCCATTCTTCCTCGGGCAGCATGACCTTATCGACGAGGATCGTCAGACGCACATCGCGGCCAAGTTGGTCACGATCGAGTTTCTGGCCGTTCGCGGCGGTGGCCGAAAGCAGGCCGAAGGGCAGCAGCACCAGGCAGCATGTGCGAAGCGACATGGTTGACCTTTCTACGCGGCGAAGACACTACCTTCTACCGTGGTGCGTCAGAGACGCACTCGTTAGCCGAGATAGGCACCTTGCTGTTTGAGCACTTCCTGGAGTTTGGGGACAGCCACATCGCGTGGCCGGCAGTTGCCCTGGACTGCCAGGGCGGCGGCGGCGCCGGCGGCCTGGCCCGTGACCCAGCAGGGCGGAATCACGCGCACCAGATCGGCCATCTTGGGCTCGATGGAGATGCAACGGCCGGCGGCGAGGATGTTGTCCACCTTTTCGGGCACGAGGGCTCCGTAGGGAATTTGCCAGGACTGGTGATCGCCCTTCCAGGCGCCGCCCACGCCGATCACGTCGGGCCAGGTGCGTTCGTCCTTGAATCCCTGCCAGGTGAGCTTGGCGAGGCCTTTGAGCAAGCGCGACATGCGCACGCCCAACTGAGGCGCGGTCTCGGCCAGGTAGACCGGCTCGTAGCCCGGTGTCTTGCGCAATTGCTCGACCTGGTTCCAAATCTGTTTGCGATGGGCCAGTTCCAGGCGGCTGAGCTCCTTGACGTCGATGGCGTTGCTGTCGGGGCCGCGCATGTTGACCCAGTTCACGCCTTCGATCGGCGTTGGCCCGCCGGTGAGGAGTTTGCGTTTCTTGGGATCGGCTTGCTTGAGGAACTCGGCGGCCTTGGCCTTGTCGACCTTGTCCAGGTTGCCGAGGCGATGGACGAGGCCGATATGGTAGCGCATGAATTCGAATTCCGCGCCCGCGGCGGCGTACACGTCGCCATCACCGGAGGCATCGACGACCATTTTGGCGAGGATGGCCTGGCGGCCCGACTTGCTCTCGAAGACCGCGCCGCGGACCGCATTGCCTTCGACGACAGCGTCGGCGCACCAGGAGTGCAGGAAGACCTCGACCTCGGCCGCGGTGAGCATGTCGACCATGAGATACTTGAGGGCCTCGGCGTCGACCGTGGCGTTCTTGCCGGGTTCACGGTTGATAATGCCACGGTCCATCTTCTCCAGGCGCTGGCACATTTCTTCGCCAATGCCGCGCGTGACCAGCACGGGACCCTTGGCGTAGCAGCCGTCCAACAGGAGCACCAGTCCACCGGTCCATTGACCGCCGAAATGCCCGTAGCGTTCGGCGATGGTTACGCGAACGCCCAGGCGTCGCGCGGCGAGGGCCGCCGCCACGCCGGCAGGTCCGCCGCCAACGATCAGCACATCGGTCTCCGAAAGGACCGGCAACTCGCGCTGCGGCTGGATTACCTTTCCGGCGGAAAGGGTGGCCGCGGCAGGTCGGGCAGGCGGCGTCTGGCCCGTGGCGCTGCGGGCAGACAACCCCATACCTGAGGCCAAACCGGCGGCTCCAAACATGCGAATGACGTCGCGGCGGGAAAGGTTATCCGCCATAGTGGTCTCCCCGAGTGTCTACGAGAGTGTTCATTGGTTGCCAGAAAAGGAATGTCGTAGCTATCCCGACCGACCGCTGCCCCGCGAGATCGGCCTCCGGCTGGTCGGGCTCGCGAGATCACTTACCCGAGGCGCGATAGGGGGGCAGCAGGAGGCGGGAACCGTATCCCCACTACGCTACCCGCGCGCAGCCTCATAAGCAAGTGTCTTGGAGCGAGTGCCAGAATCCGGCGACAGGACAGGGCGGCTGGGTCGCTCGAGCGGGAGATGACGGTTCCGGGCTGTAATTTTGGAGCCGGTCCCAGAATCCGGCGACAGGACGTAGCGGCTGGACTGCTCGGGCGGGAAACAACGGTTCTGGAGGCGAGCGAGGTTTTTCGTGTGGTGCGAGGCGTTTGGCTGGCGTCGTCGTTTTCTTTCGCGGGACGCAATGGGCAGTTATAATGGGGGCTCCGTTGTGGAAGGTGCCATGTCCCCCTCGCTCGAACAGTTCTGCCAGCAACTCACCGAGAGCCGCCTTTTGGCCCCGGCGGAAGTGGATTCATTTCTGGGGGGCCTGCCCAAAGATCGCAAGCCGGAGGATGCCGAAGCCCTGGCGCGCGAACTGGTGGCTGCCAAGCGAATCACCAAGTACCAGGCCCAGGCCGTGTACCAAGGCAAGGGACGGCAACTGGTCTTCGGCGAGTATGTGGTGCTGGACCGGATTGGCCAGGGCGGGATGGGAGTGGTCCTGAAGGCTGAGCATCGGCGCATGAAGCGTCTGGTGGCCGTCAAGACCATTTCGGCGGCGGCCATGAAATCGCCGGAAGCCGTGCAGCGATTCTACCGCGAAGTGGAGATGGCTGCCAAGCTGAGCCATCCCAATATCGTGGCGGCCTATGATGCGGGCGAACACGACGGCCTGCATTACCTGGTCATGGAGTATGTGGACGGAAAGGATCTGGCCACCGTGCTGAAGGATCGCGGTCCCTTGCCCCTGGCAGAGGCCCTGAACTACACGCAGCAGGCGGCGCGCGGTCTGCAGTATGCGCATGAAGAAGGCGTGATCCACCGCGACATCAAGCCGGGCAACCTGCTGTTGGACCGCAAGGGAGTGGTGAAGATCCTGGACATGGGGCTGGCGCGGGCCACGGGCTCCGAAACCGCCTTGGGTGGACCGGAGCGACTGACTACCGCGGGCCAGGTCATGGGGACCTGCGACTACATGGCCCCGGAACAGGCGTTGGACACACGCCTGGCCGATCATCGCGCCGATATCTACTCGCTGGGCTGCACGTTCTATCGGTTGCTCACAGGCGAGGCCCTTTATCGCCGCGAAACGTTGATGCAAACGCTGCTGGCGCATCGCGACGAGCCGGTACCGTCGCTGCGCGAGGCGTGCAACGACGTGACGCTGGCCCTGGAGGCCGTCTTCTACCGCATGGTGGCCAAGCGGCCCGAGGATCGCCAGCAGAGCATGGCCCAGGTGGTGGCCGAATTGGAGAATGTGCACGGCGAATCGAAGTCGGAGTTCGCACGGTTGGGGCGGCGGGAGCCGGAAGCTCCGCCGCTGCCCGACGCAGCCTTGGGCGTGCCCCCGGTTTCCCGAACCGTCGCCCTAGCCGCTCCGCTGCAAATCGGGCGGCAAGAGACCCTCACCAGCGCAGTGCAAGGCGACACCGATCCGGCGACACAAGGGCACGCGGGAAAGCTACTCGGATGGCAGAAGCTCGTGGTTGGCGGAGGCGTACTGGCGGCGCTATTGATGGTCCTGGCGACCTACCGAATGGGGATCGGCGGTCGCGACGAGGACCGCCAGACCGCGGTCCAAGCCGAGATCGCGGCGCAGGGCGAGGCCATCGCAAACCCGGTGCCGGAGCCGGCAGTGTTGGAGGCCGCGCCAGCGACGAGCGCGCAGCCGGTTGGTCCGGCGGCCAACGAGGTGACCGCATCGGCGAATATCCTCAGCGAATCGGAACTGGCGGCCGGTTGGCGGCTGCTGTTTGACGGGAGCACGACCAGAGGCTGGGTGGGGGTCGAGGGGAAGGAGGTGCCCCGCGATTGTACGGTCGCCGAGGGACAACTTTGTCTGCGCGGCGGCCGGTACACCATCTTCACCCAAGAGGCATTCGACAATTTCGAGTTGTTGATCCAGTGGCGCGTGTCGCCGCACGGCAATGGCGGCGTGTTCTATCGCGTGCCCTCGGCGAGCCTGGTAGCCTCGCCGGCTTGTCCGGAGTATCAGATGGCGGATTCGGCCGACCTACCGTTCGGTACTGGGACGCCCGGGGCCCTGTTCGACCTGTACGAGGCTCCGCGCTCTCTGGCGCGACCGCTGGGCGAATGGAATGACACACGGCTGGTCGTGGTCGGCCGGCATGTCGAGCATTGGCTGAATGGCACGAAGACCGTGGACTGCGAACTGAACAGTCCCGACTTCTTTCACCGCCTGCGCAACAGTAACGTAGGCCGGAAGAAGGACTTCCAGTGTCCACCCTTTGGCCGCCTGGGCCTGCAAGGGTGGACCGGGACCATCTGGTACCGGAACATCAAACTTCGACCGTTGCCGGTGGACAATCGCGGCAAGCAGCCCAAGCAGCGTGATTGACCGGCGGCAACCTTGCGTAACGGGGCACAAGATATCCAAGGATCGACAGCTCATGAAGAACTTCTGTGGTGCCGTGCTACTGGCGTTGATTCTCGGTGCGCGAGGCCAGGGAGCCGACGTGGACTTGGGAGGCGGCTTTCTGGACCACGGCGTGGCCACGCCGATCAGCAACCATCGCGGCACCGTGGCCACGGTGGATGGCCAAGGGCAGAACGTCGTGCTGCTGTGGCTCTACGACTGCCGCGGCGGATATGCGCTGCTGATGATCGACGCGCAGACCGGGCGTTGCCGGCAGTTGCCGATGCCCTTTGCCACGGGCGGGGATGGGCCCTTCGCTTCGATCTTATCCAGCCAGAACAAGTTCTACACGCATTTCGGCCGGCACTTGTGCGAGTTTGATCCGGCCAAGGCCGAGTTCACCTTTCACCACCGCTCGCTGCCGCAGATGGCCATGAGTATGACCGAGGACGACCAGGGGCGGATCTGGTCGGCCACGTATCCGCGCAGCGGATTGGTCTCGTTCGATCCGAGTTCGCGGCAGTTCACCGACTACGGGTACATTCACGAGGAGAACTGGGCCCAGTATCCGCGGAGCGTGGCGGTGGACGACGCCGGTTGGGTCTACGTGGGCATCGGCAACACGGCCTGCCAGATCGTGGCCTTCGATCCGCAGAACAAGCGGGCCACGGCGATCCTGCCCGAGGCAGAGCGGACCAAGGGGCCGGCCGAGGTCTATCGCAACCGCGACGGCAAGGTCTACGGGCACGCGGCGGCCGGTTCCAAGGACGGCTGGTACGTGTTGCACCGCGGCCAGGCCCAGAAGATCGGCACGCACAAGCGCCAGCCCAAACCGGTGATTGCCGACTCGCAGGGGCTGTTTCATCGCAGTTTTCCTGACGGCAGTCGGTTGCAGGAGTGCGACCTGGTCCGGCGGCGATTGGTGGTCAAGGACTCCAAGGGCGAAGTCCGGACGCTGCCCATCGAGTACAGCAGCGAAGGGGCGCACGTGATGGGCGTGGCGGCAGCGCCCGACGGCACGATCAGCGGTGGCACGGCCTTTCCCATGCGGTTCTTCAGTTTCCAGCCGGCCAGCCAGCTGTGGACCAACCGTCCCTGCTACGGCCAGGCGAACACGGTCGTGCGGCAGGGAGACCGGTTCTTCGTGGGGGGCTATGGCCACGGGTTTCTGCTGGAGTGGGATCCCGCGCAACCGTGGGTCGACTCGGTCCGCGGCAAGGCGGATTGCAATCCGCGGCACCTGGCGGAGTGCGCCCCAACGATCAACCGACCGGCGGACTTACTGGCTCACCCCGACGGCCATACGCTGGTCCTGGCCGGGACGCCGGGCTATGGCTACACGGGCGGCGGATTGCTGTTCTGGGATCGGGCGACAGGCGAACACACCCTGTTGGATCACATGGCCTTGATTCCCCAACACTCGACAATGAGTCTGGTGGCCCTCGATCAGGGAAAGCTGCTGGGTGGGACGACCACCTCGGCGGGGACCGGCGGCGAAAAGAAAGCCACGCAGGCCGAGCTATACATCATGGACATGGCAACCAAGAAGATCGAGTGGCGCGCCGCGGTCATGCCCGGCGTGCAAACCTACACCGACCTGAGCCGCGGTCCAAAGAACCTGGTGTTCGGTGTGGCCGACCAGACGCGGTTCTTCGTGTTCGATCCGGTGCAGCGCAAGGTGTTGCACGAGGAGAACCTCGCTGATCGACTGGGTCCGGTCGCCGTGAGCCAAGGGCCGCGGGTCTTCGTGCGCGGCCCCGGCGACGCGTATTACCTGCTCTTCGCCAAACGGATTGCCCGGCTCGATCCGAAGACCTACAATATCGCCAGCCTGGCCGAATCGCCGGTGCGGATCAGCGCGGGCGGGGATTACCTGGCGGGGCGGATCTATTTTGCCGGCGGTTCGCACGTTTACAGCTACCAACTCAGCTCACCGTAGCGCCTTCGACCGCAGGTTGCGCGTTCACGGCAGGAGTGCCTCATGAAGCGTCGATCGTTCCTCAAGGTTGTGGGCAGCGCCACGAGCGGCGCGGCATTGGCTCCCCAGAGCATGCTGGGAATGGCGCCGGCAGTCGACGAAGTCGAGCGCGTAGCGGGACTTCCCCACCGCGTTCTGGGCCGTACCGGGCAGCGGATTTCCGTGGTGGGGTTCCCCGGGCTGGCCTTGACGCACTACGAACAGGAAGAGTGCACGGCCGGTCTACACGCCGCGCTGGAGCGCGGGGTGAACTACTTCGATGTCGCCCCGGCGTACGGAAAGGGAGTGTGCGAAACGCGGATGGGCATCGGCCTGGAGGGGGTGGAGCGGAGCCGGTATTTTCTTTCGTGCAAGACCAAGGCTCGCGACAAGGCCGGGGCGCGCGAGGAACTGGAGCGGTCGCTGAAACTGTTGAAGACGGACCAGTTTGACCTGTACCAGTTGCACTGTCTGCGCCGGCCCGAGGAGGTCGAAGAAGCCCTGGGACCGGACGGGGCGATTCGGACCCTGCTGGAGGCGCGTGAGCGGGGCCAGGTGAAGTATCTGGGATTCTCGGCGCACACGACGAAGGCGGCCGTGGCCGCGATGCGCGCTTTCCGCTTTGATACGGCCATGTTCCCCATCAATTTCGTGGAAATGCTGGGGTTTGGCATCGGGCGCGAAGTGCTCGATGTGGCCCAGGAGCAGGGGGTCGCCGTACTGGCCATTAAGGCCTTGGCGCGCGGGGCCTGGCCCAAAGGCGCGGAACGGACGCGCAAATGGTGGTACCGGGCGACGGAAGAGCAGGCCGAAGCGGACCTGGCGGTGCGTTTTGCCCTGTCGCAGCCGGGCGTGGCGGCCGTGATCCCACCGTCATTCCTGGACCTGGTGGAGAAGGCCGTGGTCGCGGCGCGAGGCTACCGGCCGATCACCACGGCCGAAGTCGAGCAACTGGCAGGAATCGCGCGCTCGTGCGAATCGGTCTTCCAGAAGGAAGAGGCACGCGTGGCCTGGCGTCGCGCCGCGCGCGGCCCATTGTATCCCGACAGCCCGCACGAAGGGGGCTGCGAGCATTTGGCGTAGGTTACGGCCGGCCGTCATTCGATGGTCGGCGCGCCCTGCAAAAACCCCTGCTGGGCGAGGAACTCGTCCATGGTCCGGACCGTCGTCCTGTAGTCGGCATTGTTGTTGCGGCCGTAGTTGAAGAAGCCGTGGGTGCGGCCTTCGGCCGGGACGAGGCGGCAGACGTTGCCGACCTTGGTCATGGCCTGGGTGAAGAGTTCCACGGTCTGGAAGGGGACGGTGGGATCAGCCGTGCCGTGGAAGATGATCGTGGGCGGAACGCCCGGCTTGACGTGGTGGTAGGGCGAGAGCTTGATGGGCTCGACGCCCATCCGTTCGGCGAGGCGTGTCACGCGGTCCGAATCGGCAAGCTTAGCCTCCTTGCCTGTCAGCGTGATGCCCTCGGTGGCCAGGACCACGGCCGGATTGAAGAGGACCAGGGCGTTGGGCACGGAACTGACCGTGCGGTCCTCGCCCGGCTCATCGAACTCGGCGATTGTGCCGGTACAGGCAGCGAGGTGTCCGCCAGCCGATCCGCCGCCAGATAGGAAGAGCACACGTCTGAACTCCAGTCACGAGTGGATATATCGTATGCCGTCTT
>CALARR010000020.1 GCA_937889015.1 uncultured Planctomycetales bacterium | reverse complement strand
TCGGGACTCAATCGATGTGCGCTTTTCACCGCGGAGGATGACCCAACAACCGATCGACGCTTTCCATCAAGCGGTCCATGGCAAACGGCTTGCGGATGTAATCGTCCACGCCCAGCATCTCGGCGTAGGCCTTGTGCCGGCTGCCTTCGTTGGCCGTAATCATGATCACGCGGATGGGCACCATCCGTGTGCGCCGCAGCTTCTCCAAGACCAGGAAACCGCTGCGTTTGGGCATCATCATGTCCAGGATGACCAGGTCTGGATCCTCGCGCTCGGCCATGGCCAACCCCTGGTTGCCGTCTCGTGCGACCAGAATGTTGTAGCCCCGCGTCTCCAGCACGGCGCGCAGCGAATCGATGATCTCGGCATCGTCATCCACCAACAGGATCTTCTTCTTGGCGGTGCTGTCGGCGGATTCCGTACGATGCTCGCTGGACATGACGAGGTTCCTCTGGATGCCGCTCCCCAAGCCCTGCGCCGGGATCGCCCGGCCTTCTCGCTTGGCTGCGGCGGTGTGGGGATGAATTCGATGCTGCCAATTGGCTGGCCAATCCACTCTGGCCGACCGAAAAAACTCTATTATAACTAGTCGAAGTGCCTTGCGTTTGCAAGGCTCCCCCGAATTCGCCCCCCAAGCTCGCTTTGCCCCGGCCACTCCGCGTGCCCGTCGATTCGCTCTCGGTGACGGACAAATCCGCGGCGACCGTGGCGGCCTGGCGCCTCCTCAAGCTTCCTGCGGTTCGCCCACCACGGCGCCCTGGCGCAACAGGACCGTCCGCTGTGCCCGGGACGCCGCTTGTTCCTGGTGTGTCACCAGCAGCACGGTGCCCCCCTGCTCGTGGTACTCGGCCAGAAGGTCCAAGACCTCGCCGGCACTCTGCGCGTCGAGATTGCCCGTCGGCTCGTCGGCCAACAGCAGCGCTGGTCGGCGGATCAAGGCGCGCGCCATGGCCACGCGTTGCCGTTGTCCCGCGCTGAGTTCCGCCGGCCGGTGCAGCAGCCGATCTTCCAGGCCGAATTGCCGCAACAAGGGCTCGGCCGCGGCCCGCGCGTCGCGCGTCGAAGGGGCGGCCAAGGCCACGTTGTCCAGCACGCTGAGATAGGGAACCAGGTGGAACATCTGGAACACGAAGCCGATCTTCTCCGCGCGAAACCGCGCCAGTTCGCCCCAGCCCAAGGTGTTCAGGTCCGCTCCGGCCACGCGCACCCGGCCGCTGGTCGGCATGCTCAGCGCACCGACGACCGACAAGAGGGTGGTCTTGCCGCAGCCGCTGGGCCCGCGCACGGCCAGAAACTCGCCCGGCGCCACGTGCAGGTCAATGCCCGCCAGGGCCTGCACCGCACCCTCGGGCCGGCGATAGGTCTTGTGTACGTTTTCGAGATGGATCATCCGCTCACCGATTCACTTGCCTGCGCCACATCCAGAAGCCGCCCAAAGCCACAACCAGGACTCCCGCCGCCGTCACGGCCAGGGCATACAGTTTCAATTGCGAAGCCACCGAGAAAGATCCCTCGCCGTTTGTGGATGCCGATGCGCGGTGCCCCAAGGAACTCCCTTCCGCGGTCGGTTCCGGCGGGGCGACCGCCAACGGCCGATCCTGGAACGAGTCATCCGCGGCCGCGCGATTCGACGCCGTCTCCGCCTCAAGCCTGCTGTCGGGCGACGGCTTGCCGGCAGTGGTGTGCGCCTCCAACTCGCCTCGCCGGCGCTGGTCTGCGTCGGCCTTCTTCGCGCTGCCGGGCGTCACTTCGCGATACTCGGCCGGCCCGGGCTGGCTCTCACTTTCCATCGCCGCCAGTTGCTCCGAGGCCGCTTCCCAGTCGCACCGCACCAGTAAGTCCACGCCCGGATTCTGGTCCTTGATCATACACGAGCAAGGGCCCGCCATGAAAAGGATCGCGTCGCGCAAATTCTCGGCCGAGATCCCCTTGCCGATGCAGGGCGGCAGCGCACGCCCCCGTCCATACACGGGAAACACCATCGCCTCCTGCGCAAACTCGTCCAGCCCCGGCTCCACGCCCATCAGCATCCGCGCCAGCCACCGTTCGCCCCCGTCGCGGTCGGAGTCGTTTCGGTCGATCGTCAGCGTGGCGACCGAGATCCGATGGCCCGCCGCCCCGGCCGTCTCGGACGCCGGATCGGCCGCGGCCTCCGGCATGGCAATCTTGCCCGATTCCACATCGGCCACAACCTGCTCGACCACGGCTTGCGCCGCGCGGTTCTTCTCCGCGTTCGGCCCCTTGAACACCAGCAGCACCACCTGGCCCTTGCCCAGCAACTCGCCCAGTTGCTGCCGGGCCGGCGAGGCGATCAACTCGGCTACGTCGCTCGTCTTCAGCCGGCCGGAGAACAGCACGGCTCCATCGGGGTTGACCAGCACGTGCAGCGGTTGGTCCTTCTGGGCCCGACCCTCCCAGGCCTCGCGCACCGACTCCGGCAAACGCTCGAAACGGTTCGCCTCGCTCACGTCCACCTTGGCGACCGTCACGTTGGCCGGCGGATCCTCTGCGGCGCTGCGAACAGCCGCGTGCACTGGCTCATCAGCGCTGTCCGCTTGCCCTGGATGCAGATAGACCAGCCCGTACGGCGCCGCCGGCCAGTTGTACATGGCGTAACGGTAGACTGGCGTGGTGCAGGCCCAGGCCGATGCGCTCAACGCCAGCCACAGGACAGAGGCGATGCCCCTCCGGAACCCGTTCGCCATCGCGGATCGTAGCAGCGGCTGGTCTTTCATGCCCGATCGATCGCCTTTCGGAGTCGGCGCGGACGCGCGGGACCTACGACAGTCTCCTCCCGACAACCAATATATCCCCGAGGCTGCCTAAAGGCAAACAAACGCTTACAGCATCGCAAGTTAGGACACGTCGCACCCGTCCCAACGGGAAATCGCGATCATTGACTGCGCCGGCATCAATCGTCCTTCACGTCAGCCGGCTCGGGCCAGGCCAGGCGTTTGCCGAACTGGACACGCTTCTGAACTGCCGTGCGCAGGCGGTCCAGATACTCGGCTCGGGGAATCTCCATCGCGCCGAACTGCGCGGTGGCGGTCGTAAGCTGCTGGATGTCGAACAGTTGGTAGCCGCGCGCTCGCAGATGCCCCAACAAGTGGACCACGGCGACTTTCGACGCGTCGCGGACCCGATGGAACATGGACTCCGCGGCAAACAGGCCGCCAATCGCCACGCCATAGGTCCCGCCGGCCAACAGCCCCTTGTGCCAGACCTCCACGCTGTGCGCAAGCCCGCGCTCGTGCAGACGCACATAGGCGCGCAGCATGGCCGGCGTGATCCAGGTGCGTCCGCAACGGCCCTCGGCCGTGGCGCAGCCGCGAATCACCCCTTCGAAATCGCGATCGCAGGTGACCTCGAACTTGCCGCTGCGGCAAGTCCGCAGCAGCCGCTGCGGCACATGATAGGCATGCAGTTCCACGATCGCACGCGGATCGAGCGACCACCAGGCCAGCAGATCGACCTCTCCGGTCACCGGCCAGGGAAAGATCCCGTGGCGGTAGGCGTCCAGCAGCCATTCCGGCTCCAGGCAGCCCCCCACGGCCACCAGCCCGTCAGGATCCGCCGTCTCCGGCGGGGGAAAAAACCGCGAAGGCAGGGACATGCGTAAGGACTGGCTGCTGCCTGTCAGGAAGGAAATACCGCAGACGACCGCGCCCGGACCGCGGATCGGTCCACCGCCGCACATGCGGAACTCACACCACGCCCGTGACTGGCTGTCCACCCTCCACCCATCGCTGGGAGGGCCCGCCCGCCTCTGGCCATCTCGCGCGTTCATTGTACAGTCTGGCCCGGGGTGTGACATCGCTGCCAACACAAACAGAACCGCGCCGGGCAACGCGTTTCTGCCTATTCTTTCAGGGGGCCTACCCCCAAGCCCCGGTTGATCTGCTACAATACTCGACTCAGCCGCGGCGCGCGGCTCTGCGGACGGCGAAATATGAAACGATTCGGCAACGTCGCCATCATCGGGGTTGGGTTGATCGGAGGTTCCGTGGGCCTGGCCCTGCGCCAGCGGAACCTGGCCGATCGGGTTGTGGGCATTGGCCGGCGCCAAGAGAGCCTGCGCATCGCGCGTCGCGTCGGCGCCGTGACCAACACCAGCATCGACCTGACCAAAGGCGTGATCGACGCCGAACTGGTCGTGGTCTGCACGCCGGTCGGGCGGATCGTGGACGACGTGCGCCTGGCGGCCCAGCATTGCCGCGAGGGCGCCCTGATCACCGATGTGGGCAGCACCAAGCAGACCATCGTCGAGGCCCTGGACGGTCCCTTGCCCCGCGGTTGCCGTTTCCTGGGCAGCCATCCCCTGGCCGGTGGTGAAAGGAGCGGCGCAAACCACGCCGACGCCAACCTCTTCGAGGGCCGCGTGGCGCTGCTCACCCCCACGCGCAACACGCGCGCCGAAGACTACGACAGCCTGGAAGCCTTCTGGTCCGAGTTGGGCTCGATGGTCATCCAGATGCCCGCCGACGAACACGATCGCGCGCTGGCCTTCACCAGCCACTTGCCCCACGCCGTGGCCGCCGTGATGGCCACCCTGGTGCCCGAACAGCATTTCCGGCTCACCGGGGCCGGATTCCTCGATACCACGCGCATCGCCTCGGGCGATGCCGAGTTGTGGACCCAGATCTTCATGCTCAACCGGCAGAACCTGCTGGAAGCCCTGCTGCGCTACGAATCCCGCTTGCAGGAAGTCATTGCCGCCCTGCGTGAGGGCAATTCCTCTCAGCTCACTCAGATCCTCAGGACAGCCAAGACCAATCGCGATGCTTTGGGAAGTTGACATTTATCCGGCGCCCGGCCAGCCCGACCTGGCCGCGCAACGCATCCGGGCCGAAGCCGGCGACCTGGGTTTGTGCCACGATTTGACGGTCTCGGCGGCCAGCGGATACCTGATTCAGGGGCCCATCAGCCCCGAGCAGATCCAGACCGTGGCGCGCGAGCTCCTGGCCGATGCGATCGTCGAACGCACGGTGGTCGCCCCCGCGCGCGATCCGGCCCTGAACGTCGCCCCGGCCGGCTGCTGCCAGGCGATCCACGTCCTGCCCAAGCCGGGCGTGATGGATCCCGTGGCCCAAAGCGTCGTGGCCGCCATCGCCGATTTCGGCATCCAGGCCGACGTGGTGCGCACGCTCAAGAAGTACTGGATCGGGCCGCTGGACGCGGACAAGCTGCCCCTGCTGTGTTCCAAGGTCCTCGCCAACGACGCCATCGAGCAGGTGATCGTCGGCCCCTTGACCTTCCAGCACCTGGAACTCGGCGCGCCCTATCAGTTCCGCCTGGTGCACGTGCCCTTGCGGCAAATGGACGACGCGGCCCTGATGCGGCTCAGCCGCGAGGGGCAGCTCTTCCTCTCGCTGGCCGAGATGCAGACCATCCGCGACCACTTCCACCGGCTCGACCGCGATCCGACCGACGCCGAACTGGAAACGCTGGCCCAGACCTGGAGCGAGCACTGCAGCCACAAGACCCTCGCCGGCCGCATGCGCTATGACGATGGCCAGAACCAGCGGCATTTCGAGAACATGCTCCGCGAGACGATCTTCGCCGCCACCCAGGAAATCCGCCGCCAGGCCGGCCCCGACGACTGGTGCGTGAGCGTCTTCGAAGACAACGCCGGCGTGGTCCGCTTCGACGAGCACTACAACGTCGTCTTCAAGGTCGAAACGCACAACCATCCCTCGGCCTTGGAGCCCTACGGCGGGGCGAACACGGGCATCGGCGGAGTGATCCGCGATCCCATGGGCACCGGCATGGGCGCCAAGCCCATCTGCAACACCGACGTCTTCTGCTTCGCCCCGCCCGACACACGCGCCGACGCCCTGCCCCCCGGCGTGCTGCACCCGCGGCGTGTGATGCGCGGCGTCGTCTCCGGCGTCCGCGACTATGGCAACCGCATGGGCATTCCCACCGTCAACGGGGCGCTGTACTTCGATCCCCGTTACCTGGGCAATCCCCTGGTCTACTGCGGCAACGTCGGGCTCATCCCGCGCGACATGTCGCGCAAACAGCCCCGCCCCAACGACCTGGCCGTGGCCCTGGGCGGGCGCACCGGCCGCGACGGCATCCACGGCGCGACCTTCAGCTCCGCCGAACTGACCAGCCAGAGCGAGACCCTCAGCGGCGGCGCCGTGCAGATCGGCAACGCCATCACGGAAAAAATGCTCCTCGACGTGCTGCTGGCCGCGCGCGATCGCGGCCTGTATCACGCCGTGACCGACTGCGGGGCCGGCGGCTTCTCCAGCGCCGTGGGCGAGATGGGCGAAGAGATCGGGGCCGAGGTCTGGCTGGATCGCATCCCGGTCAAGTACGAAGGCCTCTCCTACACCGAGATGTGGATCTCCGAGGCCCAGGAACGCATGATCCTCGCCGTGCCCGAGGACAAGTGGCCCGAGTTGTCCCAGTTGTGCGCCTCCGAAGGCGTCGAGGCCACGGTCATCGGCCAGTACCTGCCCACCGGCCGGCTGGTGCTGAAGTACAATGAGCACCAGGTCGCCGACCTCTCCATGGAGTTCCTGCACAAGGGGCGTCCCAAGGTGGTCCGCGAAGCGCGCTACGAGCCGCGCCCCGCGCAGCCCTTGAACCTGCCGGCCCCGGTCGACGCCGCCGATTCCCTGCTGAAGATCCTGGGCTCGCTCAACGTGGCCAGCAAGGAATGGGTCATCCGCCAGTACGACCACGAGGTGCAAGGCGGCAGCGTGGTCAAGCCCCTCACCGGCGCGGCCAACGACGGGCCCGGCGACGCCGCCGTGCTCCGGCCCGTGCTCACCAGCCGGCGCGGCCTGGTCATCGCCTGCGGCATGAATCCTTGCTACGGCGATCTGGATCCCTACTGGATGGCGGCCAGCGCCATCGACGAGGCCCTGCGGAACTGCGTGGCCGTGGGAGCCGACCCGCGGCGCATCGCGATCCTCGACAACTTCTGCTGGGGCAACACCGATCGGCCCGAAACGCTCGGCTCGCTGGTCCGTGCGGCCTTGGCCTGCCACGACCTGGCCTTGGCCCTGGGCACGCCCTTCATCAGCGGCAAAGACAGCCTGAACAACGAGTTCCGCCCCCACGGCGCCGACCAGCCCATCTCCATTCCGCCTTCGCTGCTGATCAGCGCCATGGGCCAGATGGACGACGTGAGCCGCGCCGTGACCATGGACCTCAAGCAGGCCGGCAACCACCTGTATCTCGTCGGCACGACCAGGAACGAATTGGGCGGCAGCCACCTGGCTCTGGTCCACGGCCTGTCCGGCGGCGAGGTGCCGCGCGTCGACGCCCCGCTGGCCAAGCGCACTTTCGCCGCTCTGCACGCGGCCATCCACGCCGGGCTGCTCCGCGCCTGCCACGACCTGAGCGAGGGCGGGCTGGCCGTGGCCGCCGCCGAAATGGCCTTCGCCGGCGAACTGGGCGCCGAGATCGACCTGCAACGCGCGCCCCGCGATCTGCCGGCCGACCTTCCGGACGCCGACACCGTGCTGCTGTTCTCCGAGTCCAATACCCGTTTCCTGTGCGAAGTCACTCCGCAGCAGGCCGCCGCGTTCGAGGCCGCCTTGGCCGGCGTGCCCCAGGCGCGCGTCGGACAGGTCACCGCCACCGGCCGGCTGCGAATCCAGTCCGGCGACAAGGGCCTGGTCGACGCCGATTGGGCCGCGCTCAAGGCCGCCTGGCAGCGGCCGCTGCATTGGTAGGAGACCGCACCCCGGAGTCCCGTTTTCGCTTTCCGCTATCCGCATCCCGCATTCATCACTATGCCTCCACGCGTCCTGATCCTGCGAGCCCCCGGCACCAACTGCGACCAGGAAACGGCCTTCGCCTTCCAACAGGCGGGCGCCGTGGCCGAGCCCGTGCACGTCAACCGCATGCTCCAGCAGCCCGAACGCTTGCGGTCTTATCAGATCGTCTGCTTTCCGGGCGGGTTCAGCTATGGCGACGACGTGGCGGCCGGGCGCATCCTGGGCAACCAGATCCAGCACCACCTGGCCGAAGAACTGGCCCGCTTCAAGGCCGACGGCAAGCTGATCCTGGGCATCTGCAACGGCTTCCAGATCCTCATCAAGTCGGGCATCTTGCTGGAAAACGACCCCCAGCTCGGCCCCCAGGCCACGCTCACCTGGAACGAGTCGGGCCGCTACGAGGACCGCTGGGTGCGGCTGCAGGTCCAGCCTGGCCCCTGCGTGTTCCTCCAGGGCATCGAGTCCATGTACCTGCCCGTGGCCCACGCCGAAGGCAAGTTCGTGCCGCGCGACGCCCAGACCCTGGCCGGCCTGCAATCGCGCGCGCAACTGGTGCTGCGCTACCAGCCGCTGCGCGGCGCGGGGTGCGCTTGCGGCCAGCCCCTCCCCTTCCCGGACAATCCCAACGGTTCGGTGGCCAACACGGCGGGCGTGTGCGACCCGACCGGCCGCGTGCTGGGCCTGATGCCGCACCCCGAGCGGCACATCGATCCCACGCAGCACCCGCGCTGGACGCGCGGCGAGGCCGGCCCCGTGGGCGACGGCCTGCAACTGTTCCGCAACGCCGTGCGGTACTTCGCCTGAGAACGTGTCTCAGCGGTAGGTCACGCACCCCGTGCCTGACGAACGCGCTGCGTCTCTTCTCCGTGCTCTCGGTGCCTCGGTGGTGAATTTCCTTCTTTTTGCGCGGAGAATGGAAGCACATCGTCGTTCGCGAGCGCTGGCAACCAGGCAGCAGGGTGTAGGGCGCGCCGAGCGGAGCGAGGCACGCCGCATGGAACGGGCGCAGGGCCGAACATGCAAAACATGGCGTGCCTCGCGACGGATCGTCCCGATCCGCCGCTCGGCGCGCCTACGTTCCGTCCAGCAGAAGCCTTTGGATTCCAAGAATCCTCGCCACACGCCACCATGACTCAAGGTCTGCCCCAAGTTTCCCTCAACGAGCGACGGGGATCACGAAAGCGCGAGAACACGAAAGAAGGAGAGTTCCCTCGCTGGATGATGTGATGCGGCGTTCCAGGAATGACCACCCGTGCCAATCGGTCCATACCGCGACGCCACTGCATCGCGCGCCTTGTCAACCAGGTTCTGCGTCCCCGGATTGGGGCCCAGGACGGAACTGCTCATGTGATGACTCCAATAAGAGATGGGAATAGGCTGATGCTCATGGCAGCTCAGAGCGAGCTTGGGGATCAAGAGCATTTTGGACGGAGTTCGGCGGACAGAGAACGCTAGATGATCGTCCCTTCGGGTCAGGCCGAGGGTGACATAGCATGTTCTGGCCAGGCCAGTCTCCGCCGCATAGCCTGCACACGTCGAAACTCGGGTCGCGATGGATAGACTCATGCGAGACGTCTTCCTCACGAGTGCCTTATCGGGCCTTTCCGTTGCAGTGCCTACCCCTTAGGCATAAAATCACGGGAGTGACGCACCTGAGACAAGACGGTGGGAAACTAGACGATCCTGCTGAGTCCTCAGTAAGACCGGCTGCTTCGCAGACATCATGAAAACAGGAACGAAGAGCGCACCCTCCGTGCCAATAATGGTTGAGACACTGCCTCCTTGGTAATTACAGTAGAGGGCAAGGAGGTGGAGGAAGGATGAAGAAGACAAGGATGTTGGGAATGGAAGAGGGGGTGGTGGGCGGAACGGAAGGAGGGCGTAGCCCGACTGGAGTTCCGCCCACCACCCCGGCTGCCGCGGTCCCTGGGGGGCCTGCCGGTGGCAACGGAGTACTGATCCCAGACCCGGCCGTGCCGGAGAAGCCTGTGCGACGGCGTTTCACCGCGGAGTACAAGCTTCGCATCCTGTGCGAGGCCGACCGCTCGACCGAGCCCGGTCAGCTCGGCGCGATGCTGCGCCGCGAAGGCCTGTACTCGTCGCACCTGACCACCTGGCGGCAACAACGCGACGCAGGGACGTTGGCGGGACTGACTCCCAAGCGTCGCGGGCCGAAGCCCAATCCCGACGCCCCGTTGCTGGCGGAAAACCAGCGGTTGCGGCGTGAGAACCTGCGGCTGACGGCCCAGCTCCGTCAGGCCGAAACGATCATCGAGGTTCAAAAAAAACTCTCGGAGATCCTGGGGATTCCCCTGCCGCCGCCCGAGAGCAGCGGGAGCGAGCCATGAAGGCCCTCGAAGAACTTCCTTTTCCGGTAAGCATCGCCGCGACGTGCCGCAGCGTCGGCGTGCCGCGAGCGACGCTCTACCGGCGGCGGCGGCCGAAGCAACCCGAGGGCGCGACCACGCCCAGGCCCAAGCCAGCCCGGGCCCTGAACGAGCAGGAGCGGCAAGAGGTCGTCGACGTGCTCCACCGCGAGCCCTTCGCCGACAAGGCCCCGGCCGAGGTCTACGCGACGCTCTTGGACCAGGGCCGGTACCTCTGCTCGATCCGCACGATGTACCGCATCCTGCACCAGCGGCAGGAAGTCCGCGAACGACGCGACCAACTGCGGCACCCGACCTACCACAAGCCGCAACTGGTGGCCACTGCGCCCAATCAGGTCTGGTCATGGGACATCACCAAGCTGCTGGGGCCGGCGAAGTGGACCTACTTCTACCTGTACGTGATCCTCGACATCTTCAGCCGCTACGTGGTCGGCTGGATGCTGGCCAGCCGGGAAAGCGACCGCCTGGCCGAGCGGCTGATCCGCGAGACCGTGGTCAAGGAACGCGTCGCCCGCGACCAACTGACGATCCACAGCGATCGCGGGCCGTCGATGCGTTCGCAGACCGTGGCCCAACTCCTGGCCACGCTGGGGATCACCAAGTCTCATAGCCGGCCCCACGTCTCCAACGGCAATAGCCGACCTGGGGCCTGGTCGAAGTGTTCACGGCGCCGCGCGTGCTCCTGGTATTCCGAAGTCACCTGGCCGAAGCCATTGTACTCCCGAAGGGTGTGGCACACAAAAATAGTTGGGTAGGCGCAGAGGCACAAGGCACAAGGCACAAAGACAGAGGCAGCTGAAAGC
>CALARR010000019.1 GCA_937889015.1 uncultured Planctomycetales bacterium | reverse complement strand
AAAACCGGCCTCCCGATGGTCGGCCTCACGGCATTACTTACCTGAGACGCAATAGAGCCGGTCCTAAAACCTGTCGGCAGCTCAGTGCGGCTGGGCCGCCCGAGGTGGCTGGGGCGGTTCTCGGATAGGTTCTTAGTGTTTGAGCCTGGATAGACTGGACGTCAGGGTTCTTTCCGCCTTCCCCAAGCAGAGAATCACGCCATGGACTACAACTTGCGTCGTCATCGGGCCGTTGGTTTCGTATCGTGGGTTCTGATGGTCTTGGCGCCGGTTATCGGTTCCACGGCGGACGCCGCGCAGCAGGCCCAGGAGATTGTGCCCGGCAAGAGCTTTCGTTTCATCGGCACGGTCAAGGCCTGGTCGGATCAGGCGCCCGCGGCGACGACAGGGTATCTGGAACAGCGCGCCGCGGCGACTTTTGACAGTCCGCTTCGTTCGATGAAGAGCCAGGCCTGGAAGATCGAGCGCGCGGCCAAGGACCGGCCCGTTTCGGCCTTCGCCTATCGCAGTGCCAAGGACGAAAAGCTTCTGCTGTTGTTTCGCCAGGCGGGTTCGGCTGGCGCGAACGCCAAGGTGGACTACGTGGACGTGACGCTGCCCGGCTCGATGTGGATGATCACGCCGGTCTGGGTGGATCTGGTCTCGAACAAGGTCTACAAGTGTTCGACGACCAAGGATGTCGACAAGACGAACATGACCATCTGGAAGGTGCCGGTGGGCGACACGCCGGTCGTGCTGGCGCATCTGGGGATGTTGCCCTTCTCGCCGCCGCAAGACCCGCCGTGCGTGGCTGCCGTGCCGGGCGAAGGTTACCAGCTTCTGGGCACGGTCAAGCCGCGGCACGCACGGGAGATTGCCGCCTCCAACTGGTCGGTGGGGGCCGAGACCATGGACCGCGATTACACGGTCTACAAGAACTGGCGCGAGTATCTTGGGCCACTGGGGGCCAAGCACGCGCGCGTGCAGAGCGGCTGGGCCAAGACAGAGAAGACGAAGGGCAAGTACGACTGGGCGTGGATGGACGAGATCATTCCCGACATGGTCCAGCAGGGGGTGAAGCCCTGGATGTGTCTATGCTACGGCAACCCGGATGTGTACGAGGGGGGCGGGAAGGGCTGGAGCGTGCCCACTTCGGCCGAGGCCCTGGAGGCCTGGGAGAAGTACGTGGCGGCGATCGTCCAGCGCTACGGCCAATCCATCGACGAATGGGAGATCTGGAATGAGCCGGCCAGCCCGCTGGAAGAATACGCAGCCTTTGTGATCCGCACGGCGAAGGTGATTCGCCGCGTGCAGCCCAGGGCCTTCATCATCATGGCCGCCTGGCGCGACGTGGCGGTGGAACTGAACTATCTCAAAGAGCATGACGGGCTGAACCTGGTCAACCAGTTCACGCTGCACCCGTATACGGCCAATCCGGACGGGGCCTATACCAAGGCGTCGAAGACCTGGCGCGTGGCCGAGATCCGCAAGTTGTTCGCCGAGACGGCGCCGCACATCACGTTGCGTCAGGGCGAAAACGGGGTGCCGTCGCAGACCGGGTCCGGCGGGGCCCTGCCCGAATATGGTTGGACCGAACCCACGCAAGCCAAGTGGCTGTTGCGGCGATTGATGGGCGACTCGGGCTACGACTTGCCGTCGTCGTATTTTTCGATCTGCGACATGAAGTATCCCGAGCGGATCAACTACAAGGGCCTGCTGGCGGTGCGCGAGGACAAGACGATCGATCACGTAAAGGTTGCCTACTACGCCATGCAGCGGATGCTGGCCATCTTTGACAGCACAGCCCACCGTCTCCCCGACTTTACCGGAAGCGTGGCCGGGGCGGCGGAAGGCCATGCCTACACGATGTATGGCTACCGGACCGATTCCGGGGCCAAGATCGCCACGCTGTGGCGAAGCAGCCACCGGCCGGGCGAGCGTCCGGAGATCGAATCGGTCAGCGTGACCCTGCCCGGCATGCAGTTCCAGCGGCCCGTGTGGGTCGATCTGCTCAGCGGGAAGGTCTTTGCGATTGGCGATTCGGTCCGGAGCGAGGCGGGAGGGGCGACGATCGTGCGTCAGGTGCCGGGCTACGACTCGGTGGTGCTGATTGCCGAGCAGGAGGCAATTCCGATCACCAAGAGCTTCTGAGCAGTCCAGGCCGTGGGTGAGGGCAGGCTGGAATGGGCTGCGGTTTGCCGCTTCGGGCCGCCCTCACCCGACCGCTTCGCGGCCACCCTCTCCCGCGGACGCGGGCGAGGGGAACCGATGACCATGCTTTTCAGATCATCCGCCGGAAACAAGTCCCATCATTGCTTCATAGGAGTCTGTCATGTCGGAATCGATTGCACGTCGTCATTTCCTGGAGCAACTGGGGGTCTTGCCGCTGGCGGGCACGGCCCTGTTCTCCAGCCGTTTGTGGGGCGCGGCCCTGGAAGGCGGCGCGGCGGGCGTTAAGCAGGCCAAGCAGCGCGCGACCGGCAGCGCGGTCTACTGGGCCTGGTGGGGTTGGGAGCCGTGGGAGCACAATCGCCGCGCGGGAGGAGTGACCGGCGCGGTCGACGGTTCGTCGCACTGGCTGCACCGCTGGTACGCGCGGCTGCACAGCGAGGAGATGGTCGAACTGATGGCCAAGACGGGCGTGAACATGGCCGTCACGCATTTCTTCAAGGGGTTTGGCCTGGAGCACGAGCGGTCCGAGATGCAGCGCACGGCCCGGCTGGTACAGTTGGCCCACAAGCACGGCATCCGCATGATCGGCTACTGCCAGTTCCGGTCGCTGTACTACGAGACGTTCATGCTCGAAGAGCCGTCGGCCGAGAACTGGATCCAGCGCAGCCCGGCGGGCCAGCCGATCGGCTGGGGCAAGCAGTATTTTCGCTGGACGCCCTGCATTCACAGCCCGGAGTTTCGCGCCTACCTGAAGCGCGTGATCCGAGTGGGGCTGGAGGAGACGGGCCTGGACGGATTCAACTTCGACAACTGCATGAGTTCGCCCTGCTACTGTCCGCACTGCGAAAAGAAATTCCGCGAGTGGATGGTTCGCCAGTATCCGGAGCCGCGCGACCTGTTCGGCCTGGGCACGCTGGCCGGCGTGCGCCTGCCTCCGACGCCGACCGGAACGGCCCAGGTCACCGAGCCGTTGACGCGCGCCTGGCTGCGCTGGCGGTGCGAGAGCCTGGAGGACTTCGTGGCCGACATCACCGGTTATGCGCGGAGCCTGCGGCCGGAGACGATCTTGATGGCCAACCCGGGATATCCGACGGGGCCGAATTGTGTGATGCGGAGCGTGTGGCCGCCGAAGGTAGGGCGGCATTTGAACATGATGATCACGGAGAATTCGGCTTCGCCGGAGATGCTGGAGGACAAGATCATCTCGCAGATCCGCGCGTATCGGCACGGCATCGCGCTGGACTACCGGCCGGTTTCGACCACCTGGGCGGGCGGCGTGGGGCGCGAGGCGTCGAGCGAGGCCATGGCCGCGTTGCCGCAGACGCCGCAGATGGTAAAGCTGCAGGTGGCCGAGGCGGCGGCCAATCGAGCGGTGCCGGGCGCGAATTGGGCCCTGCGTCCCCAGGGCGGCAGCGACCGGATGCGGATCGACCTGCCCGAGCTGCGCGAGGCCCTGGCGCAATACCTGCACTTCGTGCGCAAGCACGAGGCGCTCTGGCTGCACGCCACGCCGATCAGCGACGTGGCCGTGCTGCGCACGCTACCCTCCGCGGCCTTCGATCCGCAGACGGCGTGGGACCACGCGGTTACGGCGGAAGAGATTTTGATTCGCGGCGGATTTGCGTGGGGCGCGGCCTTCGACGAGAATCTCGACGTGTTGAAGGGAATGCCCGTGCTGGTCGTGGCTGGCGAGACGCACCTGGCGCCGAAGATGTGTGACGCGGTCCGCACGTTCGCCGCGGCGGGCGGAGGCGTGGTCATCCTGGGCGATGTGGCGCGTTGGGACGACAATGGCATGCTCTACGAGCCGAGCCCCCTGGCCGATTTCAAGGGGCCGCGCGTGCTGCGCGTGGAAGTCGATACGCCGAAGAACGACCGGCGCGCGGGGCATACGGTGTGCATCAGCCTGCCCAAACAGTGGCGCGGCGTGGCCGAGGCGGTGCAGAAGGTGGCCGACGGCCGGTTGACCGCCCGGCTGCACGGCTCGACGACCGTGGCCCTGAGCGCGTTTGTGACGCGGGACGAGCGGCTGGCCCTGCACCTGGTGAACTATGCGGCGCCGAAGGCGGCCGGGCCGCTGCGCGTGGACTTGGGCCGCGCGTGGAGCGACCGTTCCACGGCGCGGCTGCTGACGGCCGAAGGGGAAGATCACTCGCTGGCGATCGTGCGCAAGGGGCAGCAGGCGAGCATCGAGATTCCGCCGCTGGAGGTCTACGGCATCGTGACGGTGGGGTAGCGTCTCGTGCAGATGAGACATGATGGGGTGCCCTGGCCACGCTTGCGTGGCCAGGCAGTTCCAAGCTCGGGCGGGCCCACACCGAGCGTGGGCGTGGCCTGGCACCCAGCGAAAATGCCGCTACAGGGCCGACAGGACTTGCGCCGTGACGGCGCGGCGTGCGGGCCGCTGCCCTTGCGGGAAGCGGTACAGCATGCCGCCGTACGGCCCCAACTCGACGGGCACGGCCTGCGGGCCGGCCAGGGGCGTGATCGCACCGGTGGCCGGATCGCATTGCCGGCCAGCCCCTTGGGCGGCGAAGCTGACCTGGCCCTTCCAGGGCTGGGGGCTGTCGTTGATGAGGAAGAAGGTCTCCTGGCCCTCGATCCGCCGATGCGTGACGCGCAGCGGGGCGGCTGGATCGGAGACCGCGACCTCGGGATCGAGCACGGCGGCCAACGCGGCAGGCAGCTTGGCCTCGTGGCCGGCGGCCAGGTACAACGCGGCACCGCCCGCCGGATTGACCCGGCAGCGCGTCGTCTTGTCGCCGAATAGCTCGCGCGCCAGTTCTTGCACGGCGCGCGAGGGGAATTCGCGCTGGTTGTTGGTGGGCCAGGCGTCGACGGCGATCACCAGGCCTCCTTCGCGCCAGAAGCGGGCCAGATTCTCCCAGGCCGCCTGGGGAAGCGTGTCCACGCCCGGCAGGACCACGGCGCGCCAGGCCAGGTCGCGGTGGCGGAGCACGCCGCGCTCGGGACGGGCCTCAACCAGGGTGCGCGCATCGATGAAGGTGAAGTCGCGGCGGTGCTGGAACAGTTGTTGCGCCGTGCCCATGTAGGCATTGGCGATGACTTGCGCGGCCGGGGCCTCCTTGACGCGATCGCGCGAGGGAACGAAGCGCGGCCAGACGCTTTCGATGGGATAGACCACGGCCACGTCGGTGACCTGGTGGCCGCCGTAGAGGGTCATACAGCACCGTCCGATCCCTTGGTTCAGCCGCTGCAGTTGCTCGTTGGCGAGATCCTTGAACGAATAGTAGCTGGTGATGCAGGTCATGCCATTGAGGATCAGGCGGTTGCAGGTGCCGCGAATCTCGTCTTCGGTCACGACTTGCGGGGGCCGGGTGTCGTCCGGCCGGCGGAAGCGCTGCGCGTGGTCCGACGTTTCGCACATGGTGTCCGGTCGACCCTCCAGTTCGGCGGCGCTGCTGACCAGTCGGGCTGAGTACCAGTGGACCTGGGGGGGGAGGCTGGTCAGGCAGTCGAGGCTGGGCGCGTCGAGCATGCGCTCACAGCGAAACAGGTCGCCGTACAGAGGCACGTGCATGACCAGCGGTTCTTCCAGCAACAGATGTCCGCCCGAGGGCAATCCGTGCCGGCGGCACCAGTCGCGAATCTGGCCGAAGTAGTTCTGGCTGACCAGTTCGGCGACGGTTTGCCAGAAGTCGTATCGGGCGCGCGCGCCCTGCGCCCCGGCGTCGGCCACGAGGGCCGGCAGCAGCGGTTCCAGCGCATAGCCGCGCCGCGCGCGGAACTCGGCGGCCATTTCCGGCGACCAGGGCAGGCACTTATAGGGCATGGCCTGCAGGAAGAGACTCATCAGCGAGGGCTCGTCGGTAAACGTGCCCAGGAACCAGCGGCCCAGGCCTTGGTCGAGCCGGGCGGCATAGGCGTCGTGCGTTAGTTGCAGGAAGCGGGCGGTGGGCTCGGGCTGCAGGAGGTTGATGTAGGGGAGCTTGTCGCACAGGCTTACGGCCGCATGGGTGCCTTCGTACAAGCGGTCTTCGGTGATGGCCATGACGTGCCATGAGCCGGCCGGCGCGTCCCAGGCGAGCTTGCGCTCTTGCACCCGGTCGTTCAGTTCCACGGCCCGATCCAGGACCAACTTGCCTTCGGCGACGGGGAAGGCGGCGGCACGCAGCAGCCGGCCGGGCGGAAGATCCAGCGACATCGGCCCGCCTGTGGACTTCGCGTCGGCGATCAGCAGGCCGCGCGCTTCCCATTCGGGATGATCCTTCAAGGTCTGGCCGAAGGCCACGCCCGACGGATAGCCGTGCTCGTCGTAGAGCCACATGGCCATGCCGGCTTTTTGGGCCTCGCGCACGGCGCGGAGGAAGACCTGCCACTCGGGCTCGCCTTGCAGGTAGTTGGCCCAGGGAACGTTGGTGACGATGCCGCCGAACCCCTGAGCCTGGAGGGTCTTGATCTGCGCGTCCTGCTTTTCCGGCGCGGGCGGCAGGTTGTGGACGATCTTGAGGATACGGAACCGGGCCGGCGGATTGGCGAACTGGGCGTCGAAATCCGCGGCCGGCACGTGCATGCCGTGCAGGACCAGCAACAACGCAACCAGGGACGCAAGGCATCGAGGGTCTGGCACGGGAACCTCCTGGGTGAGGGGCTGGTGCGCAGACGCCAAGATCCCTGGAGGCGTCCAGCTTTGCGCCTGCTCGTTCAGCAGTCTACCGCGAGCTAGTCGCGGTCGCTACTACTGCCGCCGAAGCGCATCAGCAGGTACAGAAGGGTGAGGATGGCCTGCAGCGTGGCGGCCACGTAGGTCAAGGCGGCTGCGCTGAGCACCCGATTGACGTAGACCATCTCCTGGGGGCTGACGATCCCCAAGGTCGCCAACTGGGCTTTGGCTCGCGAGCTGGCGTTGAACTCCACCGGCAGGTTCACCACCTGGAAGAAGACCACGGCGGCGAACAGGGCGATGCCGATCTGCACCAGCGGGGCCCAACTCATGATGGCTCCCATGACGACCATCAACATGCCGAAGTTGCTGCCGAACCCGGCCACCGGCACGGCTGCATTGCGGACCACCAACGGCGCGTAGGCCTGGGCGTCTTGCAAGGCGTGGCCCGCCTCGTGGGCGGCAATCCCCACGGCGGCCATGGAGCGGCTTTGATAGATGTCGGTGCTCAGGCGGAGGACCTTGGCTCGCGGGTCGTAATGGTCGCTGAGGTGGCCGCCGATGGGCTCGATGCCCACGTTGTGCAGGCCGGCCGAGTCGAGGATGTGTCGCGCGGCGGCCGCCCCGCTCAGAGGAGCGGGAATCTGCTGCGCCGTGGCATAGGTGGACCGGATCCGGAACTGGGCCCACAGTCCCAGCAATACGGCCGGTGCGATCATCAACCAATAAAGTGGATCGAACATGGATCGACGCTCCTTTTTTTTGCTGCTTTTGTCCGGCAATTATACGTGTTGCCGAGGGTGGGCGTTCTCTTGCTGGTCGCGGATTTGCGCCCCGCAATGCGGTGGGTAGGGTTTTGTTCTCGGCGCGTGAATGTAACCATCGTCCAATTCGAGAGTTACGACCTGGAAGTGGCTGGGGGCGATCGTCGGATCGGGGTGGCAAGAAGCCGCCAGGGCGGCCGATCGCGGTCGATCGGTCGCCCTGGGTGGCTTTGGGGCGCATCAGTGCCAGGGGGGCAAGCACGCGGCTGCCGGCGTACGTCAGAACGGCTTTGCGCCACCTTGCGGCGGCGGAGCACCCACGCCGGGCGCGGCCGCTTGGACCAGGGTTCCCAGGATCTTGAGGATTCCCTCTTCGACCTCCAGACGGACGCGCGTGCCATTGTCGACAGGCGTGGCAATCAGGCTCAGGTGGTCCAGACCGCGACTCTGCGACAGCAGGGCGGCCACGACCTGGGCCTGGGGCCGTTGCGCTTCTTCGCCCACATCCGCGGCCAAGGTAGCTGCTGCGCCCAAGGCCAGCGACAGTCGCAGGGGAGGCACTTCGCGCTCGCCTTCGCTCTGCGACTTGGCGATTACCTGCTTGAGGATCTTCAGGCTGTCTGGCCCTACGGCCAGATAGCCGCTCTGCGCGCCGAGGGCGACGACCAGTTCCAGCTCTCGGCCGAACACCTTGATCATGTTCGGATCGGCCGAATCGGGCAGGGGCCCCTTGGCCCTGTGCAGCTTCAATCCCTGGAACTCTTCGACGTCGAGCTTGACGACTTTGGCGAAGGCGGGATCTTCCTTGCGCGCCAGTTCCAGCACGTCGCCGAGCACTTTTTCCAGTTTGGCGCCGTCGCTGATGGCCCCGCCCAGCACCACGGTCAAGGAGCTGGGTTGATAGTAGGCGGCCGCGCCACCCTCGGCCTTGCCCGACTTGACCGTGGCCTTGGCCACATCCATGACGTCGCGGATCGACTGCGACAGTTTCTTGCTGACGTCGGCCGAAAGGGATTTGGTTTCCAGGCTGCGCAACCACTTGGCCTCGGCCGCATCCAGGGCGGCCAGGGCTTGGGCCTGGCCGTTTTCTTCGATCAGGGCGGCCCACATACCGCTGAACAGGGCGGTCGGATCGGCGAAGCCGGCGAAGTGCGTGCGCATGCTTTTGGACTTGGCAAAACGCTGGGCCATGGCCGTGCCGGGCTTGGCGGTGGCGAGCAGGTCGAGGTAGGCGCTGTGGGTCTGGTCATCGACGGCAAAACCTAGCGTGAGTTGATCCAGGTCGTTCAGCGCGCGGCGTGCTTCTGCGAGCGACTTCTCGGCGATGGCTTTGCGCGCCTCGAAGTCGGCCGCGGTTTCCCCGTCGGCCTGTTGCAGGTTGGCTTGGAAGGTCATCTCCAGCATCTGCAGATAGGGGGCGAGCATTTCCGGGGGCACGTTGGCCGCATTGAGCCGCACGGCCACGAGGTACTTTTCCGGAAGATCGCCAAAGCCCTTGGCGGGATTGGGAAGGGGGCTCTTGAGCTGTTCGGCGTCGGCCGCGATATAGGCCCAATCGCCCTGCTGCTTGACAAACAGGGAAGTACTCTGGATTTGCAGGTTGTAGATGCCGTCGCCCGCATCGCGAATCGCGACTTGCATCTGCTGCAGGACTTGCACGAGGGCCTTGAGGTCCGTGACGGGCAGCACGCCATACACGGACGGAACGCCACCCTTGAGCTCTGCCACCGCGCCCCAGGGACGCTTGGTGTCCAAGCCGGCCAGGCCCTGGCCGCCGGTCATCATCTTCACCGTAGCTTCGGCCCCGGCGCCGAGGTTGTCGTTGCCGGCCAACTTTCCGAGCACATCAATGCTCTTGAAGAACCGTTCGTAGCCGCAGAACGACACCACGGCCACGGGTTGCGTACCTTCCTGGGCGAGGCCTTGGGCCACAGGTCCCACCAGGCCGATCAGGGCCAACACGGACAAGAACATCGTTCTCACTTTCGTCTCCTTTGGGCAGCGTTGCTTACCACGGGCACTGAGCAATCATCGCGGAAGTTTACAGGGAAACGCACGGTGAGGCCAGAGCACGCGAGGCGACGGATCGCAGACAGGGGGGAACGGGCCCAGGGGCGGCCCAGGAGTGGCTCGGCGAACAGGCGGGCTGGACGTTCTCAACAGACTGCAACTGAATTCGCCAGAATTCGAGCCGAAGCGGGCCGGAAGACCGCTTGTCGCGCAGAGGGGCCGCGCAGGGCTGTGCGCGGGGCGACGGGCGCGCGAACGTCAGATTTGGCCGCGATTGCCGGGTTCCGGCCGCGATGGAAGCGGCTGCGCCAGCGGCATTCGTACGTCGTCTATCGTTCGCGGTAGGTGATGCGCCCCTTGGTCAGGTCGTAGGGCGAGAGTTCCACGCGGACCTTGTCACCGGGCACAATACGGATGAAGTGCTTCCGCATCCGGCCGGCCACGTGGGCCACAACCAGGTGTCCACCCTCGATTTGCACGCGAAACCGCGTGTTGGCCAGGGCTTCTGTCACCACTCCTTCAACTTCGATGGCCTCTTCTTTTTTCCCCATGTGAATCTCTCCCCGGCCCGCTCGATCGATGGCACGGAATTGCATGAAAACGCGAAAGGAAGCACAAGACAATTTCCCCGGGCCGAAAGGGCCGCGAGCCGGTGCCGCAACGATTGAGAAGCCCGGAACTCAGCATCCTACCATTTTCGGGGCTCCCGTCCAAGCGAGACCAAGTCGAGGCGCGCCTTTACGCAGTTGCTTAGGACATCACTCAGGCGTCGGGTGCGTCGGGCGGAGCGAGGTACGCCGCTGGGAACGGACGCAGGGTGGAATATACAAACCGTGGCGCGCCCTCTTGGCGAGTGGTGTGCTTGCCACGCGAAGGTGGTACGCTTGGCTCTAGACATGCGCCAAGTGTTCTTCGGCGGCGTCGAGTTCCAGGTGGCGTTCGAGCCAGGCCGGGCGCGGCGGAAAGTGGCCGTAGAAGCGTTTGATGTAGTGGCGATGCCAGGGCGAGGGGCAATGCGGTTCCCATCCCCAGCGGCCCAGGATGGCCGTCGACACGCGCCAGTTGGCCACATCGCACAGCAGGGCGTCGGAGCCCTTGATGCGCGCGATCTCGTCCAGCGTTTCCAGCACGCGATTGAGGCTGGCCAACGAGCCTTCGGAGCCGGAGACAACGTACTTCAGGATCAGGAAATTCGCGTGTTGGCGCGGCTGGTTGTAGTACAAGCGGAACCAATCGCCCGGCTCGACCCGGTGCCGCCAACCGCCGAACCAGACCACGCCGGGCAGGCTGGCGATCTTGGGGAACGGCCGCAGGCGGATCTGCTGGAAGCAGCCATTGCGGACCTCGATGACGCCGTAGCGGCGCGTGCGGAGCACGTCGCGTCCCAGTCGCAGGTCATCGATGGTTTGGAAGAGCCGGCCCATGTTCCACTCGCACCGTGTCGTCAATGCGCCAAATCCGCCGCGGGATCCGAAGACATCTAACCAAGCCTATCACGCGATAGCCGTGGAGGCGGGACAAGGGCCGTGGTTTTTCCGACGAGGAGAACGTGCGATCGTGCTGGAGACCGTTGTCTTCTGGTTACTTGATTGCCCCTGCAAATGAGGGTAGGCTGCTGGTGAGGTTTGGACTCTAGAGCCGATCTCAGAGAATTCGGTGCGGCAGAGTGGAATCGGCTTGATGTGTGCATCTGTCTGCGCAGGGGAACTGCTGTCATGACCGCGACGTCCGTCCCACCGCAGACCCCAGCGGGAGTCGCCTTGCCCATCGGCGTACGCGTCGCGGCGGCATGGTTCACCGCTCTGTTGGTGTTCGTGCTGACGTACTGGAGCGCCTGGACCTCGGTTCGCGGCGTGGTAGCGACGGGGGACTTCGACGGCCATCGATATTGGATGCTCCACAACTATGAGTTTGTCCAGCAGGCTTTGTCCCCGTATGTCGAGCGACATGAGCACTATCCGGAGTCGTTGTGTGAGTTGCGAGGGGATCCTTCTGCAAAGGACCTGATTGACGAGTCGGGCCAATTGCGGTGGGGCGATCCCTGGGGAAACACTCTGCAATACCGCAAGACCGAGGAGGGTTTCCGGTTGCGAAGCCTCGGCCGGGATGGGCAGCCAGGCGGTGAAGGGCTTGATGCGGACGTCGATATCTGGCCTGGTGGACCGATCGACTTTCAACCGACGTTCCGCCAGTTCGTGTTCGAGGGCTGGAATAGCAGCAGACTGTTCGTCACGGCGTGTTTGGGCAGCATATTGGCTGGATTGGCCTGCTTCCTTGCGCGCTTTTGGCACAAAGACCGCCCCTGCAAGGCGCTCAGGATCTTGCTGGGTATCGCTCTGGTTACCATTGCGGCGGTGGTTCTGGCGTTGTTCATGACGCTTGCGCACGTCACCCTCAACCGTCACTGAGCCATGCCGTTCGCCTATCTGCGCGACCCGCTGTTCGTGACCTGTTTCTGTGCGTACTGGGTCCATCGTGCGCTGGCCACTTATGGCATGAGCACGTCCCTGCTGCGTTGCTACTTGAACGACCTGATCTGTATTCCCTTCTGGGTGCCAATCTTGGTCTGGGGGCTGAGAAAGGCCGGACTCCGGGCGGACGACAAACCGCCGCAATCGCTGGAAATCATAGTGCCCCTGCTGGTCTGGTCCGCCTGGTTCGAGATTCTGCTTCCCGGCCGGCTGCAGAGCACCTTCCCGGTGGTGGCCGACCCGGCGGACATCTTGTGCTACAGTGCGGGAGCACTGCTGGCGGTGCTCTTTTGGCGGTGGCACTACCGCCGCCGGCCGGTTGCCGAGTCTTCCACGTAGAGCCGGCCCCAAAGCCTGTCGGCGGCTCAATCCCGCTGGGTCGCACGACGTGGCTATGGCGATTCGGGGATAGGTTCCAAGCCCCAGTCCTGGAGGTTTCCGCGCCAAGTCGCCAAGCCGCAACCGAGAGGCGTTGGAGCTGTAGAAACCGGGTCCTGCATTCTTTTCCGTTTGTCCCCTTTCCCTTTTCTCCTTCTTACACAAAGAACTCATCCCAAAACCGCCATAGGCAGGTCGAGCGGCACAGCGGGACCGGCTCAAACATCTGCGCATACGATACGCGCAGATGCGGGAGTACCACTTCCCAGGAAGTCGCAAGTCGACGCGCTTCATGTGGCCGTGGCGACCGTCAACGGCGTACAATACCTCTTGACGTGGAACTGCAAGCATCTGGCCAATGCCTTGCTACGGCCCAGAATCGAGTCGATTTGTCGCAGGCTCGGCTACGAGCCGCCCTCCATCTGTACGCCCCAGGAAATCATGGAGATATGACCGTGTCTTCCGATCTGATCGTTGATGAGATCAAACGATACCGCGAGGAGTATGCGGCGCGCTTCAACTACGACCTCCGGGCACTTGTCCGAGACGTGCAGAGCCGCCAGGCAGATGACAATCGCCGAGTCGTGCGAGGCGAACCACGCCGCGCGCAGAAGACAACCGCGACCCAGGAACCAAGTTCTTGACCACGGCGACGTGATTCGTCTCGCGGTGATCCCGCACCGGCGCCGAGCGATCCTTACCCCTTACCGCTGAGGCTTCTTCTTGGCCGGGCCCGGTTTGTCCGGTCCGTAGGGCGGCCCCCAGGGCCAGGGCACGACGTCGGCCGAGCGGGCCCACGTTTCCCATTGCTGGGCCATGCTCTGCACGCGGTCCGGTTGCTGCGCGGCCAGGTCGTGCATCTCCGAACGATCGGACTGGATGTCGTACAACTCCCAATCGCCGCGCGGATTGGAGGCGCCGGTTCCGGAAGGGCCTGGCGACTCGGTTGTCCCTGGGCGCGCAGACGGGCCGGGACGGTTCTGGGGGTGGTGCTTGGCCACCAGCTTCCATGGCCCAACGCGGATCGCCCGGTTGCCCTCGTGCTCCCAGTAGATCGCGTCGCGTTGGATGGTCTGGCCCGAGAAGGCGGGCACCAGGCTGCGACCGGGCAGGGGCTTGATGGGGTTGCCGTTGAACTCTTGGGGATAGGTCGCCTGGGCCACGTCGACACAGGTGGCCATGATGTCGATCAGGTGGCCGGGCTGGCGCTCGAATTCGCCGCGGCGCGGAATGCCCGCCGGCCAATGGGCAATCAGTGGGGTCGAGATGCCGCCTTCGTGGACCCAGTGTTTGTATTCGCGGAAAGGCGTGTTGGACACATTGGCCCAGGCCTGGCCATAGCCGATGTAGGTGTCGGCGGGGCCGGGCATGACCTCGGGTCCGCCCAGCACGGCGCGGCCGTCGCGCGTACGCATGGGTGGAGTGATCCGCGCCTGTAATTCGTCGGGACCCATGGGCTGGGTACCGTCCAGACGCCAGGCGGGTGGGCATTGGCGGCCCATGGGTTCGGCGCAGGCCCCGTTGTCCTGGAGGAAGAAGACCAGGGTATTGTCCAGCCGGCCGAGTTGGCGCAGGGTGGCAACGATCCGCCCGATGCCGGCGTCCATGCGCGTGACCATGGCCGCATAGACTTCCATGCAGCGCGCCTCCCAGGCCTTGTGTTCCATGCTGTCCCAATCGCCGGCCTGGGGCGAGAGTTCCCAGCGCGGATCAATCAGTCCCAACTCTTTTAGTCGCTGATAGCGCTGCTGGCGGATGGGGCCGTAGCCGCAGTCATAGCGGCCTTGGTACTTGGCGATCTCTTCTTCAGGTGCGTGCATGGGCCAGTGGGCCGCGGTGTAGGCCACGTACATGAACAGCGGCTGCTGCGGCTTCTGCTTGGCGTGCTGGTCGAGGAACTGCACCGCGTTGTCGCTGATGGCGTCGGTGTAGTAGAAGCGTTCCGGACGGTACTGGGCATCGTTGACGGGCGTGATGTACTGATTGCCGCGGCAGAGGGTGGTGGGGTCGTAGAAGTTGCCGCCGCCGGCGATGGTGCCGTAGAAGCGGTCGAAGCCGCGTTGCAGCGGCCAGTTGTGCCGCGGGCCCTCCGGCTCGGTGAACTTGGTCACGTGCCACTTGCCGACCATGCAGGTCGCGTAGCCGGCGGTGCGCAGCACCTCGGCGATGGTCACCGCGTTGCGGCTCAGGTCCCCCTCGTAGCCGTGTTGGGCGTGCTTGGCGCCGGTCATGTGGCCCACTTCGGCCTGGTGCGGATAGAGGCCGGTCAGCAGGCTGGCGCGCGTCGGGCAGCAGCGCGCCGTGTTGTAGAACTGGGTGAAACGCAAGCCACCGGCAGCCAGTTGGTCGAGGTTCGGCGTGCGGATCTCGCCACCGTAGCAGCCCAGGTCCGAATAGCCCATGTCGTCGGACATGATCAGGACGATGTTCGGTCGGCCGGGCGCCGGGGCGGCCTGCGCCTCGGGGAGCAGGGCCAGCGCACTGACCAGAGCCAGAAGACCACCCCACGGCAAGGCAAAGCGATGCATGGTACGTGCCCTCACGATGACAGGTTTGTATGCTACGCCGGATGAAGTCGATTTGGAGCCGGTCCCAGAATTTGTCGGCAGCTCAATCCCGCTGGGCCGCCCGACGTGGCTGTGATGGTTCTGGGATAGGCCCTGCGTTTGATTGTCGGGCCTCCTGCGCGCGTCCGACTGCGAAATTAGACCATCTGGAACCGCTTGTCCAGCATTTTTCGCGTTTCCGGGTGGCATCCCGTATTTGCGAGCATCCTCCTCGTTTTTTGCAGACTTGTGTGTAACAAGGAGAAACGGGGAAGGGGAGAAAAGGGAAAGAACTGCCGCGTCTGTGGCTTTCTTGGGTGCTCTTGGATAGGGTGTAGTGGGAGCCGGTTCGAGAACCAGTTGGCAGTTCCGTCTTGCCGGGCCGCCCGACGGGACTGGGGCAGTTTGGGGATAGGCTCTCAGGAGGCAAGGTCATGGATTGCGCGCGACGTGCTTGCGGTTGGTGGTTTGGGGTAGCGCTGGTGACCAGCGCGGCGTTGGGCCAGACGGCGCAGCGTGGGCCGCGAGAACCTTCCGTCGGACTGCTCTACTATGCCAAGGCGGACTTCGCTGCTGCGGAGAACGCGGCCGTGATCGCCAACCCGCATATCTGCGGCGCGCTGTTCCAGGTGGTGTGGAGCGAGGTGGAGAGGGAGAACGGCCGCTGCGATTGGAGCGAGTTGGACCGCTGGATGGCTCCCTGGCTGGAGGCCGGCAAGAAGGTGGCGGTTCGTTTCTTGTGGTCCACCAGCGGCAACTGGCCCAAGCCTTACTACAAGAAGCCGACGCCCCAGTGGGTCTGGGGTGAAGGAGCGCGGTTCGCCTTCCACGCGCCCAGCGGCACCGAGATGCCGCTCATCTGGGATCCCATCTACCGTCGCTATGCCGACCGCTTTCTGGCCCAGTTCGCCGCGCGCTACGACCAGAATCCGAACCTGCTGTTCGTCGACGTTACGCCCGGGGCCGAGACGAATCCCTATCGATTCGGGACGATCCGTCGCACCGATCCCAAGTTTGCCGATCAGTTCGAGACGGCCGCCGCCAGCGATGGCCGCTGCTATAGCGAGGACCTCTGGCTGCAGACGCTGCAGCAGTGGATCGACGCGGCCGACCGGACGTTTCGCGGCACGCCACCGCTGGTCACGCTGAACGTTGGAGGACTGCGCGGGGCAGACCGGTCGGCGACGATCGGGGACTACTGTGTGCGGCGTGGATTCTACGTGGGGCAGAATGGGTTGAACGGCAGCAGCTACCAGGACCGTTCCGGCGGTCGGACCGCCGCCTTCCTGCGGTGGTCCGGGCAGACGCGCCTGTTTTTCGAGATGGCCACGGGCACGGGCGGTCGGCCCGGCAGCTTGATGGAGATCATGCAAGCGGCGCAACGGATCGGCTGCAGCTATCTGAACGTGTATCCGGAGGACGTGCTCCGCGGCACGCGGGGCAACAAGAGTTTTGATCCGAGCTACGAAGAGGCCCTGGCGTACGGAGCCCGAGTGGTGGGAAAGGGAGCGACGTTGAGGGCGGCTGGTTCCGCGCAGCCTGCGTCGGGCAGTGCGCCGGCGGCTCGCAAACCACCTGCCTTATCCCGCGGGACAGAAGTCAAGGACTTTCGCCTGGAGGGCGAGCGTTGGACCTGTGTGGTGGACGGGCAGACGCTTTCCGGGATACTGCGGAAGCCCGAGGGCAAGGGGCCTTTTCCCGCGATCCTGATCAGTCACGGCTTGGGAGGCAGCGCCGAGAGTTTCGGGCTGGTCAAGGCGCGTGAGTTCGTCGGTTGGGGCATGGTTTGCATTGCGCCCAACTACACGCACAGTGTGCGTGCGGCGGGGCCGCGTTCGGGCAGCCAGCGTGCCCCCGGCCCCAAACCCGTGTCGGCCGGGGCACCCTCCGACTACGGCGCCAGTCCAGAGAACCTCCGCCGCGCGGAGGCTTGCCTGGAGATTCTCCGCGCGCAGCCCGAGGTGGATGCACGGCGGATCGTGGCCTACGGCCATAGCATGGGCGGGTTCGTGACGATTGGTCTGGCGGCTGGCGATCCCCAGGCGTTGCTTGCGGCGGCGATCACGGGGAGTGGGGTCGCGCCGCGCGGCGGGTTTCCCGCGCCCGCGGTCGATGCGGCCGACAGGATTCGCACGCCGCTATTGATGCTGCACGGGGCCGACGATCGCGTGGTCCGGCCGGAGCAGTCGGCTGCGCTTCAGGAAGTCTTGCAGCGAAACCAGGTCGCGAACAAGCGGTATGTGTTCGAGGGACATGAACATCCGGTCGATCAGAGCCACCGTGAGGAAGTCTTGCGCCTGATTCGCCAGTGGTTCCGCGAGCATGGTGTGTTGAAAGACGATTGATGCCGTCGCTGTCGATGATCGCAGTTCCGTGCAGAGGTCAATAATCTGCATCCCAGATCTGCTCCAGGAGCTTGGCCGCTTCCCGGTCGTGGTCGCGGACTTCGGCCCGGACAAAGGGATAGAAATCGTTTGTGCCAAACCAGGCCTCGGATAGCTCGGCGAAGTATTCCTTGGGATTGTTGGTGGTTGCCGATTATGGCTGGTCAGCAGGGGCCGCAAGTCCTACAATGGCCCCTCGTGAACGACGCCGAATCTCCCCAGGTCTCGCGCCCTGCCGGCATGGAGCCGGCCATTGTGGGCGGAATTCTCTGCGCGATCTCTGCCTTGGCCTACACGGGGGCCAACATGTGTCTGCGCGCGCTGGTCGCCAGCAACCCGGTCTGGGCCATTTGGGTCAAAGAGACGGTGGCCGTGGTGGCGGTTGTGCCATTGTTGGCCTGGTACGCGTGGCGCGGGATCCCGTTTCTGCCTTCGCGTCGCGCCCTGGGGGCCTTGGTGCTGGTGGGACTGGCCACCCAACTGGGCGGGAACGTGATGGTCCTCTGGGCCTTGGGCGTGATCGGTATGGCCGTCAGCATTCCGTTGGTGGTCGGCGTGACCCTGGTGGGCAGCGCTATCCTGGGCCTGTTGGTCCTGGGTGAACGGGTGCCGCGGCGCGGCGTGGTGGCGATCGGCATGCTGATTGCCGCGGTGAGCGTGCTGAGCGTCGGCGCCAACCAGGCCAATCAGGCCGTGGCCGCTCAGACCACGGCCGAGGTCGGACCCATGTGGGTCGTGGCGGCTGTTGCTGCGATATGCATGGCGGGGCTGATCTTCGCCGCGTTGAATCTGACGATCCGCAAATCGATGACCAGTTCGATCCCCCCGGCTGTGATCGTGCTGATGATTCCGGGCATGGGCACGCTGACGCTCGGGCCCATCAGTTTGGCGTATCTGGGACTGGAGGGGCTGCTGGCCACGCCAGCCAGCCAGTTCGGGCTCATGCTCCTGGCCGGAATCCTCAATCTGGTGGCCTTCGGCTCCTATACCAAGGGGCTGCAACTGACGACGATTGTTCACGCCAATGCGATCAATGCCTCACAGACCGCCTTGGCAGCGGTGGCCGGGCTGTTGTTCTTTGCCGAACCGGCCAGTCCTTGGCTCGTGCTGGGGGTGATCTTGACAATCGTGGGGCTGATTCTCAATGATCGGCCACGATGACGACGCGCATGCCGAAGTGTGGCCCGGTTACCATGGCCGGTATTTCCCTGCCAGAACTAATGCAACCCTCCCGGGCCCTGCGGGAAAGCGCCTGCTTGGCGCTCGTTCCGCTCGAATCGTCGTTGTGGCTGGTCGATGACAGACTTGATATATCTTCGCTAGTTGAAGCTTTTTGACAACGCGAGCTACGATAAATCGTGAATACCCCCATCCAGCAAAACTTCCTGAATCTCGCGGCCCGAGCCCAACAGGCGCTCCAACAGCGGGCCAACGGGCACCGCATCGTCATTCAGGTCGGCTCCGCGACATGCGAGCATGCCGCCGGGTCGAATGAGGTGCTTGAGGAGTTTCGCAAGCATGTGGCTGCCAGTCAGCGCGAGGACATCCTGCTGCGTCAGACAGGCTGCACCGGGCGTTGCAGTCGCGAGCCGATCGTGGGGGTCATGATCCCGGGCCAGATGCCGGTGAAGTACGAGCGTGTCAACCGCCAGATGGTCCACGAGATCTTCACGACGCATATTCAGAAGGGCACGCCGCTTCTGAAGCACATTCTTGACGGGCCGGTGGAAAAGGTGGCGCGTTACGAGTTGCTGGTCTGCGGCAGCGCGCGGTGCGGTTGGCGTGGACAGAAGCTGCGCGGGCCGTTGGGTGAGAAGCTGCAGGCGGCCGGTCTGGGGCCGGACGAGGTGCGCGTGACGGCCGCCAGTTGCTTTGGCGCCTGCGGCGCGGACAGCGCCGGCGTCAGCACGCACATCTTGGTGCGGCCCGACAAGGTTCTGTACCGCGTGCAGAACGACGCCGACCTGGACGAGGTGATTCGGGAACACCTGGTGGGCGGGCGGATCGTGGAACGGCTGCGCGTGAAGGCCGAGCCGGTCAGCCAGGAGTTCTTCGAACTGTATGGCGACGTGGCCTTCTTCAACCGCCAGAACCGCATTGCCTTGCGGCACAATGGCGTGATCGATCCGAACAGCATCGAAGAGTATTTCCACTATCAAGGCTTCCTGGCCTTGGCCAAGGCCCTGCAGCATCAGCCGGACTGGGTCGTCGACGAGGTGACCAAGAGCAATCTCCGCGGCCGCGGCGGCGGCGGCTATCCTACGGGGCAGAAGTGGCGGATGGGGGCCGAGGCCAAGGACCCGGTTCGCTATCTGATCTGCAATGCCGACGAAGGCGACCCCGGGGCCTTCATGGACCGGAGCATGCTCGAATCCGACCCCTTCAACGTGGTCGAAGGCATGCTCATCGGCGGCTATGCCATCGGGGCGCAGCGCGGGTTCTTCTACATTCGCGCCGAGTATCCCCTGGCTGTGGAGCGGATCGAGAACGCGATTCGCCAGTGCCGCGAGTACGGCCTGCTGGGCAAGAAGATCTTGGGCTCGGACTTCGATTTCGACCTGGAGATCCGCCTCGGGGCAGGGGCCTTTGTGTGCGGCGAGGAGACGGCCCTGATCCACTCCATCGAAGGCGAGCGCGGACAACCGCGCGTGCGCCCGCCGTTTCCCACGCAGAGCGGCCTGTGGGGCAAGCCCACGGTGATCAACAACGTCGAGACCTTCGCCAACGTGCCGGTGATCATCCAGTTCGGGGCGGATTGGTTCCGGCGGATCGGCACCGCGCAGAGCGGCGGGACCAAGGTCTTTGCCCTGGCCGGCAAGGTGACGCACACGGGACTGGTGGAAGTGCCGATGGGCACGACGCTGCAGGAGGTGGTGCAGGAGATCGGCGGCGGATCGCCCGGCGGCAAGCAGATCAAGGCCGTGCAGACCGGGGGGCCGGCGGGCGGCTGTATTCCGGCCAAGTGGCTCGACCTGCGGATCGACTACGACACGCTCAACAAGGCCGGCTCGATCATGGGCAGCGGCGGCATGATCGTGCTGGACGAGAGTGACTGCATGGTCGACATCGCCAAGTTTTTCGTGAAGTTTTCCGAAGACGAATCGTGTGGCAAGTGCACGCCCTGCCGCGAGGGAACAAAGCGCATGGCGGAGATCCTGGACCGGATTACGACGGGCCAGGGCACGCTGGAAGACCTGGATCGGCTGGAGCGGCTGGCGCGGCTGATCAAGAAGTCGTCGCTGTGCGGCCTGGGGCGCGCCGCGCCCAACCCGGTGCTCAGCACGTTGGAGCACTTCCGCGAGGAGTATCTGGCTCACGTGACCCAACAGCGCTGCCCGGCCAAGCGCTGCGTGGCCCTGGTGCGTTACGAGATCAACGAGCCGAAGTGCGTGGGCTGCACGGTGTGCGCCAAGAACTGCCCGGTGGAGTGCATCAGCGGCGCGCGGCGCGAGCCGCACGTGATCGACCAGTTGCGGTGCATCAAGTGCGGGCGGTGCTTCGAGGTGTGCCGCTTCAACGCCGTGAATCGGCTGTGACGCCGTTGTCCGTTGGACGCAGTCGTTTGTTTGTGGATCGTGGTTTTGCCGTAAGGCTCGGGTTTTGGCTGTCCTATGCAACACAACACCATCAATCTCCGCATCGACGACACTCCGGTCAGCGTTCCGGAAGGAACGACCGTGATGGAAGCTTGCGAGCAACTGGGGATCCGCATTCCCCGGTTGTGCTATCACCCTGACCTGAGCCTGGCCGGCTCGTGTCGCGTGTGCATTGTCGACGTCAAGGGCATGGGCTACTACATGGCTTCCTGCTCCACGCTGGTGTGGGAAGGGATGGAAGTGCAGACCAACTCGCCCGAGATCCGCCAGGCGCGGCGCGACATCGTCGAGCTGTTGCTGGACAACCATCCGCGCGACTGCCAGACCTGCGACCGCGACGGCAACTGCGAACTGCAGAATCTGGCTTACGCCATGGGCGTGCGGCGGCGGCACTTTGACGGCGAGCGCAAGCACTTTCCCCTGGAATTGACCAGCCATTCCGTGGTGCGCGACGCGGAGAAGTGCATCCTTTGCGGGCGCTGCGTGCGCGTGTGCGCCGAGATCCAGGGCGTACACAACCTGAGCCAGCACGGGCGCGGGTTTACCACGGTGGTCGCGCCGGCGCACGGGGCGAATATGGACGACTCGGTCTGCATTCAATGCGGGCAGTGCATCAACGTCTGCCCTACGGCCGCCTTTGTGGAGAAGCGCGGGTGCGGGCCGGTTTGGGACGCGATCGCCAATCCCGACCTGCACGTGGTGATCCAGACGGCGCCCTCCATTCGCGCCGCGATCGGCGAGGGGTTTGGGCTGCCGCCGGGCACGCCGGCCACGGGGCGCATGATCACGGCCCTGCGGCGCCTGGGATTCGACGCGGTGTTCGACACGAACTTCGGCGCCGACTTGACGATCGTGGAAGAGGCGCACGAGTTCCTCACCCGGCTCAAGGACGGCGGCCCGCTGCCCATGATCACCTCCTGCTCGCCCGGTTGGGTGAGTTTCATGGAGAAGTTCTACCCGGAGCTGATCCCGCACGCGTCGACCTGCAAGTCGCCGATGAGCATGCTCAGCACGCTGGCCAAGACCTATTACGCGCAGCACAAGGGGATCGATCCCAAGCAGGTGTATGTGGTGGCCGTGATGCCCTGCGTGGCCAAGAAGTACGAAGCCAATCGGCCCGAGCATCTGGCGCCCGACGGCCGGCCGTACACCGACGCCGTGCTGACCACGCGCGAAATGATTTGGATGATCAAGTGTTACGGCATCGACTTCATCCGTCTGCCCGAGGGCAAGTTCGACGATCCGCTGGGCGCGTCCAGCGGCGCCGGAGACATTTTTGGAACCACGGGCGGCGTGATGGAAGCCACGCTCCGCGCGGCCAGCGAACTGGTCACCGGCCGGCCCGCCGACCGATTGGAGTTCACCGAGGTGCGGGCCGTGGAAGGCCTGCGCGAGACGTATGTGGCGATCGGGGACCGGGCCATCCACGTGGGCGTGGCCAACGGTTTGACGAATGCCAAAGTCCTGTTGGACAAGGTCGTCAAGGGTGAAGAGCAGTTCCACGTGATCGAGGTCATGGCCTGCCCCGGCGGCTGCATCGGCGGCGGCGGCCAACCCTATCCGGCCGAGAACCTCAAGGTCCTCGACCCCGAATTGTTGAAGAAGCGCGCCGGCGCCCTGTACGCGATCGACAAGGGCAAGACTTTGCGCAAGTCGTACGAGAATCCGTCGATCGAAGAGTTGTACGACAAGTTTCTGGGCGGTCCGGGCACCGAGCGGGCCCACGAGCTGCTGCACACGCATTATCAGGCCAAGTTGCCACGAGGCGTTCGATGAGCATCCGTACCGACAATTGGGAACAGGTCCAAGCCACGGCGGAGGCGGCCCTGACGCCAGCCATCGTGGAGTACATTGCCCAGTGCCGGCAGTCGTGCGAGCCGGCCAGCCACCTGATCGGCGTGCTGCACAAGGTGCAGAGCCATTTCGGCTATCTGGGCCGCGAGCAGCTCGACGCCGTGGCCCAACTGCTGCAGGTTCCGGCGGCCAAGGTGGCCGGCGTGGCCAGCTTCTACCATTTCTTCCGCCTGCAGCCGCGCGGCCAGTTCATCATCAACGTCTGCCTGGGCACGGCCTGCTACGTGAAGGGCGCCGACCGCGTGGCCCAGAAGGTCATGGACGAGCTGGGCATCACCTGGGGTGAGACGACCAAGGACGGCATTTTCACGCTGGAGGGCTCGCGCTGCCTGGGCACGTGCGGCCTGGCGCCGGTGATCATGGTCGGCAACGAGGTGCACGGCAACGTCACGCCCGACCAGGTGCCGGTGATCCTGGACAAGTACCTGGAAAAGGCGCGCAAAGGCTCGGCGGCGTGAAAGGTGAAGAGCGGAAGGCTGCGTCGTCTGAACGCCCATCGACATCGCGGGAGTGAGCGTCTTTCGTCTGGTGTTTCGTTTCTGTTGCGGGAAGTCCACCCCGGGTCATCCTGAAGCGCAGCGAAGGATCTCGAACCGAGCGGATTCTTCGCTTCACTCAGAACCAACGATCTCAGAGCGGCTTCCTGCAACCGAAACCGCTTCGCGTCTGTGGGGCAAAAACATGTCGCAGAACATCGGCGAGATCCTGCGTAGTTGCCGGCTGTTTGCCACCGTCAACGAGCCCAGCTTCGCACGGCTGGTGGGCATGGCCCGGCTCTGCCGCTTCCGCAAGGGCGAGCTGATCTTCCGCGAGAACCAGGCTTGTCCGGGCGTGTACGTGGTGGGCAGCGGCCTGGTGCGCGTGTTCCGCATCGGGCCCAACGGCAAGGAGCACGTGTTGCACATGGTGGGGCCCGGCAACACGTTTGCCGAGGTGGCGGCAATCGGCAATTTCGATTGCCCGGCCAGCGCCCAGGCCGAGGTGGCCAGCACCTGCGTATTGCTGCCGATGGACCTCTTCCGCCGCGCGCTGGAGGAAGATCATCCGTTGTGCCTGGAAATGATGACCGGCATGACGATGTGGGTGCGGCACCTGGTGAACTTGATGGAAGACGTGGTGCTGCGCGATGCGGGCGGGCGGTTGGCGCGATTCCTGTTGGAGTCCGAGGCGGATGCCGATGGGGCGATTGAGCTGCCGGCCTTGAAGCGGCACGTGGCCAGCCACCTGAACCTGACCAGCGAGACCTTCTCCCGCACCCTGAGCCGTCTGATCGAGGCGCAACTGATCGTGGAGCTGGAGGGCAATCGCATCCAGTTGCTGGATCGGGCGCGACTACGGCAATTGGCCGAAGGCCAGCCGCCGGCGAGTAAGCCGGAAGGTTGACGGGGCGAGGCACAGAGAGGCGAGAGGCGAGAGGCGAGAGGCGAGGGGCGAGGGGCGAGGGGCGAGCCCTTCGGCTTTTGGCCGCGTGGGGCGTGGCCGAGCGGAGCGAGGCACGCCGGAATCGCAGAGAGGTACAAAGGCACTGGGGCACAGAGGGGGTGGCACTGTGAGACGTTTTCTGTCGATCGTCTTCTGTGTGTTGGGGGTGCTGTTCCTTATGGCGGCTCTGGTGCGAAGCGCGCATCTGATCGTCGTGCTGACTCAACCGCACGACTCGCGACTTGACAATCGGCTGGGCGGATATCTGGTCGGGGTGTTCCTGCCCAGCGTCCTCTGTTTCATGCTACGCCTCTTGGATCACCTCGAAACCGAGCGCGTCGGCCAGGGCGAAGGCCGGCTGCTTGAGGTCGCCGAAATAGGTGACCCGGTGCCAGCCCCGGTCCGGCACCAGCCGCTGCGCCTGGGCCCGAACGCTGGTCCGCTCAGGGGAACGGACCAGCGTCGGCTGCAGGCCATGTGGAAATGATTACCACAGGTGGAAACTCAAGGCAATCCCCGCGTTTGGGGAGGAGCCGAGGCGATGCTCAGAACTCGCGGTTCATCACCACGCCTGGCTGCGGCACCGGGTACTTGCCCTCGGCGTTGGGCGTGAGCGGGGCCGGGCCGTCGAGCGTGAGCTTGTCGACGTTGGGCGCGTATTCGTGGTCGCTCTTGAGCATTTCCTCGAAGGTGACGGTGCGGCCGGTGTGCGCGGCCATGCGGCCCATCGAGGTCACCAGACTGGCTTCCACCCCGCGCTTGGCCTCGTTGAAGGGCTTGTCGGCGCGGATCGCCTCGATCAGGTCGTCCCATTCATTCTGGTGGGAGTTCTGTTCGGAGCGTTCGAGCTTGGACTCCCAGATCAGGTTCGAGCGTTCGGGGAGCTGGCCCTTGTAGGTGCTGGAGGGGCCGCCGCAATCGCCGGCCTTGGAGAGGACCGCGTAGCCCTTGGTGCCCTGGGCGGCGCTTTGGAAGATCTTCTCACAGCCGAGCATCGAGCGCCCGTCCATGATCAGCTTGGCGCCGTCGGGGAAGGTGTACTCCACAGAGTAGATGTCGAAGTTCTGGTCGACGCAGGGGGCGCCTTCGCTGGTCTGGCGATAGTGGCGGCCGCCCAGGCCCATGGCGCTCACCGGCCAGGCGTTCTTCATCCAGCAGCAATGGTCGATGATGTGGATGTAGAAATCGCTGTAGGTGCCGCCGCTGGCCCAAATGAAGGCGTGGAAGCGGCGGAGTTGGAACTCGACCTCGGTCATATCGGCCGGTTTGGCGCCGAAGTAGCCGGTGATGGGGCCGTGCATGCGATAGCCGCGCATGAGCACGATGTCGCCGATCTCGCCGTTATGAATGCGCTCGGCCACCTGTTGCATGTTGCGCGCGTGCCGGGAATTCAGGCCCACGCCCACCTTGAGCTTTTTCTCTTCCGACTTGGCGGCCAGCTCCAGCATGCGACGCGAGCTGGGGCCGTCGGCCGTCAACGGCTTCTCCATGAAGACGTTCAGGTTCTTCTGGATGGCGTAGTCGAAATGCACCCAGCGGAAGGCCAGCGGGGTGGCGAAGATGGCCACGTCGCCCGGCTTCAGGCAATTCATGGCCTGCTTGTAACCGTCCAGGCCCACGAACTTGCGGTCTTCGGGCACGGCGACCTGTTCGCCGAGTTGCTTGGTAAGGCTATCGTAGCTGCGATCCAGGCGGTCCTTGAAGGCATCGGCCATGGCGACGAGCTTGATGGGACCGCCATTCTTGGCTTTCAGAGCGTTGGCCGCCGCGCCGGTGCCTCGTCCGCCGCAGCCGATCAGGGCGACGTTGATGGTATTGTTCTCAGCGGCGTGGACGTGGGGAATGGCCGTGCCGGCGAGGGCGGAAACCGCAGCGATGCGGCCGGTGTTCTTCAGGAACTCACGACGCGTGTTGGGGGGCAGGGGTTGGCTCATCTCGGGTCTCGCAGATTGGGGGGAAAGGTAGGGTCGACAAATATTGATGTTCAGAAAGGGAATGCAACACGAGGGTGGCGTTTGTGCGGAGAAATCGGGCTCCCGTTGGTCGCCCTGGCTGCATTGCTTATCTGAGGACCAATAGATAGGGTAACGCGGCCCTTGCCGAGGGGCAAGAATGGGCAGCTATTTCCCGGGTTGGCCGGCAATGCCCATTCTGACCCGGCGAGTCCAGCCCGAGCACCTGCCGGAAGATGCTCGAATGCGAAACGATGGATGCGAAAACGCGAAGTGGGCTCCTGCGAGCCAGGCTCGCGGGTCTGCAGAGGCCGCCTTGCTACGCGGTGACCGGCCGGGTGGCATGACGGTATTCGGCCAGTTCGTCCGCCTGCTGCTGGGGAGTCCAGCCGAGCAGTTCGGCCATCCACTGGCTGGTTTGCTGGGCGATTTCCGCCGCGTGGCGATGGTAGTAGTGCCAACTGGTGCGGCGGAGCATCACATCCGTCAGGTGCAGGGCCCATTCGTGGGTGCAGTAGTGCTCTACGGCTTCGCGCGTCACGGCCGGCGGGATGACGTGGCTGAGGTTCGCCGCCTGCGACTCCGCGACCAGCGGTTCCACGGCCGTCTGGCAGGCCGGCAGCTCGCGCCGCAGCGCGCGCGCCACGCGGTCCACCGTCTGTTCGGCCATCAGACGATAGGTGGTGAGCTTGCCGCCGGCGACGTCGATCCAGCCGGGCTCGGGCATACGGATCTGGTGGTTGCGCGAGGTGTCGGAAGGAGTGCCCTGGGCCACTTCCGACTTGGAGATCAAGGGGCGCACGCCGGCCCAATAGGAGATGACATCGGCGGGCGTGAGTTTGGCCTGCGGAAAGGCGCTGTTGGTCACGCGGAGCACGTAGGCCACGTCCTCGGCGTCGGCCGGCACGTCGTCCAGGGCCCCGGCGTAGTCGGTGTCGGTCGTACCGAGAATCGTGCGCTCGCCCCAGGGAATGGCGAAGAGGATGCGCGCGCCTTCGGCCATGACCACGGCCTCGGGCACGGGAAAACGGTCCTGGTCGACGACCAGGTGGATGCCCTTGGTCAATCGCAGCCGGACGCGGCTGTGGGGAATACTTGCGGCCCAGCAACCGGTGGCATTGACCACCGCGCCAGCGGTCAGATTGATTTGCCGGCCGGAGCGACGGTCCTGGAGTTGGGCGGTCCAGCCGTCGGCGGAGCGATCGGCGTTGAGGAAGCAGATGTGATTGCGGAGCGTGGCCCCATGGCGCTGGGCCGAGCGGAGGGTGTCGATGGCCAGGCGCGCATCGCTGGTCAGTCCGTCGTAGTAGCGCACGCCGCCGGTGAGATTGTGTTGGTTCAGGCCCGGCAGCTTGGCCAGCATGTCGGCCACGGACAAGGTGCTGCAGGGCCCCAGGTTGCGCCGGCCGCAGAGCAGGTCGTAGATCCGTACGCCGATGGACAGTTTCCAGCGCGTCCAGGGCGTGCCGCGGTAGGTCGGGAACAGAAAGGGCAGGGGCGCGGCCAGATGCGGGGCGATGCGATGCAGGACGCATTTTTCCACGCTGGCTTCGTGGACCAGGCCCACGCGGCCTTGGGCCAGGTAGCGCAGCCCGCCGTGCAGCAGGCGCGAGGAGCGGCTGCTGGTGCCGAAGGCGAAGTCGTATTGATCGACCAGGGCGGCGCGCAGGCCGCGCATGGCCGCGTCGCGGACCACGCCCGCCCCTACGATCCCGCCGCCCACGACCAGCAGGTCCCATCGCTGGCCGGCCAGAGAGTCCAATTCCATCGACGGGGAAGCCGCTGCATCGCTTGTCATGACAAGATCCTCAGTCCTTCCTGGAGCCGGTCCCAGAACCTGTCGGCAGCTCAGTCTTGCCGGGCTGCCCGACCTGGCTGGGGTGGTTCTGGGGTGGTTTCTCAGTCCTTCTTGACGCCCAGGGAAGCGAATCCCACGTCGATGTACTGGCCGGCCTTGGTATTGCGCACATGCACTGCGACCAGCACCGTCGCCCCGGGCTGGAGTCGAGCCTGCGCGGGAGAGGCCACGCGGCGCATGACCTCGGGCGTGGCGGTATAACGGGTCAAACAGCCGGCGCGGCAGCCGTCGATCCAGATCTCGGCGTCCTCGTCGTGGATCATGCAAGGCACCAGGGGCCCGGGCACATCCCGAGGCAGGGTGAAACGGCGGCGAAGCCAGATGTCGGCCGTGTTCCAGACCGTGCCCACATCGGCGCCCGGCGTGCCGTGGGTGCCGAAGCCGGCCTTGCCTTCGCGCCAAGGGCTGTCATTGAACGAAGGCTCGGCCCAGTCGGCCGGCGGCGTGTCGGTCGTGTAGCGCCAGACTTCGCGCGTGGTCGCGGTCAAAGGCACGACCACCGTCGCTTCGGGCAGCTCGGGCATGGGGGCCCAGACGTGTTGTTGCGGGTTCGCCTTGTCGCGCGAGGCATATTTGCGCCAGAGTTCCTTGTGGGCCAGGAAGGGCATGAAATATCCACCCACCACAGGCCGGGCGGTGAAGCCGACCTTCTTGGCCTGGTCGGTCTCCAGCCAGTCGGTCATCGGCCGGCGTTGCGGCATCTCGTTGAAGGCGTCCAGGAGGCGCGACGAGAACAGGTGGATGTCTTCGCGCGCGCCGCCCAAGGTCGCCGTCCACAGGGTCCAGTCGCTCTTGGTGTATGTCTTGCGGCTGTCCAGCGGAAGCCCATAGGCGTTCAACACCTGGCGGTACCAGGCCATCTCCTTCTGCGCCACTTGGGCCGGAAACAGATTCAGGTCCAGGATCTGACCCCAGACCAGGTTGTACTTCTGGCTCCAGGTGCCGGGCTGATCGAAGGCCAG